>NZ_JBSGBZ010000055.1:0-51946 GCF_053601495.1 Streptomyces sp. NPDC004721
CCGAATAGTCTTTCATCGCCATCGGCGGTGTTCTCGCTTCCTCCGGATCAAGCAGATCCAGTATCAGCGTGTCCACCACTCAGGGGGAGGCCCCGGACCATCCACCAGCGTGGCCGCCCGGTGGGCAGACCGTCAGGGTCGATCGTTTGGGAGCAGCGTCTCCACAGCCGCCGCGCAGGTCACGGGCCTGGGCCAGTTCGTCCCAGTGCCGTATTGCAGGTCGCTTGGTGCTGTGGTGCTGGGCGGGGCCGTGCTGAAGGCGGCCTGTAGGGGGTGCTGTGGGTGCGAGGTGGCGTCTGGCCCCAAGCAGGTGGATTTTGCCTGACCTCATTCGGAGTGTCAGTGGTGGTCCGTACGCTCGGTGGTATGGAGGGGGACGAACTGCGCGAAGAGTTGGCCAGTCACGACGGCGATGGTGAGGCGTGGCAGCGGTTGAGTGCGTACGCCTACCTCAGCGCACCCGAGCGCCTGGAGTATGTGGCGGTGATGCGGGTGTTTTGCGGCACGCTGCTTGCGGACCTGGCGGTGCCTGAGCTGCTGGCCAAGCTGGCACACAGGGGCGTTCCGGGGGCGGCGCTGGATGCGGAGACGCTCACCGCCCGGCTCGAGCAACTGGTGCGCTGGGGCAATCTGCTGCGCAGCACGCATACCGTCAAAGCGGCGAGCATCGCCGAATACCAGCGCTCGCGGTCCCGTTACCAGTTGTCGAAGCTGGGGGAGCGCGTGCAGCGGGACGCGGACGAGGTCATGGCCGGGGCGGACGCGGCACGCGAGGTGAGCAGCGAGCTGCTGGCCCTCGTCGACCGAGGCCTGCGCGAGATCGCCGCCATGGCCGCGGCCCCGGGCGGTGCTGATCCGCAGCAGGCATTGGAGCGGATCAGCACGCTCTTTGTGCAGTTTGCTGAATTCGCCGAGTCCGTTCGGGACTTCTACGCCTATCTGGGCCAGGTGCTGGCCCGCTACGACCTCGACTCGGTCGAGTACCAGGGATTCAAGGAACTGCTCCTCGACTACGTGGAGGCCATCACCGAGGACGTCTCCTTCCGCGCCCCGCGCATCGCGGCCCACCTGGACGCCCTTGGGCCGCACCTGCCCGCGCTGCTCGCCCGTATCGACGCGCACGCGGCGGGCATCGGATCGCTTGCCGACACACTGCCTGAGACGCGGGTGCAGCGCAGCCGCGGACGGGACCTGGCGGACTGGGAAGGGCTACGCGAGTGGTTCACCGCCACCGGAGCACACTCCAGCCAGGTGGATCAGCTCCGGGACGCCACCTTGCGCGCCCTGCAGTCGCTGCTCGCCAATGCCAAGCGGATGCTGCGTTCGGCCTCTGGTGAGATGTCCCGTCGCAAGGACCTGCTGCGGCTGGCGGCCTGGTTCGACACTGCTCAGCCGGAGGAGGCCCACGACCTCGCGGTCGCTGCCTTCGGACTGTACGGAGCACGCCATCTGGGGGTGGCGCCGGATGCCGACCGGTCCGTGCCGGCGTACGTGAGCTGGTGGACCGGACCCGTCGTGGACGTGCCGGTGGCGCTGCGCGAGCGCGGCAGCAGGGCCCCACGGGGACGTGCCGCGGCGGCCGAGGACAACTCCGAGCAAAAGCACCGCCTCTTGGAGCAGGCGCGGCAGCAGGCCGAGGCCCGGCAGGCGGCGGCCGACGAACTCCACAGCGCCTCGGGCAGGTTCGAACAGGTGCGCCTCAGCGCCCCGGCCATGCGACTACTGCTGGAACTCCTCACCACTGCCCTCGGCAACGCCCAGCTGCACAAGGATGCCCGCGACTTCCAGCTCGACGGTGCGCAGGCAGTCGACGTGGACCTCGGCATCCGGCTGACCGCATGGCGCACCCCCGGCCGGTCCACCATCCTGCGGTCCGTGGACGGTGACCTGATGGCGGACGATCTCACCGTAGCCGTCGAGAGCGCGTCCACACCCGCGGCCGGGGAGGCGAGCGCCTGATGCCGCTGCCCTCCGCACACGACGTCGCCCTCGCCGCCGAGCGCCGCACAGCCGCCCGGCTCATGCTGGCCCACCCTCTGGTCACCAGTACCGGAGAACACAGCGACACCTTCCCGCTGATCCGGCGCCATGCCGACTGGCTCGCCCAGCGCTTCCAGCAGGTGTTCGGATACCGTCTGCTGGTGGAGGCCTCCTACGCCCGGCTGTTCAAGGCAGGTCTTGGCCCTGGCTCGGGCCACCGCCTTCAGCGACCGTCGACCGGAACGCCGTTTACTCCGCGGACGTACGCCTACGTGGCCCTCGCCCTGTCGGTCCTTGTCACTGCCCCGGAACAGCTCCTGCTCTCCCAGCTCGTTGCCGACCTGCGGGCCGCCGCCGTCGACGCTGGCATCGAGATCACCGACACGGGGCGGCAGGCTGAACGGCGGACCCTCGCAGCCGCGCTGCGGCAACTCGTCGACTGGGGCGTCCTGGTGGAGACCGAGGGACAGGTCGCAGCCGTCGCCGAGGAGCGAGCCGGAGAGGCGCTGCTGACCGTGGACCGCGAGATCGCTCGGGCTATCGTCGCCGGCCCGCTCGCCCAAAGCCGCGACGGCGCAGACCTCGTGCGCCGGGCCGCCGACCCTGGTTTTGGAGGGCCGCGTACGTACGTCCGCCGGCGCCTGGTCGAAACCCCCGTCGTCCACCTCGACGACCTCACCGACGCCGAACGCGAATGGCTGCGCACCCGGCAGCGCCGCGAGGCGCAGGCATTCTCCGAACTGCTCGGCCTGGAAGCTGAGATCCGAGCCGAGGGCATCGCCCTGGTCGACCCGGACGACGAGCTCACCGACCTGCACCTGCCGGGCACCGGGACGGTGGCTCAGGCCGCGCTGCTCCTCGTGGAACGACTGGTCGACCGGCTGCGCCCTGAGAACCCCGGCCACCCCGCGGTCGGCGGACGGCTGGTGATCGGCGTACCCATCCCGGACGGACTGCTGCCCGGCCTGCTCGACGAACTGATCGAGGAGTACGGCAGGCGCAGCAACTGGCAGCGCGGCCATCTTCAGGACCGGGACGGATTCCTCGCCGCCGTCCTCGACCTCCTCGTCCGAATGCGCCTGATCGCACCCGCCGGCCCCGTGCGGGCAGACGGCCACGGCCTGCCCGAGGGATACCAGGAGACGGTAGCCGAAGGCCGCCCCGTCACCGACGTCTCCCAGGCCCGCGGCCAGGGCCATAGCGACGGCCAGTGGATACTGCTCGCCGCGGCCGCCCGGTACGCCACCACGGTGGCCCTCAAGCCCCGTACCGACCAGTCCCCAGCGGACGACGTCTCCCAGGAGCTGCCCCGATGAACGGCCTGCCGAACCTATCCCGCTACCGTCTGCACCGCGCGGGCATCCGGAACGTCTGGCAGTACGACGAGCAGGAGTTCGCCTTCGGTGAGGGGCGGCTGCTGCTGCGCGGCAAGAACGGCGCCGGTAAGTCCAAGGCCCTGGAGATGCTGCTGCCCTATCTTCTCGACGGCGAGGCCCGCGCCCTGGATGCCACGGGAACCGGACGCACCACCCTGGCCTGGCTGATGCTCGACGGCTTTGCGCAGACCAACCGGCTGGGCTACCTGTGGCTGGAGTTCACGCGGACGGACGAGGAGGGAACCGACCACCATCTGACCATTGGCGCGGCCATCCGCGCGTCCCAGTCGACCAAGACGGCGAAGCCGTTCTTCTTCACCACGCGGCTGCGGGTCGGCGAAGACCTTGACCTGGCCCCGGCCGGCCAGCCCCTGCCCGTCGACCAGCTCAAGTCGCTCCTCGGCGCGGAGAACGTCACCGACCGCGCCGTCGAGCACCGTGCCAGGGTCGCCCGCGAACTGTTCGGCCTCACCGACCCGGCGCGCTACCGCAACCTGCTCCACCTACTGCACCGGCTGCGCCGGCCCACCATCGGCGACCGCATCGACTCCGGCGGACTGGTCTCCGTCCTCGCTGAGACGCTGCCCGCCCTCGATGACGAGGTCGTGCAGAAGGTGGCCAGGGGCCTGGACGACCTCGACACCGTACGGGCCGATCTCGGGCGCCTGGAACGCACCGATCAAGCGCTGCGCACGTTCCTGGCCGGCTACCGCGGCTATCTGCACGGCGCGCTGCGCCGCCGCGCGGACGAGGCGAGTAGTGAGCTGGAGCGGCTGATGCAGCAGCGCAGGTCCACGGGGGACGCGGCGCGCACAGCGGAGGGGCTGCGCGAGCGCGAGCAGGAACTTGTCGCTCGCGTCGAAGCCCTGGAAAGCGAGGCCAGCGCCGCCGAGACGGACCTCGCCGCCCTACACGCCAGCGCCGGATACCGCAGCCTGAAGGAACTCGGGGACAAACGCCTCACCGTCACCGCCCTGCACAGCGCGGCTGTCGCCGCCTTCAAGGCCGTCCGGCAGGCCCACAGCAATCAGGAGGAGGCCGGACGGCGCCTGACCGCCCAGGCCCGGCGGCTTGGCGAAGAGCTGGTCGAACTGAGCACGGCACAAGGAGAGCTGGCGCAGGAAGCGGAGCGGTCCGGGCTCGACCCCGTCCACCTGGGCGAGCCCGTCGCGACTCCCGCCACGACGGTCGCGCCCGCCACGACAGCCGAACTGAGCGCACCGGAAGACGATGTCCACCTCGTACGGCACAGCGAGGTGCTGGCACTCGACGCCGAGCTCTGTGCGACCGCGCTGAACGCCTGGGATGCCCAGCTCGGCGCCGCGCAGCCGGTGATCAGAAACCGGTCCCGGTCCGTCACCGAACTGGGCGCCCTCATCGAACGGTCTCACCAGGCCCAACGGGAGGCTAAGGAGGCCGACGCCGCTCGTGAACGCCTGGAGGAACAGGCAGACGGTGCGCGCACCCTGGCCGAGCAGCGCCGAGAGGAAACGGTGCGTGCGGGGCAGGCCTACGCTCAGGCGGCTCGGGCCTGGACCGAGCGGTTGCAGCACCTCACCGGGGTGCCCCTTAACGCCGTGAGCGCCCTGATTGCGCACGACCCGGCGGACGGACCGCTGGCCGCCCAGGCCTCCGACGAGGTGGCCGAAGCGGCACGGTCAGCCGTCGTCGCGTGGCTGGCGGAACTGAACGAACAACGCGACACCCTCGCCCTGACCGTCCACGACCTGGCCGCCGAACAAGACCGCCTCCACCGCCGGCGCGAGGAATGGGAACACCGCACCGACCCCGAGCCGCCGCCCCCGCCCCACCGCATCACCCCCCGCACACCCGGCACCGGAGCGCCCCTGTATCGGCTGGTGGACTTCGCTGACGACCTGGCGCCGGATGCGCGAGCCGGGCTGGAAGCCGCGCTGGAGGCCAGCGGCCTGCTCGACGCCTGGGTGTGCGCCGACGGCACCGTTGTGGACCCGGCCACGCGCGACACCCTGCTGGTCCCGGCAGCACCGGTGGCCGGGGTGAGCCTCGCCCGGGTGTTGCGGCCGGTCGCCGCGCAGGACAACGCAGTGACGGTGGAACAGGTCGAGCGCGTGCTGGAGGCAGTGGCTCTGGTCGCAGGCGGGCTCCTCACCGACACCGATGCCGCCGACACACAGGCGGCTGGAGTACACACCGCCATCGGCACCGACGGCTCCTTCAAGCTCGGCATCGCCCGCGGCCGCCACGCCAAGCCCACCGCCGAGTACGTGGGCGCGCAGGTCCGCGCCGAGACCCGTCGCCGGGCACTAGCGGAACTCGACAGCCAGTTGACAAACGTGCAGCAGGAGCTGGCCGAGCATCGGAACAACCTCCATGCCCTCACCGAACACCGCGACCAGGTCGGCGACACTCTGCGGCGACCGCCCTCAGCGCGTGCGCTGACCGATGCGTGGGCTCGCACGGCCGAGGCCGAGCGCACCGCCGAATCCCTCGCCGCACAGGCGGCCGCCGCCGCCCGCGAGGCGGAGCAGACACGTGCCCGCGCGGTCGCCGCCCGGCGTGAGACCGAGGCGACAGCCAGTGCCCACAGCCTTCCGGCGGACCCCGCCGCACTCGAAACGGTCCGGCGCGCTCTCGACCGCCTCGGCCAGGGCACGCAACAGCTGCGACGGCGCCTACGCGCGGTCTTGTCCGCGGCCGACGACCACCGCGGCGGCCAGGCGGACTACGAGCGTGCCACCTTGGCCCGCCAGGAGGCTGAGTCCGACTACGCCGAGCCCCTCGGCCGCCTGGAGGCCGCCCGTCGTACCGTCCGGACTCTGCAAGAGGCACTCGGCGCTACGGAACAGCAGATCCTTGCCCGCGAGAGCGAGGCGAAACGTCGCCTGGAGGCCGTCGACCGCCAGCTCCCACGCGTGCGGAAAGACCTGGCCGACCTGCACGACCAGCGCGTACGGGCGGAAGAGGACGTCAGAGCACGACGTGAGGTGCTCGCCGCCCAGGAGACCGGAGTGCTCGCCTGCGGCAGGCAACTGCGTACGGTCCTGTCGCTGCCCGGTGTGCTTAGGGGAGCAGGTCTCGACGCCGACGCCGACAATGGTGCTCTGAAGTTGCCGGACCCTGTCCACGACGACGTGCGGGAACGCATCACAGCGTTGCGCCTGCTGATCGACGCGGTGCGCCGAGGCTTGGACACTGCACGCCACGACATCTCGGACACCACACTCCTCAACCGTCACACGGAACTGCGTGACCAGCTCTCCGGAGGCTACGACGCCACGCTCACGGAACACGACGGCATCAAGCTCTGCCAGCTCGTCGACGACCACGGTCCGCACGACGTCGCCCTCGTCGGCGAGCGGATCGCTGCCCAGGCCGCCGACGCGCGGGACCGTCTCACGGACCGCGAACGCGAGGTCTTCCAGCGTTTTTTGACCGGAGAGCTGGGCGACCACTTGTCCTCGCAGGTGCTCGCCGCGGGCGCCTTGGTCGCCGCCCTCAACACCACCCTGTCCACGGTCCGCACCTCACACGGTCTGGGTGTCGCCCTCGACTGGAGACTGGCCGACGCAGTGGATGCGGACGTCAAGGAGGCTGTCGACCTGCTGCGCAGCCCCTCCGGACTGCGCACCCGTGAGCAGTCCGAGCAACTCCGCGACATCCTCCAGCGCCGCATCGAGGACGCACGCCGCGCCGACCCGGCCGCCGGCTACGCGGCCCATCTGCGCACCGCGCTGGACTACCGCAACTGGTTCACCTTCACGCCCTGGGTGGTCAACGACGCGGCACCGGGCAGCCGCCGCAAGCTCTCCGGCCGCACGGGCCTGAGCCAGGGCGAACAGCGGGTCCTGTCTTACCTGGTCCTTTTCGCCGCGGCGGCCGCCCACTTCACCAGCCTCGCCGACGCCGCCCCACACACACCCCGCCTGATCCTCCTCGACGACGCCTTCGCCAAGGTCGACGAGCCCACCCACGCCCGCCTCGGCCGCATCCTGGTCGACCTGGACCTCGACTTCGTCCTCACCAGCGAACGCCTCATCGGCAACTGGCCCGACGTACCCTCCCTCCACATCTACGAATGCCTGCGCGATCCGCATGTGCGAGGCGTGGCGACGCTGCACTACACGTGGAACGGACGACAGCGCAGACTGATGCCGGTATGACAGACCTGACAGATCCCGGGCGTGCCGACGCACACCCCCTCGACGCAGACACCCTCACCTTCCTCACCCGACCGGGCCTCACCCGTCTTTGGACCGCGGCCCGGGCCCGCCTGGAACGCAACGGAATCCAACCGGCCGGCAGCATCAAACTCCAACGCCTCAACGCAGCCGAACGCGAAGCCCTGTCCCTCCTGCTAGCCAGACCCCTCACTGGCCCCGCCGCCACAATCAGCCTGACGGAGCTGGACGCACGCCTGCGGGCCAGCGCCGTCGGCCGGGGCCTGGCCGCCACGCTGGAAGAACTGGGCCCACCCCTGACCGACCGCCGCGCCGCCCGCCACGCGGCGACCGCTGAACGAGCTCGCATCTGGTCGACGGCGCAGACCGCGATGAAAGCCACGTCGCTATCCACCCAACCCTGGACGGCTCAGTGGCTGGAGGAGATACGACGCGGCGGCGCACTCGCCCGCCAAGCCCCCGACACCGCGACCGCGGTCGTCACCCAGGCGGTCCACACCCTGGCGATACTCTTCCCCGACACGGACCCAGACCCCACCCCGGCCACCTGGGGCCGCGGCGAACTGGCCACCAGCGCCACCGGCTCCGCCCACGGCTTGGACGACGGCACACTGCTGTCCCGGCTGGTCCTGCGCGGCATCGCGCTGGCGCACGATGTTGAGTTCCCCGCCGACGCGCCTGCACGCCGAGCCCTGTGGCGCCTGGCATCGGTCACCCCGGACGAGGTGTCCAGCACCGTGCTCACCTACAGCTTGGGCCCCACAGGCGGCACCTGGGGCGAAAAAGCCCTGCGCGAGCGGTCAGAGCACCACCTGGAAACGCACCTCACCCTGCGAGAACTACGCACCCTGCACCTGCAGATGCCAGCCCACACCCGCATCCACGTCTGCGAGAACCCCCGAGTGGTCGAAGCCGCCGCCGACGCCGGCTGCACCGCGCCGCTGATCTGCACCTCAGGTAGCGCAACGACGGTCGTCCTCACCTTGCTCGACACGCTGGCCGACGCCGGGTGCGCCTTCGCCTACCACGGGGACTTCGACTGGCCAGGCATCGCACTGGCCAACCGTGTCATGCTGCGCTACAGGGCCCAGCCCTGGCGGATGACAGCACAGGACTACGAGTACCTCGCCACCCGCACCCAGGCGCACGGCACACCGCAACTCCTCCTCACCGGCCCGCGCACCGAGGCCACATGGGATGCGGAACTGGCCCCGACCATGGACGTCGTGGGAATGGCCCTGCACGAAGAGGCGGCACTCGACCTGCTCTTGGAAGACCTCGCGTAAACCGACCCTCGACGCACCCCATCACACCGCGTGCAGGGCTGAGAAGTAGCCGCTTTCCGCACGGAGCCTTCGACGGGACGGAGCGAGCTCGTTTGAGCGGGTACAGCAAAAGCACCAGCGAGAGGGGTGGAATGCGGGCGTGGGCAGGCGCGCATCACAGGGCGAGGTCGCGGTACGACAGGTCGACGGCGCGGCAGTCAGCAAGGACAAGCTCGGTCCGCGATGGAGTGCGAGATCCGCAAGGTGCGGGCGGAGGGCCAAGGCCGCAGGAAGCTGCCGGTGAGCGAGAAGAAGATGGAGGCGCGTGTGGTAGCCCACTTCGAGATTCGAGTCCTGGTCTGGCGCCCCCTCGAAGGCGCACCCCTGGCCTGGCTGACGTCGGTGGTCTGGGTCCCGACCCGGCACAATGAGGCCATCGCCGCCTTCACCGACGCGGTCGGTGAAGGACTCGCCCAGGCGGGACATCGCCCGATCGAGGGGTCCCAGACCGTTGACTAAAGACCGGTGATCGCCCGACGCGGCGTCACCCACGGCCCCAGGCTCGGCAAGGTTCGCTGGGTGGTCGAGCGCACCTTCGCCTGGCTGCACCAGTTCAAACGACTCCGTGTCCGCTACGAGCGACGCGCCGCCCTCCACCAGGGCTTGCTCGAACTCGCCTGCGAAATCATTTGCCTCCGACGGTTTCTGCGGTCAGACGCAGCCCAGCAGTAGGCTTCTCACGCGTGACCTCCCGTCCTCACGGCGAACCGCGCCGCTCCGTCAAGAGGCCGGCACCGAAGAAGCGGACGACGATGCCTGCCGCCCCGCTCCCCGGGCGGCCGGACAGGCTGCTGCCCTGTTCTGCCGGTCGTTGCCGCGGCCTGTCTGCTCCACCCCCGCGTGAAGCAGCCCGACGGGATACGCATTCACTAGCACTTGGCCCAAGGCCGCCGGCCGGGCGAGATCGTCCCGCTGTCCACCCTCACCCAGGAACTGGGTGGCGGCGCCCACTGGCCCGAGGTCGGCGACTGGGAAGCGGTGGTGGCCGACCTCGTCCGGCTCATCCGCAAAGAGGGCTGCGACGCGCTCAGCCTGGGCCTGCCCCTCATCGAGCGCGCCCTGCTGTGCAGCGGCCCTGACAGCACGATCCGCGCCATCGACCCGGCCACCCAGGAATGCACCGCCTATGGCCCGCAGGACCGAAAAGCAGTCCTGGCCCAGGTACGCCAGCACCTCGCCTGGGCCGAATCGGGCAGTGCTTTATGGCCTGGTGACGACCTGCTCAGCCCGCCCAGGACCAGGCTGTGAAACAGGTGCAGAGTTCACGGCGCAGCACCGGTCCGCAGCCGGAGGCGGACCGTACACCGCCACAAGCGGCACCTACCTTTCCAGCAGCCTTGTCGGTGCCCAGCAGTTGCCAGTTGTCTGGCATACGGGGGTAGGGCCAGCCGAACGCCCCAGCCAGGACCGCGGTGACGTGCCTGAAACCTGACGACTTTCTCAAGGGCTGCGTGATCGGTGTGGAGGTGAGCACCGTGGCGGGGAGCTGGCCCGTCATCCATTCCTATGGCGACGGGCCAGGCCTTTGCCTCGCAACCCTGCACACCAGTCAGACAGCTGCCTGGACAGCTTGGTGCTCGTGTGCGCGGGTTCAGCCGGTGGGAAGCCCGGCTCGGTTTCTGCTCTGTCGAGTGCGGATCTCGTATAGCGATGTGACGAGGGCCGCGAGGTTGAGGGGGAAGGCGATGACGTTGGCTATCTGGGGGAGGTCGAAGGCGCGCAGGAGGCTGGCGCCGAGCGCGATCAGGAAGAGGGACAGGGGGAGGTATCGGCGCCGCGAGGGGAGGTTCTGCATCCGGGCAACGGTGAGCGAGCACCAGAGCGTGAGGCAGAAGACGGTGATGCCCACGACGGCGATTGCGATCAGCATGAGGGACGTTGTCTCTGTAGGGGGAGGGGGGTCGTTCCGTTCGCACGTGGGGTCCGCGCGGCAGGGAAGGGGTGGTGCCCCGCGGAAGGTCTCTGCGGGGCACCACCGTATGGGTTGCTGGTGTGGAGGGGCTCAGCCCTTCGTGTAGACGATGCGGTAGCTGGACACGTAGCTCATGTACGTCCTGGCCCAGCTCCAGCCTCCGGTCCGGGTCCACTTGATGCCGGTGAACGCGATCCGGTAGGTGGTGCGGTCACGGTAGGAGTACTGGTAATGCGTCTCGTAAGTGGCGAGGATCTTCTGTCGGCCCCAGCCATACCAGGCCACGACCTTGCATTTGAAGATGTACTGCTTGCGGTAGCGGTACTGGCGCTTCCACGAGGTGATCGGCACGGGACCGTAGTCGCCGCTGACCACGTCCCAGAACCAGTGGTAGTTGTAGTTCTGCCAGCTGCTGTAGCTCCACCGGGTGGTGCGCAGGACGGTGCTGAAGCTCCGGCCGGTCCAAGCGTGTTTGGGGACGCGGCAGGTGGCGCAGCCGGTGACGTCGTCGTTGTTGACGGGATCGGCGCAGGCGTAGTCGTAGGCGTTGCAGCTACCACCCGGTACAGGGTCGGCGGACAGGAAGCGGCCGGTCGCCGGGTTGTACAGGCGCACGCCCATGAGGGTGAGTCCCGTGACGGTCTCCGCGGAGCGATGCATGCCGCCGTGCCAGCCGTAGCGGACGTTGGTCTGGGCGCCGGTGCGGTTGCCGTACTCGTCGGTGCTCAGAACCGTGGGTGCCTGGCCCGCGGTCAGCGGCAGCTGCATCACCACGTCGCCGTGCAGGTTCACCATCTGCAGCACGATGTTCCCGGTCTTGGCGGTGGTGGCGACCAACTGGCCGTCAAATCCGTTGATGTTGCGGGTGAGCGCCCCTGTCGCGGTGTCCTCCACGATCCAGCGGGGGACGTCTACGTCGGAGCCGTAGTGGTTGAGCTTGGACTGAGTCTGCGTCCAGGTGCCCGAGGAGTTGGATTCGACTGTCCAGCCGCGGAAGCGGAGCTGGGAGTCGAGGGTCCAGGTCTGACGCTGGCTGCCGGCGATCTGCTGGCGGACCAGGTCGTTGGTGTAGTACGTCAACGTTGTGCCGGGGGCCGCCGTGGTGCGGCCGAGGGCGTCGTAGGCGTAGCCGGAGTCGACCAGCCGGTCGGCGCTGTCGTAGGTGTGGCTCACCGTCGTCGCACCACTGCTGGTGCACTCCAGGCCGGGCTGTGCGGCCGAGGTGGCCAGCGTCTTGCGGTTGGAGTTCTTGTCGAAGGTGTAGCTGCGGGTGACGCAGACGGCGTCGACGGTGTCGTCCTCCGCCTTCACCAGCCGGCCGACCTTGTCATACCGGTAGCTTTGGTTGGAGGTCTGCCCCAGCGAACCGGTGTAGAGCGACCGCTGTCCGTGGACCGTGGGCACCAGGGTCTCGGAGAAGAGGACCTCGCCGTCGCTGTCCCGGGTGTAGGTGCGCTGGGTGGCCATGCCTGCGGGGTTGGTGCTCTGGCGCAGGGTGTAGCCGCTGGGCAGCTTTTGACTCAGCACCTGACCGTCGGCGTCGTAACTGACCGAGAAGGAGCCGGCCACCGAGTCCGTGATCGAGGTGGGCAGGTCCCGCGGGTCGACCGCGGTGTCGTAGGCGTACGACGTGGTGGACGGCACGCTGTCGCTGACACTGAGCGGGCGGTCCTGAGCGTCGTACTCGCTGGTGGTCACGCCGCCGTCGGCGTCCGTGTAGGAGATGAGGCGGCCGAGCTTGTCGTAGACCTTCCTGATCGTTCCGCCGTTGGTGGATGTGATCGTGGCAACCTTGCCGCTGGCGGAATCGTACGTCGTGGTGACAGCCGGGACGGCCGTGCCGAGGCCACCGGTGATCGTCACGGTCTTCGCGCGGCCGGCGGCGTCGTACTCGGTCGTCTTGACACGGGTGCTGCCGTTCGCGGTCTCCGTCAGCTTGGCGGTCTCGCCCCAGCGGTCGTACTCGGCCGTGGTGGTCGCCAGCTCCGCCGGGTTCGAGCCGCCGCCGGTGATCGCCGCCGCCGGGCGGGTGCGGCACACCTCGTCGGCCCACTCAGGGCGGCCGCCGCAGACGCCGGTGCCATCACCCGTGTAGTAGTCGGTGATCACGGTGCCGGCGTCGGATCCGCTGGACGCGGGCAGGCTCCGGCTGATCTGGAGTCCGGCGGCGTCGTAGCTCGCCTTCTCGGTGATGGCCAGACCACCGGGATCCTGGATGGTGCTGGTGGGCTTGCCGACCACCCAGTCGTAGACGGTCTGCGTGACCCGGGCGTCGGCCGTGAGCGTCGGCCAGTTGCGCGGCTGTCCGCCCTCGGTGCTCTTGGTGACCTTGTCGGAGACGGATGCAGTGCCGTCGGTGGGACGGCCGCTGTCGTACTCGTTGACCGTACGGTGACGGACGGCCAACTGCTCACCGGCGGCGGCCACCGTGGTAGTGCCGTCCTTCAGGTCGCTCTCCAGCACGACGCGGTGCAGCGGCCCGAGAGTCTCCAGCTCACGGGAGCCGTCGGTGTTGTAGACACTGCGGTTGGAGAGCAGTTCGGCGCGCTCGCCGGCGGGCAGGGCTGAGATACCGAGGTCGGCCAGCTGGGCCTTGTCGGCGTCGGTAGTGCCCAGCGCCAGGGCGCGGTTGGCCGCGGACAGCTCGCGCACAGCGTTGCCGGACGCGTCGTACTCCGTGGTGGTGATGTTCTTGGCCGGGTCCAGGGTGTTGACCTCACGCCCGGAGGCGTTCAGGTAGTGGACCATGGCGCGCCCGTAGGCGTTTGCCGTCAGACTGGCGCCATCGTGCGACGCCGGGGTGACGCCCGTGGGGATGATGGCTGTGGCGTCGGTGGGGGCATCCAGCTGACCCCACGCCTGCACATCGCCGGAGCCCATGGCGCGCGGCGCCTTGGCACCGGTGAGCGGGACTCCGTAGACGATGGAGGTCTCGGCGGCATTGCCGTCGAGCTCGTCGGCGGATCCGGCCTTGAGCGTGGGGCGGGAGACCTTGAGCAGCATGCCGTCGCCGGCTACCGGGTCGGTGCCGACCTTGCCGTAGACGAAGGTCCACGGCAGCTGGCCGGGCGGCGTCATCTGGGTGACCCGTCCCAAGCTGTCATAGGCGTACGTCGTCTTCAGCGCCGGAGAGATCCGGGGGTCCCAGGTCTCGCGCAGGCGGCCGGAGTTGTCGTAGGCGTACTTCGCCACGGTCGTCGCCGTCGAGACCGTGGCTCCCGGGAGGGTGGCCCAGGCGCGGATCTCCGCCACCTGGTCCTTCACATCACCGAAGGCGCCCGCCGTGGCCGTCGTCGAGGTCGCGTAGACAAACTCCAAGACGCGGCATCCCCGGGTGGCCGGGGCGGTCTCGCAGGTGCCGACGCTCACCGCGCTGGTGGCAGCGATGACACGCTTGGGCCGTGCGAGCACCTTTCCGTCCACCGTGACGGCCTCGGATACCACCTCGGTGGTCGAGTGTGCCTGGCCGTCGATCAAGGAACGCGACACGGTCCACGCTGCAGCTGAGGAGTTCACCCGGCTGAACGTGGTCACGGTGCCCTCGGTGTCCGACAGGGTGAAGTCGCCGCTGGAGAAGCTGCCCTTGAGGGTGAGGTTCTCGGCTCCCGGCTCGGGAATCCAGCCGGTCTTGGCCGCGTTCGCGGTGAAGGAGATCGTCTCGCCGTCAGTGGTGACCACGTCGAGCGAGGTCGCGGAGGTCTTGACCAGCTCGGAGTAGTCGGACTCGACGGTCTGGGCCGCCGTTCCGCTCGTCCACTCCTTGCCGAAGATCGCCGCCTGGCCGTTCTGGGCCGCCCCTGCCTGCGGGGTACGCGAGGACGCAGCGCGGGTCACCGTCGTGTCGAACAGCGAGACATCGGTGCCCGACAGGCTGTAGTCGCCGGTGAGCAGGTTCAGCGAACCGGGGCCGGCCTCGGCCGCGGCCGCGCCGCTGGCGTTGCGATCCACCACGGCCGACAGCGGCTGGGTGCTGCCGGAGGCGCTGTTCGGGCCCGTGAAGTCGGCCTTGACCTGGATCGAACCGTCCGGGTTGACGGTGTCGGTGGTGTTCCAGACCAGGGTGCTGTTCTTGCCGTTGGTGACGGGCACCGGCCACGCGGTCAGCGGGCTGCCACCGGAGGTCACATCACCGGCCGGGATCTTCACCCAGTCGTCCGCCTCCGAGCGGCGCCAGGAGAACGACACCTTGTCATATTTCGCAGCGTCGGCCTCGGCGACCAGCGGCAGACGGCGTGCGGTGCGCTCACCCTCGGCGGGCTGTACGAAGCCGCCGGGACCGGCGTGGAAGACGTACTCGGCCGGCTCGGACTTGTTGTCCGCCTTGTCGACCGAGCGGACCTGGAGCGTGTGCGTGCCGTCCTTGGGCGGGGCGACGCTGATGGCCTTGTCAGCGGTCGATCCGCCGGTCGGGACCTTGGTCCAGGTCACCCCGTCGAGTGACCACTCCAGCCAGTCGTGGTCACCGCCGGCGGGCGGGGTGACGGTGAAGGTGCCGGCCTGGCCGGCGCCCTTGACCCACTTGTCCGACGGGTAGTCCGTGGAGACGATCTTCGTCGGGGCGGACGGGGCCTTGGTGTCGACGGTGAAGGTCTTCCACGCCGACCAGCCGGCGTTGTAGTGCGTTCCGTCGTAGGGGCTGGTGCGGAACTTGTACGTCTTGCCGTCCGCGAGCACACCTGCCGGGACGGTCACCGAGGCGACCTGCCCGGAGGGCACGTACTTCGACACCAGGACGTTGCCGACCTGGGTGTTGGTGGCGTTGTCGTAGATCTGGAAGGTGCCGTTGACCTTGTCGCCGTCGGCGTCGACGAAGGTGTCCCGCAGGGTGGGCGTGGTGGTGTTGACGACGTAGGTGCCGCCGTAGGAGAAGTACGGCGGGCCGGCCTCCTGCTTGGTGCCGGTGCGCGGCCGGTAGTTGTAGTTGACGACCAGCTTCGGCGGGTTGGAGGCGGCGTTGGCGGAGTTGACGCGCTTCCACTGGGCCACGACCGACTCGTCGGTGGCGCGGATGCCCATGTGGCCGCGGGTGGCCTTGGCCGAGGCCCACTCCTGCACCAGCGTGGTGATGTCGGCGTTGATCCAGCCCTTGGGCTGGGTGCTGGTGCACGACGGGTTGCCGCGCGTCTCGGTGGAGGTGGCCTTCTTCGCCGTCATCGTCGGGCGGTTGGTCCACCGGCTAGAGGTGGAGGCAGCGGGGGAGGACCACACCTCCCACGGGTACGCCTTGCAGTCGGTGTTGCCCGAGTGGAAGTTGTACAGCGACAGCTTCGCGTCCAGCACCAGCGCGTCCTGGATCGGCGTGGTGTTCCAGGAGATGAAGGACTGCGCGGTGCGCGGGGTGCCGTCGGTGTTCTTGGTGCCGGGGTTGCCGAAGTCCAGCTCGGTGTCGGTGGACCAGTCGACGGTCTCGCCCTGCTGCACGTAGGTGTCGAAGACGTTGGACAGCGAGGAGGTGGACGGGTCGATGGTGACCGGGTACTTGGTGTCCGGGTCGGTAAGGAAGTCGGCGTCCGGGGTGATCACCAGGTCGACGGAGGCGCCCTTCTGGACCACCTTCAGGCCGACCCTGGTCTTGCGGGTGTGCTCACCGGAGCGCTCGTCGACGGTGGCGTCCCACATCACCGGCGCGGGCATGACAGCCCGCTTTTTGTTCCTCTTGTCGGTGAATAGCACGCTGCCGTCGGCGAGTTGCTTCGCCTTCAGGCCCTCGGCCTTCAGCGGAAGCGTGTAGGAATAGCCGCCCGCGTCACCGGTCTCGGGACGCTGCTTGAGCTCGACGTACTGCTCGAAACCGGTCCGGGTGGCCTCCACTACGACATCCGCGCCGGGTACGGCGTTGACGTACTCCGCCCGCGTGCCGTCCAGCTTCGGCTGCGGCAGGCCGCCCTTCCACTGGAGCGTGATCTGCTGATCGCCCTCGCCCAGGGTCACCAGGTCGGTGGCTTTGGCCTGCTGAGCGGCCTTCAGTGACTTCGCCGGGGTCCCGGACCTGCCGGACAGGCGCAATCCGCCCGGGTGGGCTTTGGGCTCGACGATCCCGTCGGCGACCTGGACGAGGTCCAGGTCGACCTCGCGCCACTCTCCCGTGGCCTCGTCCGTGAACCGGACGGGTCCGGCGGTGAGTTCGGTGCTGAGCGAGCCGTCCTTGTTCACCCAGGTCGTGGAGGTCTCGGTGCGCTCCGAGAGCGCCTCCACGCGCTTGCCGGACAGCCGGGCGGCGACGCGCGCCGACGGGATGTCCGCCGCCTGCGTGGCGGCCGCGCTCTTCGCCTCCTTGGGAGTCTGTGGCGTGGCGAGGGCCGAGGTGTACGCCCCGTCAAGGAGCGTGACGGCTAGGGCCAGGGACAGGCTTCCCGCTATCCAGCGAGTGCTTCCCCCAGACCAGGAACGTCTGCGTCGACAAGACGCATCGTTGCGAATCATCCTGATTCTCCGGTCTTTTCACTGCGAACACGCCGCAGATGCGGCGCAGTCGTGAAGCTAGCCGAAGTAAAAAGAGACCAAAGGTGGCAAGCGAGAGGTAAAAGGATCTTGAACCGGCAGATCAAGGCCGTGACCTTTGTCACTAAACGTGTAGTAGCCATAGGCCGTCGGTGAGAAGGTGACTGCCTGGCCGGTCTGGAAGTTGTGCCAGACCGCTGCCGCCAGCGCGAGGACGTGCTGCACGACGCGCACGGCAACGCCCTCGAGCCAGCCGCGAAGCCCCGGCCGGGGCCGACCGCGATGCCGTCATTTTGGCCGCATGATCAGCAGCGTGGCCGCCGAACTGGCCGAACGCGCAGGACTGGAAGACGTGGTCGACGAGCCGCTACTGGAGGCCGACGTTACCAAGCCCCTGGAGCTGCCGCAGATCACCGAGGAGCTGGCCCAGCAGCTTCTCATGCCACGAGCGTGGCTGCGGGAAACCGCCCAGCAGGATGGCAAGAGCCGTGTAACGGGAGACCATTACGCACGGTTCTGTGGGAGCCCGGGGGTGAGGTCCCCCCGGGCCACCCGACAACGACTTGCCACCGGATCTAACTAGCCTCCGCACTTTATCGCCGGAATCGTTCTCTATTCCGGCGCTGAGCGCCTCCACTTCGGAGAGCGGACGCGCCCTGCCTTCTTGCTCTCGTTGCCGAGCTCGTTGCTGGTGATCACGAACTGTTCCGCATCCAGGCCGGAAAGCGCGAGTCGCGCAACCTGCGCCGGATCAGCTTTGGGGTACGACCGCCGGCCCTCAATGTCTACTCCCCTGCGAGCCGGCTACGGACCTTCACCTCGGCGAGGGACAAGGGATTGGTGTGCGACTCAAGTTGAATGCGCACATACCGGCCGGGTGTTTTGCCGAGGTCGATGCTCGTGGGCCGTCCAGCGACGTTCGACTGGTAGATGGCTGTGACACCCGGGGTCTTGCGCGCCTCGCTGAGAGAGCTGCTGGTGATCGGCGTTTCCGAGACGAGCACCCAGTATTCGGCCAATCGCGTAGAACAGCAGTCCGTGCGGTTCCAGATCTCAATCTGGTCGATCATGTACTCGTTCTGAAGATCGACCTGCCACCATGCCTGATTCGACGGCTCGGCCGTGTGGGTCGCGGAGTTGTCGCCGAAATAGTCCCCGCCCGTGTTGCCGTCGACGGCTCTGCCGGCCACGCCTCCCCACGCCGTGCTCGACTGCGTGGCCGGTTTACCGACCGCCACGTTCGGCAGCACGACGTTGACCTCGGCGGTCAGGCCGAGGGCGCGTGCGTCGGTGTCGAGATCCGAATGCAGCCGGTAGGTGCCCGGCTCGCCCTCGCGGGACACGGACAGCTCGATCGGCTGGGTCCGAGTCGCACCCGGTGGCACCATCACCGCCGCAGCCGGGCCAGGGGCGAACGGCCCCTGGCCGTCCAGTCCGACCTGACCGGTCACGGTCCGGCTGCTCAGGTTGGTCACGTGCACCGGGATTGGCGCCGTCGCTCCGAGCTCGACTGGGTTTTGCGGCTGCGACCACGCGACCGCGGTGCCGGTGGGCCCGACCATGACGGCGTCGATGCTCACTCCGAGATCCTGGGATGGGTACTCCGGTTCGGCTCTGGTGATGGTGAGGGGCAGCACGCGGCCGGGTTGCACGACGAACGGTCCGACGGCCGATGAGACCAGTTGTTCCCCGGTCACGACCTGATCGCGGCCCCCGAGCCGGACCCGGTACCGGGCGGCTGGGTCCGCGCGTCCGGCAAGGGCGATCGAGACAGGTCCGCCCCGGTGCGCGCGCAGGTAGGCCGTGTGACGGACCACGGTGCGACGGGTGCTGTAGTAGGAGCCGTTGTCGGCGTAGCTGTAGCCCGTTTCGATGTCCTCGGGGGACAGCACCCACGCGCCTTCAGTGTCGGCAACCGTGCGCGTCGGAACGATCCGCAGGTTTCCGGCCAGCTCGACCCTGATGACCGGCAACACCTCGTCCGCGGCATCGGCGGGCAGGCTCACAACCAGGTCGGTTCCATCCCACCGCCACCCAAGCTCTCCGGCCCCGTCCTCGAGCACCCGCCTGACCTCGGTCGCCAGGCCGGGCAACCTCAGCTCCCCGTCAGCCGGCCATCGAGTGACGTGGAGAAAGAGGTCGTGGCCGTTGACGGTCACCTCACCCCACGGTTGGCCGCCGAACCGGGTCGGAGAGGCCCCGAGGACCGCTCCGGGGTGGCGCTTGAGCCAGGCTCCGATGCCACGGAGGACGTCCGCCTCGAACTCGACGATGCTGCCGTCGCCACGGGGGCCGATGTTGAGCAGGTAGTTGCCACCCCGGGCGCGAACGCTGGCCAGGCCCTTCACCAGGTCGCGCACCTTGCCGGGCAGGTCGTCGCGGACCTGCCAGCTGCGGTAGCCCCAGGTCGAGTGGTAGATCGACGCCGGTGTCTGCCATGCGCCGTCCACGGCGACCGATGGGATCTCGTTGTCTCCGAGGGTTCGGAAGTCGCCGACGTTGTTCCAGATCCGGCTGTTGATGACGGCATGCGGCTGCAGCTCACGCACGACGCTCGCAAAAGCCTCGCTCTGTTTTTTGGTTGGTGACGACATGTCGAACCACACTTCAGCGATCTCCCCGTAGTTCGTCATCAACTCGCGGAGCTGCGCCTTGATCACCGGCTCCATCGCCGGGGGTATCGGGTTGTTGTTGTTCCCATCGAACGCGTGGCCCTGGTGCCAGTCGACCAGCGAGAAGTAGAAACCGAACTTCAGTCCCTGGCTGCGGCACTCGTCGGCGAGCAGCTTGAGCGGGTCCTTGCCGTACGGCGTCGCATCCACAACGTTGTAGTCGGTGGTGCCGGTATCGAACATCGAGAAGCCGTCGTGGTGCTTGGTGGTGATCACGACGTACCGCATCCCGGCGTCCTTGGCCAACGAGCAGATCGCCTTCGGGTCGAACCGGTCCGGCCGGAACCGCTCGGCAACCTTGAGGTAGTCCGCCTCGGAGATGTTCGCCCACATCTGGATCTGTTCGCTGTAGCCCTGCCTGACCGGTTCGCCCTGCCAGACACCTCCGAGTTCGGAGTACAGACCCCAGTGGATGAACATGCCGTACTGCAGCCGCTGCCAGGCGGCCAGGTCCGCGTCCTCGCTGACGGGAATCGTGCCGGGGATGCCTTTCACCTGTTCCGGTGGCGTCCCGGCTGGCTCGGCCGCCGCGGCCGAACCGGACAGCGGCACAAGAGCGGCGAGGAGTAACCAGACCAGAATGGTCATCAACCAGTGACGGTGGCGCACATCAGGCTCCTTCGCAGGTGGGCAGCGGCCGAGCGATCATGGTTTCGCCCCTCACGCTCAGCCGATTCCGACATTCCGGACCCGGATATCGGGAGCGTTTGGTCACGCGGATGCAGGAGTTGCGCCCATCCCGGAAGATCCCGTCGCCATCGCTCGGACGTCCATGCCCCCAGTCCGGGCACCCAGCATTGGGCACGTCAGACGAGCAACCCGAACACACCAACCTGGGCCTTAGAGGTCCGATGTCTAAGGCCCACCTTCTCCAGCTTCCGGCGATTGACTGCTAAGCAATTGCACATGCAGGCACGAACATAGGATGACTCCGGGCGATCGTCAAGGCCTGAGGTTCAAGAGGAGAGTGCGCAACAACAGCCAAAAAAGCATGCATAAACGAGCAAGATCGCCAGCTTGATCATGCTGCATGTTCCCCCATCGCCCACACGCACTCACTGGCGAAAGATCCGACCTTCTCTCACATTCGTCGCGCTGATGACCGCCGTTTTCCCGTGCTCGCACTACCGGCACAGGCCGAACGCGGCGAAGGACATGGCGGGACTATGGCTGGTCAGGAGCCAGGACGGTGCCCCGGCGAGCTGGGGTGCCGTGGGGGAAGACCCTGCCCCGTGAGACACGTCCGGCCGCCGGATGCACGCGGACTGTCGCCTCGACCGGTTACAGACGTCATTGTGCAGAGGGAACGGCCATGCTGCTCAAGGTCCTTGGCCTTCGAAACGACCTCGGGGCGCCAATGATCCGCATGCCGTACGGCCCGACCGCATGCGCAGCGGCCGAGTGGGCTCGTGAGGCGTCGGCCTGGTCTTCGTCGTCCCTGTCACCCGCCTGGAAGGTAACCCCTGGTTTCTGCAGGACTCCGTGGTCCGGAATCGTCGTTGGACCGTCGATCTCGGTGCATTGCCGGAAACCGCATTCCGTCATGCACAACAGACCGGTGATTGCCGTGCCGGCAACGGGTACCCACCACGGCGAGCTCGTCGCGTCCCCGGGCGACAGTCGACTCCGACACCTCCGCCAGCCTGCCACGGCCGAGGTCCCGCCATACCCCAGCGCCTCGGCCTCGGAGGCGACCCGCCGCCATCACACTTCGCCGCACCATCAGACAGTCACGCACCCAACAACGTGACAGCGCCGGGCGATGTACGGATGCTTCGTGCATTGTGCCCGCTGCGGTGCGTGTTCAGGTTCTCGCCGTCCTACGTCTCGGGCGCACTGCAGCATCGCCCCGGCGGCCGGGGGCCTGCCGGGGCGATGCAGACGTCGCCCGGGGCGGGCCGCCCGAGCCGGGTCAGCCCGCAGCGGCGGCGAGCAGCTTGCTCGACTTGACGGTGAACGGGACCGCCTCGCCGTTGACCGTCACCGATGCCGCCCAGGGCGCGTGGATCCTGACGGTCTTGTCGGCGTCCGTGCTGGGGACGAGCCCCGTGCCGTCGATGGCGACAGTCCCGCGCGCCGGGTCGAGGCGGACCGCGAAGTCCTTCAGCGCCACTGGGGAGTCGACGAGCACGGTGTCCTTCGTGGCGAGCCTGCACCCGCCGTACAGCAGCCACGTCCGCCGTTGCGAGGCCGCCTCCGCGTAGGCCACCGTGCCGTCGAAGGTGTACGCGCCGAAGGCGATCGGCGACCGCGGCGCGGTGTGTGCCACGGCGTAGGTGGCCGTGCGCTCCGTGCTGAACGTGATGGCCATCGCCGAGGCCTCACCGGCCGACGCTCCCGCCACGGCGAGGTCCTCGACCGTGGCGGTGGACTGCTGGCCGGCGGGAACGGGCAGCAGCAGCGCGTCGAAGGTGACCGGGCCGGAGCCCTCGCGCGTGTAGGTCGCGTACTTGCTGTCCGTGACGCTGTAGAAGACCGGCGAGTAGTAGCCGTTACGGACCTCCGCCCGGAGCGACGAGGGGCGGACGGGGACGAGACGCAGATTGCCGTCCTCGGCGAAGTCGGTGACGATCGCCCGGCTGCCGTCCTCCAGCGTCGGCCGGGCCTCGGGCAGCAAGTGCCAATTCTGCCGGTAGACGTGGTTCGCGGTGTCGGACGGCCTGAGATGGTCGGAGACGATCCACAGGCCGGGCCGTACGAACAGCACTGTGCGGGTGTGCCGGGCGGCGGAGTTGCCGTCGGTCCAGGCGCGGGTGAGGTCGAAGGCGGCGTTGGTGGCGAAGAGGTCGAAGGAGGCGGCCGCGCCGACCTTCTGGGCGGTGGCGTCGACTTCGACTGTGCTGTGCGACTCGGTGGTGAAGCGCAGCCAGTTGCTCCGCGGGTCGTTGGAGTACGTGAAGGCGCCCATGTCGGGCAGCAGCCGGTTGCCCTCGGCCCAGACGGTGACGGCCAGATCGTCAGGATGGGAGTGGGGGCCGCGGTCGGCGTTGATCCGCAGATACGCCGCGTCCGGCCGCCAGCCGCTGCGCTGGACGGCGACGCGGGTGTCCGGGTAGAGGACCGAGGTGTGGTCGGGGGCCGTGCCACGGGCGCCGCCGGAGCCGATGTACGTCAGCGTGGCATCGCCGAGCAGTTCGCCGTACTGCAGCAGCACAGGGCGGCGGTCGAAGGTGCCACTGTCGCCGTAGGCGGGGCTGAAACCGCCGGGCAGGTTCTGGTCGGCGAGGAAGCGCACGAGCCGGTCCAGCTCGGCCTTGCCGCCGAGCTCGTAGCCGTTGTCCTGGAGGTACTTGGTCAGCCCGCCGAAGGTGTCGACGACACTCCAGGCGTAGCCGTCGGTGGACTCGACGTAACCCCCGTCGGGATACAACGCCGTGCGGAACTGCTCGGAGAGGTACGTCCGGGCGTTCTCCAGCCACTCGGCGCTGCCCCGGAACTCGGGGAAGTGCACGGCGATCGCCGTCAGCGCCTGCTTCTGGAACTGGATCCAGTTGGGGTTCGGGCCCGAGGCTACGGCCAGATAGCGGCCGGACTTCTCGATCGTGCGCAGCATTGCGGTGTTGTCGGCGGCGCTGAGGGACGGGCTGGTGCGCAGGGACTCGTAGGCGTACACCCAGTTGACGATGCGGTTGCCGGTGTCGAGGCTGCGCGGGAAGGAGCCGGCGCCATAAGCGGTGCCGTAGCTGTCGGCGTCGCGGATGAAGTCGGTGATCAGGCTCGTCAGTCCGGCGGCGATCGTCTCGTCGTCGCTCTGGCGGTAGGCGTCGGCCATCGGGCCGGCGAAGTACAGCCGGGGCAGCTGGTAGCCGTACTCGGGGTCGGCGCCCGCGGGCCTCTTCCAGTCGAATCCGCCCGGGTCGCCCTGCCAGGAGAAGGTGTTCTGGACGGAGTTGGCCCAGGTGCGGGTGGTCTCGTTGAAGGCTTCGAGGGTCTGGAAGACGATGATCCGCTTGTCGGCGGCAGCGGTGGCGTTACGGCCGGTGAGCTTGAGGCGCGCCGACCTCGGAGCCTGGGTCACACCCTCGATACGGAAGGCCAGGTACGCCTTGCGAGTCTCGGCGGCGAAGGCGCCCACGCCCTCGTCGCGGACCTGCAGCTCGCTGTCGGAGCCGAAGTTGCGGGTTGCGTCGTCGCCGGCCTTGATGTACGTGTCGGCGGTCGCGGGGAAGGTGACGGTGCTCCCGTCCGCCTTCGTGACCTCCAGTACCGGGGCGCCCGCGCCCGCGTCGCGGCTCGCGAAGACCGCGGTTGAGGGCTCTTTGTCGCGGGCCATCAGGAAGAACATCACCTCGGATGCCTTGCCTTCCGCGGCCCGAGTGAGCGCCTCCGTCACATCGGCGGAGACGGTGGACGCGGCGCCCGTGACGGTGACAACGTCCTGGTAGATCTCGCCAGTACCGAGCGTCCAGATGTGGTCGATGAACAGGGGTATCTGGCCCGGGCGGAAAATGCCGTTATAGAGGAACGGCAGGGGCGCCTTCGCGGTGCGGGATCGGAAGTGCTCGCGGAGGGCCTCACCGGCGGCGGCGTAGTCCCCGGCTTTGGCGGCGTCTTCGACGGGCTTCAGCGAGGCGGCCGCGGTGTAGTCCAGGCGCGGCTGGGTGGTCCAGGTGCTCCCGTCCCATATGCCGAAGAAGCCGGCGTCCTCGGCGGAACCGCTCGACGTGGCATGCGTCTCGGCCGCGCCGGCGGTGGACCCCAGGGGCAGCAGGCCGGCGGCGGTAGCGCCGGCCATGGTGCCGAGGACTCGTCTGCGGGCGAGAAGGGGGTGTCGCTGGTCCATGGGGGTCGTCCCTTCCGTCTGGCGATAGAAAGCGGTTGCGTCTGTTGTCGGTCGATGGTCTACACCAGCGGCGGCCGGGTCAACGGGTCAGCAGAGACTGATGAGGAAGACTTCTGGAGGGCGCGACACGCTCTCAAAGGAGAGACAGGCCGACGCCGAAACGCCCAGCCGCGATGGCTCTCGGTGTTCTCCGCACCGTCCGAGGTCTCCTCACAGCGTCCCTACTACTTGTGCTGCGCGCCCTGCCCTGCGAACAGGGCCTCGGGATCTGACTCGCACTCTGCTCGGGGTACTGCCGCGTTTCGCGATTCTCAGGTGTGCTCGGCTACGGCACGGCGATCGCCATCCCCACTAGACGCTGATCACCTGGGCCGCGATCACTCTCATGACCAGGCGTTTGGCCTGCGAAGGTGCCCCTCCGCCGCTGGTCACGCAAGCCCGCTTCGGCCGCTTGAACCGCCGCGACTGGCCGGCATTGACACCTCTCGGGACGCCGTTGCAGCATCCAGGCGGTCTTCGAGTGTCAACGGACGTGAATGCGCCCGACCCCTTGCACAATCCCCTCATGCAGCCGCTGCCGGTTCCTTGCCCCGCCCACCTCATCCCCGACGCCAGCGGCACTACCGCTTTCCACAAGGCATACAGGCAGGCCATGGTGCATCGCGCCGTGTTCGTCGCCATCGAATCGGACGGTCCACGGTGGACCGTGAAGGCGGACACGCTTACCGCCGGCCGCGAATACTCCGTCGACGACGCCGTGTACAACGCTGTCCGGGCCGCGATCACCTGCCTGGTCCGCAACCGCGAGGTCGGCTTGGACGCCTACACAGGCCCCGTCTACTTCATGATGCACAGCGTGTCGAGTGAAAGCCGAGCACGCGAACTCGCGGCCGCACTCCACGCCGCCCTGCACGGGGACCTGGAACCACTAAACCGCGCAGTCCCTCCCATGACCTGACCTGAACGCTGCATGACCTGCTGACTCTAGCTGGCCGGCGCAAGAAGAAGCAGCCGATCCTCAGAAAGCTGACTTTCGGCCCGAAGCGGGCTCAACTACGCGACGCCTTCCGTCACCGCCGCGCCATAGATGTCGAACGTTGTCCGCGCCGCGCGCGCCCGTCCGCGTCCAAGGTGATGTCAAACCTGACCCGCAGGGCACGAAGCCGTGAACTCCGCCGCCCTCACATCGCAGTCCTGAGGCTCGGTCCAGGGGTGCCTGACGAGTTCTCAGGGATCCAGCGGGCGCAGTGAATCGTGCGCTGCTGAAATCTTCCGTGCAGTCCGACATGCAGATCATCGAAACACGAGGGGGCCCGCCGCCCGGTCCGGCGGCGGAGGCCGGCAGTGAACCGGCAGCTGGTTGCGGGGTCGGGAGGAGGCGGGGCGGCGCCATTTACGTGTTACGGGAAATCGTTACAGTGAATGGTTCATGACAAACCGTCGGCGGTGAGCGCCGGCCGGGAACGTGCGGGAGTTCCGGAGCCATGGAGCAAGGGCCAGGGAGCCAAGGGCCTTGAAGCGGCCATGAAACCAAGGGGCTCTGCCGCACGGGACGTCCGGCAGGCCGTGCCGCGACCGATCTACGCCCTGCCGATGAGCAGGGCGGCAGAAAGGAACCGGAATGTCTGGCAACCGAAGATTGTCCCGTGGGGTGCTGGTGACAGTGCTCTGTGTGGCGGCGGCCATGGTCTCTCCCGTCACGGCCCAGGCGGATTCCATGCCCCCGCCGACAGCGGCCCTCTCCCCTGACGGCCGGTACGCCGCCTGGGTCGTGGACGGCAACGAGGTCTGGGGCGCGACACGCACCACCACGCACGCGCAATGGGACACCCCTCACCGTGACCTGACGATCCGTGGCACAGTCGGGGATGCGGCCTTCTCCCCAAACGGCCGTCAACTCGCCTTTGAGAACCCGCGCGACAACCACGGCTTCATCGCGGTCTTTGACTACCGGACGCGGCGCATCAGCTACGTCGACCCCGTCTTCGCGACCGACTCCGACCCGGTGTGGTCAAAGGACGGCAAGGACATCACCTTCGTCCGGCACGTGGACGGCCTGACGGACCGGACCGTGACCAAGCCGGCACCGAGTCTGAGCGCATGGAAGCTGCCCCCGGGGCGTGACGGGGACAGCTACTCGTTCGCGTCGCTGCTCGCGGCGCCGATCGCCTACCAGCCGGAGCCGTCGGCAGACGGCCGTACGGTGGCGTACGTCTCCTGGGAGTCCACCCGCCGGGCGATCAACGTCATGCACGTCGGCAAAAAGGCGACCCGCGTGGCGGACTACCCCAAGGACGACGGCATCGAGCTGTCGCAGCTGAACGTCTCCAACGAGGGCGGCGCGGTCGCCTACGTACGCGGCAGCTCGCCCAACAACAAGGGTGAAACCCTCAACCCGCGGTCGCTGCCCGACCCGCTGTCCCGCCAGGTCTGGATCGTCCCCACCGACGCGCACACCGCGCCGATCCCGCTGGGCGACGGCTACCAGCCGCGCTTCTCGCCGGACGATATGCGTCTCGTGTGGACGAACGGACAGAGCGTCATGTCCGCCGACCTGACCTGGAAGAACGGGAAGCTCCGCAAGGTCGGCACGCCGACCACCCTGTTCACCTTCACCGGATCGCTGTCCACACCGCGCTTCTCCCCGGACGGCACCCGCCTTGCCTACCAGCGGGGCTCGGCCGTCGAGGTCTACGACCTGACCACCGGCTCCACCTGGGCAGTCCCACACACGGGAGCAAGCGATGCGGCGCCGTCCTGGTCCCCCGACGGGCACAGCCTCGCCTTGAGGCGCACGGTCTCGGGGCAGCCGTGGGCGATATGGCTCGCGGACCCGGCCACGCAGCAGACCCGGCAGATATGGCAGGCGGACACCGGCGTCGGATCCACCTTCTACGGCCTCGACCAGAACACCACGTTCGAGGCACAGCCCGGGGACCAGCTGCTGTGGTCCGCTAACGGGCAGATCGCCTTCGCCTGGGAGCGCGACGGCTGGCGGCACCTCTACACCGTCCCGGCTACCGGCGGCTCCGCGCGACTGCTGACGCCAGGTGAGGGCGAGGTGGAATCCGCCGCGCTCACCCTGGACCGCACAAGACTGGTGTACTCCACGAACATCGGCGACACCGGCCGCCGCCACCTGGCCTCCGTCGCCTTCGCCGGCGGGGCGCCCACAGCGGTCACCGGCGGGCGTACGAGCCAGTGGGCGCCGACACCGCTCGCGGACGGGACACTCGCCTACGTCAACGCCAGCTGGTCCCAGCCGCCGTCGGTCACCGTGCGGGACGCGCGCGGCGCCACCACCACAGCCGCGCTGCCGCAGATCCCGGCGTCCTTCCCGGGCGACAAGCTGCTGGAACCGCAACTGGTGGACTTCCCCGCCACCGACGGGCAGCGGGCCTACGGCCAGCTGTTCGTCCCCAAGCATCCCACCGGCTGCTCGGTGATCTTCCCGCACGGCGGCCCGCGCCGCGCGATGCTGCCGGGCTTCCACTACTACGACACGTACTCCGTCCTCTACGAGATGAACCAGTACCTCGCGAGCCACGGCTGCGTGGTGCTGTCCGTGGACTACCGGGGCGGCATCATGCACGGCTACAACTTCCGCACCGCACCCGGCACCGGCGGCACCAGCGCCAGCGAGTACCGGGACATCCTGGGCGGAGTCGACTTCCTGCGCGCCCGCTCCGACGTGAACCCGGACGAGATGTCGATCTACGGCCTGTCCTGGGGCGGCTACATCGCCTCGCTCGGCCTGGCCCGCAACTCCGATATCTTCAAGGTCGGCTTCGACATCGCCGGGGTGCATGGCGCCGCCGTCACCGAGATCGACGGCCTGACCTCGCCGCTCATGCTCGTGCAGGGCGACGACGACCGCAACGTCGACTTCCAGCACGGCATGGACCTGGCACAGGCCCTCCAAACTCACCACCCGGGTGGCGAGTTCGTCCAGCGCGCCTACCCCAACGAGATGCACGAGATCTACCTGACCTATCAGGACCTCGTCGACACCTACAACAGCGGCGCCCAGTTCCTCCTCGACCACCTGCCGCAATCCGACCGGCCCAAGAACTGAGGCCCAAGGACTGAGGGCGTGAACATGCCGTCTGCCACTGCCGCAGGGCCGTGGCAGACGGCACGGAGCGGCGCGGCCCTCGGGGAGTATCGGAGCTCCTCAGCGGGCGGGCCGATGCTGCGTATCTGATCGATTAGGCGGCCGCGCAGTTCCTGTGGCGTGGAAACAGTACTTGGCTGCTCTTGGAAGACTCCGCTTGACGTGCTCCCTGGACTTTAGGCCAGGGAGCACGTCAACCGAGCTCCCCAGCCTTGCGGACCTCGACCATAGGTGAGAGGAGCCCGAGCACGTGCAGGGTTTCCTCGTGGTAGTCGTCGCCGACGCCCGCGCAGGCGTCGGCGACAACTGTGACCTTCCGACCGGCATCCGCTGCGGCCAGCACGGTGGCCAGGACGCAGCAATCCGTGGCGACTCCACACATCACCAGCGGGGCACCGTCGGTGATACGGTCCAGCTCGCTTCCCCACTTACCGAAGGTGGGGAGCGAAATCACGGGGGTGCTGTCGGGGACGGGGAACGTCACGTCCCACAGCGGATCGTCGGAGGGAGCTCGCATGGTGGGCCACCGAGCGTAGTAGCGGGCCCACTGGCCAGGTTCGGCTGGGTCGGGCACGAAGCGCGTGACGACAACCCGTCCCTCGAAGCCGTCGCACAGCTGCTTGACGACGGGCTCGATCTCGGAGTAGCGCGGCACCGCCCAGGCGCTGCCTGGGTCGGCGAAGGCCACCTGCATGTCGATGACGACCAGCCAGGGCGCGTCGGCCTCGCGGCCTCCTGGCTCAGGCGCGTTATCACGCAGTCTGTGCTCGTGTTCGGCGTTGGTGGCCGTGGCCATGTAGCGCCTCCTCAAGTCTCTCTTGTATGGCAGGAAATTACGGAGATGATCTCAGGGGGGTCAAGAGACCTGCATCTAAGTGCATTTTCGTGCCGAGTGACGCCCCTCATGTAAGTGTTTCTTGCATGCAAGCAGGCGGGTCGTGGTGGACTAAAGAGGATCGACCAGGAAGTCGACAGCACACCTGATCTGTCGACCGACATTGCTGATGGTGTACGGGGCGCTTGGGCGCGGTCCGGAGAGATGGGAGTAGTCGTTTAGGCGGACTGGGCGCGGCGATGGTGGACGCCGATCTCTTGGAAGATCAGCGGCGACATGACCGAAATCGGCCTACTGCCCCGCGCTGGCGCGGTCAGGCTGCCATGGCCTCGCCGGCAGCCTTCACGACGTTGCCCCGTTTGCTTTGCTCAGGCGGGGCAACGTGTCAGTCGTCCGCAATGGCCCGCTGACTCGTTATCGGTGGGCAATTCTGCCGCACGTGCCGCATGCATTGTCTGGCCAGTCCCTTGCTCAGCCCTGTGGAGCGGGCGAGTTCGGCGGCGGTCACCGATGTCGAGCTTCGTTTTTGTTGAGCATCCAGTGCGGCTGCGACTCGTTGCAGAGCCCATGAGGGAAGCTCGTGCGGCATGGTCTTTGCTCTCGGGTGAAGGAGGGACAGAGATGTGAGGCAGAGGCTGTTCGTGGTGATGAAGGCGTTGGTGCTGAAGCAAGGTTGAGGGGCCGACCGCTGCCGTGGGATGGGAATGCCGGCACGGCGGATGGAGAATGCGCGTGCTGTGAGGGGAGGCAGGCGGCCAACGCCATACCGTCTCCCAGATCGACGGCGGCGACGCCATCCCCGATGACCAGTGGGGCCGGCCTGGCAGGCAGCTGCCAGGCCCGGATGCACGGACGCCGCCTGTCGGTTGGCACCTCGTCACTGATTGTGCGAAGCCACCGCCCTGGAACGATCGGGTTCGCCTGAGGACTGGCGTGTTTCGCCCGCGTCCTTCATCCAGAGCGGTTTGAGCCGGTAGGTCAGCAGGTACAGGACCGCGCCTGCTCCGGTTGCGACGAACATGCTGAGGTCGCCGGCACCCGGATGGGCCACCGAGAACGGTCCGGTGTAGAAGTCGGACTGCCAGAACGGCACGGACGCGGCGACCCCGCCCGCCCACGCGACGAAGCCCCAGTCCAATACGCGCGAGCGGTCGTAGAGTTCGGGGATGCGGCTGGCGTCGGAGCGGCCGCCCAGGTAGTAGTCGAGCAGCAGCACAGCGACGAAGGGGGCGATGAAGTACGCGGTGAGGTTGAGGAAGACCTTGAACTTGGCCTCGGTCCCGGACTCGCCCCACAGGCTGAGGGCGTACGCCAGCACGCAGATGCCGATGACGGCCTGGGCGCGGGTGACGGGCACCTTCAGGGTCTGGATGGAGATGGCGCCGCCGTAGACGTTGAGGAAGTTTTGCGCCAGTGCCGAGAGGCCGACTGCGAGCAGGGCGGGGATGGCGAAGGGGCCGGCGAGCTGGTGCAGGGCGGTGATCGAGTCGGAGCTGGTCGCGCTGCCGCCGACGACCACGCCCAGGATGCCGAGCCAGCAGATGGTGACGAAGTTGCCGAGGCCGGTGTACCAGGCGGTGCGCGTGACGACGTCGGGGGTGTCCGGCAAGTAGCGGGAGTAGTCCGAGGCGAAGGGCGCCCAGGCCACCAGGAAGGACAGGAACCAGGCGCCGAAGGTGACCAGGCCGCCGGTGGAGCCGATGTACCCCTGTGCGTGGGGGTTGGCGTGGAAGATGCTTCCGCCGCGTATGACGGCTACCACGGTGATCAGCGCGAACAGGGGCGTCAGGACGTAGGTCAGCGCCTTCTGCAGGAAGTTGATCATGTTGTAGCCGTAGACGGCGACGACCAGCTCGACCAGTGTCAGCAGCCCGGCGCACAGCCAGAACGGCAGGTGGGTCAGTCCGGCGAACGCCTTGCCGCCGAGGATGACGGTCACGGACGCCCAGCCGATGCCGGCGAAGACGTTGATGTAGGCGACGGGCACGAAGTTGCCGAAGAAGCCGAGCGGTCCGCGGGCCTGGATCTGCTGCGGCACGCCGAGCCGTACGCCCATCCGGGACATCACGGCCATGAGCAGGGATCCCAGTGCCGCTCCGATGACGATGGCGGTGACAGCGGCGGGGAAGCTCAGTCCGAACCAGGCCGCACTGAAACCGAGCAGGATGATGGGAAAGTTCAAGCCGGCGGCGAACCAGACGAAGAACTGCGAACTGGGCTTGCCGTGCCGCTCGTTATCGGGGATGTGGTCGACCCCGAAGGGTTCGACCTTTGCTATCGCGCTGCCGTACACCGGCGCTGAGGCGTCGTGGGTCATGGCGTGCTCCTGGAGACCGGGGGAGGAGGCTGCTTCAGTGGGTGGTGGGGGGCGACTGCGGGGTTCTCACCATGTCGGGGGCGTGAGATGTCGGATACAACCGATGTTGTAGACCTGCGGGAGGGGTGGCGGATGGCGACGACCCAGCCGGTGAGCGGGGCTAGAACGCCTGGAGCCGCTCACCGATCTTCACCTTGAGCTGGGTGCACGATCCGTTGATCGGAGGTGTGCGGGAGTGGCTTTGTTCAGGCCGGAGGGCGAACTTGTCGGCCATGTGAAAACGGGGCCTCGCCACCTTCGTGACCGAGATCAGCCGCATCCAGGATGCGGGCCGAGGAAGGTCGAACGAGCTGCAGTGCGCTTTCCAGCGAACTGGGCGAGTCCGCCTCACAGTTGGATGACCTTCCTGGGCCGCGGCTTTGCCAGGCAGTATCGACTTACTGGAACGCCGGGATGACTTCCTTGACGAACAGCTCCAACGACTTGCGCTTCTCCTCGTGCGGCAGGCTGGTGTCGATCCAGAAGCTGTACTCGTCGACGCCGAGCTCCTCGTAGGTGCGCAGCCGTTCGATGATGTCGGCAGGGGTGCCGATCATCGCTGTCTTGTGCAACGACTCCGGTTGGAACTCGGGGCGGCCTTCGAACTTCGACTCCGGGCTGGGGGCGAGGAACCCGTTCTGCGGGGTGGTCTTGTTGCCGAACCAGGCGTCGAAGGTCCGGTAGAACCGGCCGATCGCCTCCGCGGCCGGCCGCCACCCGTCGGACTCGTCGGGGGAGTGGACGTGGGTGTGCCGCAGCACCATCAGCTCGGGACGCGGCACCTCGGGGTGGTTGGCCACCGCAGTGTCGAACTTCCGCTTGAGATCGACGACTTCCTCGTCTCCCTTCATCAGCGGGGTGACCATGACGTTACAGCCCTGAGCGACGGCGAAGTCGTGGGAATCGGGGTCGCGGGCGGCGATCCACATGGGCGGGGTGGGCTGCTGTACCGGCTTGGGCACGCTGGTCGACGTCGGGAACTGCCAGATCTCGCCGTCGTGGGCGTAGTCACCCTGCCAGAGCGCCCGGACGGCGGGCACAAGCTCACGCAGGTGCTTCCCGCCGTCGCGAGCCGACAGCCCGCCCGCCAGCCGGTCGAACTCGAATTGGTAGGCGCCCCTGGCGATACCGACCTCCATCCGGCCGTTACTGATGACGTCGAGCAGCGCGCATTCACCGGCGGCTCGGATGGGGTTCCAAAACGGCGCGATGATGGTCCCGGCGCCGAGACGTATGGTCGAGGTCTTCGCAGCCAGGTGGGCGAGCAGCGGCATCGGGCTGGGAGAGATGGTGTATTCCATCGCGTGGTGCTCGCCGATCCACACGGTGCCGAACCCGCCGGCCTCGGCCATCAGGGCCAGCTCGGTGAGATTCTCGAAGAGCTGGCGGTGGCTGACCTCCTCGTCCCAGCGCTCCATGTGCACGAACAACGAAAACCTCATGACTGCTCCTTACCTGCTCGGGTGACCAGGTGTCGGGTGTTGTCCTGGTCGCTGCGCTCATCCGTGGTCGCGCCGGACTGCCCCGTGCCGGCGGCGTCCATCTCGGTGAGGGTGACGTCGCCGGTGGCCCAGTGCGAGCGGGGAACCTCGCAGACGACGACACGGATGTATTCGGGCCGGGTGTTCGTGGTGCGCAGGACCGCGGCGTGCACTTCGTGCAGCAAGTCCCGGATCTGGGCCGGGGTGCGGCCTTCGGCGAGGGTGATGGCAACCTGTGGCATGTCAGCTCCGCATGATGAACGGGTCGGCCACGGGCTCCTCGCTCGTGTTGATCCACACGCTCTTGAGCCGGGTGTACTCCTTGATGGACTCGGTGCCGTGCTCGACGCCGACGCCGCTGGTCTTGAAGCCCTGCCGCGGGGACATGGGAGACATGGCCCGGTAGGTGTTGACCCAGACGGTCCCGGCGTCCAGGCGCGCCGCCATCCGGTGCGCCCGGGCGAGGTTCGTCGTCCAGACGCCAGCTGCGAGTCCGTAGTCGGTGTTGTTGGCCAGGCGTACGACCTCGTCCTCGGTGTCGAACGGCATGATGGCCAGGACGGGGCCGAAGATTTCCTCACGTACCACGCGCATGCTGTTGTCGACGTCCACGAGGATGGTGGGCTCGTAGAAGTAGCCGCCGAGTCCGCCGTCGGTGGAGTGTCCACCGGTCAGCACCCGGGCGCCTTCGCTGCGTCCGAGATCGACATATCCGGCCACCTTGTCGCGCTGGTCAGCGAAGGCCAGCGGGCCGAGTTCGGTCTGCTCGTCCAGGGGGTCGCCGATACGGATGGTCTTGGCGCGTTCGGCGACTCGCTCGAGCAGCTCGTCGTAGACCGACCGGTGAGCGAAGACGCGGCTGCCTGCGATACAGGTCTGTCCGGCGGCGGCGAAGATGCCGGCGACGACTCCCATCGCCGCGTTCGGGATGTTCGCATCCTCGAACACGATGTTGGGTGACTTGCCACCGAGTTCGAGCGTGGAGCCGATGAACCGGCTCGCGGTTGCCGCGGCGATGCGGGCCCCGGTGGCGGTGCTGCCGGTGAAGGAGATCTTCGCCAGGTCGCGGTGGTCGACCAGGGCCTGTCCGGCTTCGGCCCCGAATCCGGTGACGACGTTCACCGCCCCTGGCGGGAACCCTGCCTCCAGCGCCAGCTCGGCGAGCTTGAGGACGCTGGCCGAGGTGTATTCGGAGGGCTTGATCACGACGGTGTTGCCGGCGCAGAGAGCAGGGGCCAGCTTGCTGCTGGTCAACGTCAGCGGCGAATTCCAGGGCGTGATGGCTCCGACGACTCCCAGCGGTTCCCGGGCCGTGTAGTTCAGCACCTGGCGGTCGGAGGTGGGGATGAAGTCGCCGTGGATCTTGTCGGCGAGTCCTGCGTAGTAGTGGTAGTACTCCGGCAAGGCAGCCAGCTGCCCCCGCATCTCACGCAGCAGCTTGCCGTTGTCCTGCGTCTCCATCCGGGCGAGGTCTTCGGCGTTCTCGGCGATCAGGTCACCGAGGCGACGCAGCAGGTGGCCCCGTCGCGTCTGGCTGAGGTCGCGCCAGCGCCGGTCCTCAAAGGCCTTCTTCGCGGCGGCGACCGCTCGCTCGATGTCGGCGGCGCCTCCACGCGCTGCCCGATAGAGGACCTCGCGCGTGGCCGGGTTGGTGCTCTGGAAGTACTCGCCCGACGCGGGCTCCACCCGCGTCCCCCCGATGAAGTGCTGCAACGTGGGGAGGTCAGACATGGGCGCACTCTCCAAGGAAGGTGGTGAGGGAGTCGACGAGCGCATGGGGACGCTCAACGGGCAGCATGTGACGCGCCTGGGGGATGACCACTGCACGGCAGTCCGGAAGTGCCGCGGCGAGCCGATGGGTCATCTCGGGGGTGGAGCCAGGATCGCTCTCCCCCGTCACCGCCAGTGCGCGTACGGTGATGGCGCCCAGGTCCGGCCCGAGTTCGGCGTCCGCCGTGGCGAACACGCGATAACAGTTGAGGAAGGAGCCGAGGTCATTGGCAAGCAGTGTGGCCTCGGTGCGGGCCACCCAGATGGGATCGACGTCCGTGCCGGCGTACCACCGCTGAAGGGATGCGGCCGTGCTTGCCATGAAGTCGGCCTCCGCGGTGCGCAGCCGGTCGAGGACCAGGGCCCGATCCTCGGCCGTGCGCTCGCACACCGAGCTGACCGAGGTCAGCGTGGCCACCAACTCGGGGCGGTGCAGCGCCACGTGCTGGGCGACCAGCGCACCCAGTGAGAACCCGACCAGGTGTGAGTCGGCCGGGATCTCACCGACCACCCCGTCGGCGAGGTCTGCGAGTGTCACGCCGGTGCTCACCGGCGGGCGAATGCCGTGGCCAGGCAGGTCGGGGGTGATCACGGTGAAGCGGTCGGCAAGGAGTGCGGCGGTGGGCTCCCACATGGAGTGGTCGAGGCCGACGCCGTGCAGCAGGACCACGGTCGGCTTGCTCATGAGTACCTACTGTTCGGTCGAGAGCGGCGCCAGGCGCTGCTGGGGGCGCCCCTGAGCGGCGGCGGCAAGCGCGATGACGATCTCGTTCGGGTGCGGAGCGTCGCTGATCCGGACCTCGAAGCTCTGGTGGTGCGAACGGATCGTGGCGTCGGTGATGTGCTTCAACGGGATGTCGAAGGCCACGCCCGCGGGCCCACGCTTCTCGACCGCCGGCAGCAGGGTGGTGGCATTGGCCGCCTTGCGGAAGTGGTCGCCGAACTTGAGTGTGTGGATCAGCGCCGAGCCATGCTCGATCTCGCCGTCCAGGCCGACGATGGCGGCCTTGCCGTATGCCTCGGCGGGGGCATCAAGGGCGTCCAGGACCGCCGGAGCCAGCAGCGCGCCGAGGTCGGAGGCGTGCGCGTCGATGCCGGGGCTGAGGTCCTCGACGAAGCCCTGACCGGCCCAGGGATTCTCAATCACCGCTGCGACGACGGCAACGCGGGCAGAGCGGTTGACCTCCCGGCCGCCCTCGGCGTGGATCTCTTCGACGACGGTCACGATCTTGCGGACGCTCATGAGGGAACAACCTCCAGAGTTTCGGTGGTGACAACGGGGTCGGTCAGGCGGTCCCCGATACGGGGGTGCGGTCGCGGCCCCGTTGACGCGGCTGCGATGACGACGATCTCGTCCGCACGCGGCGCGTCGGGTACACGAGCGCTGATGGTCTGGTAGTGACTGCGCGTTGCGGCATGTGTCTTGTGCCAGAGGGGGACGATCAGTGTCTCTCCGGCCTCGGCACGCGTGTCGGCGAAACAGATGATGGACTCGCCCTGGAGGAACTCTCTCACCAGGTTCCCGAAGTACGGGGTGTGGATGAGTGCCCCGGCGTGCTCGATCTCGCCCGCCGTACCGACGATGGCAGCCTTGCCGAACGATTCGATCTCGTCCGCACCGCCCAAGGAAGCGATGAGCCGGTCGGTCAGCAGCTTCGCGAGTACCGGAGCGATGCGAGCCTGCTCCATCGACAGATCAGCCGAAGGGCCGGAGCCCACCCATGGATTCCGTATGACCGCAGCGACGCTGGCTCGCTGCACGGGCCGCACGGCTGCCTTGCCCGCCTCGGTGAAGACGACATCACGGTAGAGCACGAGCTTGCGGAGACCGATGCTCTCGTCAGATTGTTCCAAGCTCTCTTGCATGGCACAGGACCATAGGCACCCACTCTCAGACCGGTCAAGGGGCTCAGCTAAACGACTTTCGCGTGCCCGTCGGACACTCAAGTCGACAGCCACAAGATGGCATCTGAACTGCCCGTTTCAGAGACCTGGGGGCTGAGTCGCGATTCGACACCCCCGAACCCTTGACGCTCCATCTGTGGCATGCCTTACTGCTTCTTGTATGCCAGTGCAGCCGGGTGTCGGCCCGGTGGGCGCAGAGAGTTTCATGTCCCTTCACCTTCGAACGGATAGGGAAAAGGCGCCCGTGCAGCCATCGGGAAGCAGGGAAGAAACCATCAGGAACGGCACTACCGAGGGCAGCGGCGGAGGGGACAAGCAACGGTTCCGCTTCCTCCGCCTCGCTTGGCACCTCCAGCAGCGTGTGGCGCCCCGTCCCTGCCGGCGGAGACCGCACTCCAAAGACCCTCCTGTGAAAGGAGAAGAGATGGCGCACACTGACGCCCGGCGAGAACTCATCGAGAAGGTATGGGCCGAGGCCTGGGGGCAGGGCGACGTCGATGCCCTCGACGCGTTGCTGAGCTCGGCCTACCTACGCCACGGAACAGACCCGCACCCGCAGAACCTGGACGCCTTCAAGGCAGCGATCCTCTCCACACGAGCGGCTTTCCCGGACCTGACCACCACCATCGACGACATCGTGGTCGAAGGTGACAGGGCCGCGATCCGCTGGCACAGCAGCGGAACACACGTGAACTCGTTCCTCGGTGTACCGCCCACCAAGCGGCGCGTCGAAGTCAGCGGCGCCACGTTCGCCCGCTTCGAGTCAGACCGGATCGTCGAGGAACACGTGACGTGGGACCCCCGGGCGCTGCTCTCGGCGCTAGGCATCATCAGCGTGGGACAGGACTGACGATCAAGATGACAAGGAGCCCTTCCATGGCCGCCCTCGCCTCGACCCCCGACATCGACGTGATGAAGCAGGTCAACCGGCAGTTCGTCACCGGTGTCACGGTCGTGACCGCGATGGATGAAGAGACCCCCAAAGGGCTGGCCGTCAACGCGTTCTCGAGCATCTCGCTCGACCCTCCCACCGTCATGGTGTGCGTCCAGCGCACCTCGTCCACCCATGACTGTCTGTACCGGGCGGACCACCTTGCGATCAACATCCTGTCCACCGACCAACTCGACGTCGTCGGCACGTTCGCAAGCAAAGCCGCTGACAAGTTCAAGGACCTCGACTGGGAGAGCGGCCCCTTCGGCAGCCCGCTGATCACTCAAAGCAGCGTGCAGATGGAAGTGCAGATCCGCGAGCGGCTCCAGGCCAGCACCCACACCATTTTCATCTGCCGAGTAGTCCACGCTGCAGTCGCCGAGCGGCATCCTATGGTCTACAGCGCGGGCAAGTTCTTCGACGGCGGCGCCCTCACGTCTCTGGGATGATCCAGCGGGCGGCAGGGGAGATGGAGGAGTACTCGGTGAATCGCGCGAAGAGCGAACCGAAGAACGGATCGATGCAAGCCACGGTGATCGCCGAAATGCGCAGGCGCATCATCAAGGGCGACATCGAACCCGGAGCTCCGCTCTCGGAGCTCGCCCTCGCGGACGAGTTCGGCGTGAGTCGTACGCCCGTGCGTGAAGCCCTCAAACAGTTGCAGACCGAAGGGCTGGTCGAGATCCGGCCCCGCGTCGGAACCTTCGTCACCATCCCCTCCCGCCGTGAGATCACGGAACTCTTCGAGATGAAGGAACTCCTCGAGGGCGCGGCCGCCCGCCTCCTCGCCCAGCGCGGCCGTGTCCCGGAGATCGACTCGCTCGAGCGAAACCTGCGCGAGGCCGATGAAGCGGTGGAGCGGGACGACCGAGAGCGGTACGCAGAGTTGGTCCATGAGTTCCACGACCTGCTCGTAGCCGGCGCCGACAACACCAAGTTGCAGGCCCACTACCGGATGTTGATGAATCAGCTGGCGTACTCCCGGCTGGTGAACACCTCACTGAGCCAGCCGGGCCGCGCCACCCAGTCCGACCGGGAACACCACCTCGTCCTGGAGCTGATCTTGGCAAAGGACGGCGACAGTGCCGAGCACGTGATGCGTGAGCATGTCAGGGCCAGTCGGCGCGCTCTGCTGGCGGGCCTGCCCATCCGCGGCCAGCACGAGAGATTCGGCGCGGCAAGTTCCTGACCTTGGGCCTATCCAACCTCTTCATCGCGTCCCACCTGATCGAGCCAGAGCGGGTGGGCGCGGTGCCGGTCCCTTCGCGCGTCCTCGGGCCGCGATGGATGGCCGCTTCCCGGTTTTGGAACCTTTCGCCGACTCCGCGTACGCCACGCCGGGACGCGGCTGCCAGCTCCAAGCGCGCGGGCGATGACCGCAAGGTGATCGCCACGCAGGGCGGCTGGGCGGCCAAGCCGCGGCGATGCGTGGGAGCAGCGGGGAGCCCGGCTACTCCAGGTTAGCCTCGCCGGAGCCGAGTCGACGGGGCAGGGTGCCGGCGCAGCGCTCGGCTCTCCGCCCCTCGCACGAACGCGGCCGCCAAAAGCGTGTTGGGCCCGGCGGGCGGCCTGCTCGCCGTGGCTCCGGAGGACGTGTGGACGGCGGCGGGCGTCGGCGCGGTTCTGGTCGCTGTCGTCCTGCTGTTCAGCAAGGAACTGGTCGCGGTCAGCCTCGACCGCGAAACCGCCCGCGCCGCAGGGCTCCCCGTCCTCCGCCTCGACCTGATCCTCTACGCCATCGTCACCGCCACGATCGTGCTGTCCCTGCAGGCGGTCGGAAACATCCTCGTCCTCTCGCTCCTCATCACCCCCGCAGCGACGGCCCGCATGCTCACCGACCGCCTGTGGGCCATGACACTGCTCGCCTCACTCCTCGGCGGAACGGGAGCCCTGGCCGGGCTGTACGTCTCATACGCGTACGACCTGGCGGCGGGCGGCTCGATCGTCTGCGTCCTGACGGCGGTGTTCGCGGTGGTGTGGTGCGCGGCGCCACGGCACGGCCTCCTGCGAAGGCTCCGGCCGCAGGCCGCGTAGCGGCCCAAACCGGCTCCGGCACATGGGGCGGCCCGCACCCGCCGGAGCCGGTGCGGGTCGCCTGTTCAGCGGTGTCATCCTGGGTGCCTGGTCAGCAGAGCGTCGTGACGGCCGGCGCCTGGGCGGCGCCCCGAGGATGCACGGCGTCTGCTCCCGACTCCCCGGACGGGAGCGGGACGTCACACGGTCCGCGCCCAGTCACGCGTTCAGTCGTCGGCCGGGAGCAGGAGACCGTAGCGCACTGCGGGGCGGCACCAAGCATGATCAGTCGGTGCGGACGGCCAGCCCCACGGTCCGCTCCGCCAATCAAGTCCACCCAGGTCACCAACTCGCAGCCGACTAACTTCACTGTCAAAGGACAGCTCTTTCCACCGACAGGAGCGCGTGGCTGCCGGCGGCAGCCACGCGCTCCTGTCGGCCAAGGTGGTTGCTACGGATCCCGTCGCCGCCCCTGCCTTGGACGGTCACGCGCTGCGGCGGCGCAGGGTGAGCCATGTGCGCCTTGGCGCCTTGGCGGGCTCCTCCGTGGCGCGGAGCTCGGCCAGGTCGGGGAAGCGGGCGCGCAGTTCCGATTCGAGGCGGGAGTGGAGGGTGAATCCGGCGGCCGGGCAGTGGGTGCAGGTGCCCGCCAGCCGCACCTCCGCGTGGCGGTCGTGGGCGGAGACGATCGTCACTTCGCCGCCGTGGGAGCGGATGTAGTCGCCGGCGGATCCGTCCAGGACGTCCTGCAGTGCGGCGCGCAGCAGGTCGTCCTCGGTGACCACGTCGGCCGGCCGCCACCGCTGGGGGTGCTGCAGTGCGGCGCTGAGCGCGTCGCGTACTCGCGCTCCTGTGCCGGACCAGCGCTGGCCGTCGGCGAGCCGGATCACCACGGCCCCTGTTTCCACCTCGATGGAGGCGATGTCTTCGGAGTGGAGCATTTTCCCGAGCTCGTCCGGTGCGTCGGCGATCTCTCCGACGACCGGCAGCGTGCCGGCGGGGATCACCCAGCGGACGGTCTGCGGGTCGGCCGTGGCCTCGGGGTGCATGGGGATGACGCTCATGCCAGCAGTCCTACGACGGTGTGCGTCAGGAAGGCCATGGTCCAGGCCAGCACGAACATGTAGCCGAAGGCGACCGCGGGCCATTTCCACGAGCCGGTCTCACGGCGCATGACCCCGACGGTCGACATGCACTGCAGCGCGTAGAGGAAGAAGACGAGCAAGGCGGCCGTCGTGGCCGGGGTGAAGAGCTTCTCTCCCTGATGCGGCCCGTCGGTGTAGGTCATGTGGGACAGGGTTTCGGCCGGCTGGTCGGGGTTCTGGGCGGCAGCGACCTGGCCGAGGGTGGCGACGAACACCTCGCGGGCGGACAGCGATCCCAGCACGCCGATGTTGATCCGCCAGTCGAAGCCGAGGGGTTCGAAGACGGGTTCGATGGCGTGACCGATGTCGGCGGCGTAGCTGTGGTCGACCTCGTAGGCCTGGACCGCGGTCCGGTCGGCCGGGTCGACGCCGGCGGAGCGCAGTTGGGCATCGCTGTGCATGGGCAGGCTGAGCAGCAGCCACAGACCGATCGTGACCAGCAGGATGATGCGGCCGACCTTGTGCAGGAAGCCCTTGCAGGCGCTCCACATGGCCTCGATCACCGACCGCGGCCGCGGCAACCGGTAGGACGGCATCTCCATATAGAACGGCAGCACCGGGCCGCCCCGGCTGCTGAACCGTTTGAAGACCCAGGCCGTTGCCATGGCCGAGAGCGCACCGACGAGGTACAGCGCGAACATGACGATGCCCTGGGCGCCGAAGGGACCGACGCTGGTACCGGGGCTCACCAGCAGGCCGGTCAGCAGCACATAGACCGTCAGGCGCGCCGAGCAGGTCATCAGCGGCGCGCCCATCATGGTCGCGAAGCGGTCCTTGGCCGACGGCAGGGAGCGGGTGGCCATGATGCCGGGGATGGCGCAGGCGAGGGAGGAGAGCAGGGCGACGAACGCCCGGCCCTCCAGCCCGGCCTTGGACATGAGCCGGTCCATCAGGAAGGCTGCGCGGGAGAGGTAACCGCTGCCCTCCAGCAGCGAGATCATGAGGAACAGCAGGGCGATCTGGGGCAGGAAGACCAGTACGCTGCCCAGGCCGCCGATCAGGGCGTTGCCGAGGAAGCCGGAGAGCAACGGGTTCGAGACGTAGTCGGTGACCAGCGTGCCGAGCCAGTCGAAGAGGCTCTGCACCGCGTCCTGCAGCGGTGTCGCGACGGTGAAGATGATCTGGAAGAACGCGAACATGGTCGCGAAGAAGATGAGCGTGCCCCACAGCGGGTGCAGCAGCACGGCATCGATGCGCCGGGTGCGGTGATCGACCTCGGGCACCTCGTAGCCCGCGCTCTGCAGCAGCGACTCCACCCAGGCCCGTCTCTGCGAGGGGTCGGTGGGCGGCGGGAGGACCGGCCGCTCCCATGCGGCCAAGTCGAGCAGCGTGGACTGCAACTGCGCCAGGTCGTTGCGTGATCCGCTCGTCACCGCGACGACCGGCACACCCAGCGCACGGCGGAGGGCCGAGACGTCGAGGGTGCCGCCGCGACGGGCCAGTTCGTCACGGAAGGTGAGCACCACACAGATCGGCAGACCGGTCTGCATGACCTGGGCGAGCAGCCCGAGGGAACGACGCAGCGTTGTCGCGTCGATCGTGACGAGGATCCCGTCGGGTGTGCCGAGGTCCGGGTTGTCCGGGTCGAGCACATCAGCGACGACCTGCTCGTCCGGGCTGATCGGGTCGAGGCTGTAAGTGCCGGGCAGATCCTCGATGACCACCTCGTGCTCGCCGACGCGCGCCAACCCCTCATAGCGCGCGACGGTCACTCCGGGGTAGTTACCGGTCTTGGTCCGCAGGCCGGTCAGGGCATTGAAAAGCGTGCTCTTGCCCGAGTTCGGGCTGCCGACCAGAGCCAGACGAGTATTGCCAGTGACCGTCTGGGCCACCGGACCGCAGTGCGCGCTCATGCAATGCGCCGTACATGGATGCCGGCGGCCTGCGCTTTGCGCAGTGCCACCTCGTACTCCACGACCTGGAAGACAACAGGGTCGCCCAGCGGCGCCTTCCGCAGCACGGTGACCTCCGCGCCGGGGGCGAACCCCAGGTCGAACAGTCGTCGCGCGGTGCTCGGCTCGACCGACTCGTCGATGTCGATCACCTGGCCACTCATCCCGGGTCGTAGGTCGGCCAGTCGCGCATCCCCCGCTGAATCCGTCGGCAAGGACGGACCGCTCTGACGCGCACCCAACTGCACTGAGACCATCGACATCCTCAACCCCGGGATCACCTAATTAGCTTAGGGCAGGCTAACCTTTCATCCCGGTAGCAGCAATATCGATCCCCTTCCTGACGCCGGCCCAGGGAGGGCTGCGGATCTGCGGGAGCCAAGCCGACGGCGCACATGATCACTCGTACTCACGCAACAACTCTTCGATCTTGCGGTTGGCAATCTCCTGCCGCCCGTCGATGCAACCGTCACGCGGTGAATTCAGGCTGAAAATGAAGGTCGATTCCATTCGGAATTGCGACACCATCCCATTCGCCCGCGCGGATAATGCGCGCGGGAGGCCATTCGCTGATATTCCTATTCAGAGGGGGCATATCTGGATGAACAGGAGTTTCAGCATGTCCACCAGCACCGACCATCGCACGCACGCCGCCCACGAGCACGTCCATGGCGAAGGCTGCGGCCACGTCGCCGTCCCACACGGAGACCACACCGACTACGTCCACGACGGCCACGTCCACCGTCCTCACGAGGACCACGTGGACGAATGCGGAGCCGGCGGCCACGTCACCCACGAAGGACACGAGCACCGGCACGGGCCGGACTGCGGCCACGTCGCCATTCCGCACGAGGACCACACCGACTACGTCCACGACGGGCACCGCCACGCCGCCCACGAGGACCACTGGGACGACCACTGACCCGCAGCGGGGACTGCCTGCGTGCCCGGTTCCGGAATACGGACGGCGAGCGACAAGCTCGGCGCCCCGGCCCGTTCGGGTGGGTTACGCAGTAGGCGGGTCTTCACCAGGACGCTGGGAAGACCCTGCCGGGCAGAGCGAACCGCTCTCCTCGCTCCGGGAGTCTTCGCAAGCGGCTCCGGTCCTGCCTTGACCGCTCCCCGCACGGGCAGGCCGACATCGCGCGGCCACGCGCATGCGTGCTTCCCGTCGATGCTGCCCGCGATCGGCGAGCACACCACCGTCGGGCTACTCGCCCCCGACGCCGGGCGCACGGGGGAAGCCGCCAGGCGCCTTTCTTACGACCGCGTGCACCATCCGCATGATCGCGCGGCGTTCTGCGTCGCCAGGGGGCGTCCCCGAGTGAGCCGAGTACGCGGCACGGGAGGGCATGGGCGCCGCAAAGACCTGGTCGTTCTGCTCGGCTGGACACCCGCCCGGGTCCTGTGCCTGCGTGTCCCTATGGGACCGTCGGCCGGGCGGCTCACCTGTCGTCGTCTTCCGACCGCGCGGGGCGTAAACCGGGGCGCTGGGGGAAGTGCTTAGTGCAGGAGGCAGCCGGGGCGGCGTGGACGTGGGAGGGGTGGGCTGTACGGCATGGGCGACACCCTTTACCTGGAACCGCAGTTGGGGGCACCCATTGCCGCCCTGCTGGAGCCGCCGGCGCTGCTGCACACCCTCGCGGACGCGCTGGGCTCCCCGCTCGCGGTCGTCCTTCCCGAGCAGATTGCCCGCAACGCGGACGCCTTCCGCGCCGTCTACCGCCGCCACCGCCTCGGCGGCCGGGTCTGCTACGCCCACAAGTCGAATCGTTCCAGTGCCCTGCTGCGCCGCCTCGCCGCCACGGACGTCGGCGTTGACGTCGCCTCACTCGGCGAGTTGCAGCATGCCCTAGCCTGTGGTTTCACCGGCGATCGGATCACGGCCACTGGCCCGAAGACCCCGGAGTTCCTCTGGCTGGCCGCCCGCGCCGGGACCACCGTCGCCCCCGACTCCCGCCAGGAACTGGACCAGGTCGCCGCCCTGGTGCGGGAGCAGGGCTTACCACGGGTGAACGTGCTGCCGCGGCTGTCCGCCTTCCGGGGCGGCGGGGTACGCACCCTCTCCCTTCCCAGCCGCTTCGGCACCAGGGTCCGGGAGACGGACGCGCTGCTGAAGGCCCTGGAAAGGCACGGCGACGCGGTCGAGGCGGTTGGCGTCTCCTACCACCTGGACACCACGGCGATCGGCGAGAAGGCCGCGGCTGTGGAGGGCTGCCTGGCGGTGCTGGAGGAGTTGCGCGGCCGCGGACTGCGTCCCCGCGCCCTCGACATTGGCGGCGGGTTCGGCGCCAACTACCTCGCCCACGGCGCCCAATGGGAGCGCTACACTACTGAGCTGGCGAACGCCGTCCTCGCCACCCGGCCGCCGATGGCCTGGGGCGGCCACGGCTACGGCCTGCGCGCCGAGCACGGCACATTGCGCGGCAGCCTCGGCCTGTACCCGGCGTACCGGCCGGTCGCCGGCCCGCGCTACCTTGACGAACTGCTCTCCCAGCGCGCCACCTCGCTCGGGAACCGCCCGCTGGCCGCGCTGCTGCTGGAGCACCTCTACGACCTGCACACCGAGCCCGGCCGGGCGTTGCTCGACCAGTGCGGCCTCACCCTGGCCCGGGTCCTGGAGGTGCGCGACGACGAGGATGGCGGCCCGCTGTGGGTCCGGCTGGCCGCCAACGCCCACGACATCGGCCTGGAGGAGCACGGCGTCCTGGTCGACCCGGTGCTCGTCCCCCGCAGGCCCGCGCCCGCCGGGCCCGTCGCCGTACACCTTTTTGGCAACCTCTGCCTGGAGACCGACCTGATCACCCGGCGGATCGTGCACCTTCCGCGCCGCCCGCGCCCCGGCGACCTGCTGGCGTTCGCCAACACCGCCGGGTACTGCATGGACTTCCATGCCACCCGCGCCCAGAACCAGCCCGTGGCCCGCAAGGTCGCCGCCTGGCAGGAGGGGCCGGACAGCGCCTGGCGCTGGTGCCTGGACAAGGAGTACTGGCCGAGATCCGCCCCGGGAGGCGAGCAAGCGCCGTGAGGTACGACAGCATCACCGACGCCATCGCCAACACCCCGCTGGTCCGCATCGACCCGCAGGTGCACCGCCTGCCGGAGTGGAGCTGTACGCCAAGCTGGAACTGCTCAACCCCTTCGGCTCGGTGAAGGATCGTGCCGCCTGGCACATGGCCCGCCCCCACCTGGACGCGCCGTCGAACAGGGCAGCCAACTGGTCGAGCTCTCCAGCGGCAACACCGCCAAGGCGCTCGCCGTCATCGCGGGCATTGTGGGTGCCGATTAATCATCCGGGCTGCTCAGGCGGCATGTTGGTACTCGTGGAGGGTTCCGCCGAGTCGGTCTCGCCGATGGACCTCCGGGTGCCTGATCTGCGCTGGGGTGTTGATCGGTTCGGGTAGTGGGCGAAGCGGCGCGGCTTGCTTCAGCGTTCGGTGGGGCCGATGCCAGTTGTAGAAGGACTCGAACTCGCGGAGCGCATGCAGAAGGTGGCTCTGGTTCCAGATCAAAGTGCGGTTCAAGAGCTCCCTGCGGCAGGTCTGTATCCAGCGCTCCATAAGGGAGTTCATTCGCGGAATCTGGATCCCGGAGGTGACGACCTTCAGCCCGGCGTCGGCCAGCAAGGCGTCGAAGGCGGTGGTGAATTTCGAGTCGCGGTCCCGGATCAGGAACTTGGCCCTGCTGCCCGCATCCTGCAGGTCCATGAGGAGATTGCGGCCGAGCTGCAGGATCCACTCCGCGGACGGGTGTGCGGTGGCGCCCAGGATCCGGACGCGCCGGCTGGAGTGCTCGATGACGGCGAAGACGTACAGGCGCGCCCCGGTCAGGGTGCGGGTCTCGAACAGGTCGCAGGCGAGCAGCCCGTCGGCCTGGCTGCGCAGGAAGTCGGCCCAGGTCGTGCTCTGCCGTTCGGGAGCGGGTGGGATGCCGTGCTCGCGGAGGATCTCCCAGACGGTCGAGGCGGCGACCTTGATGCCCAGCGCCGCGAGCTCGCCGTGGATGCGCCGATACCCCCAGGAACTGTTCTCTCGGGCCAGTCGCAGCACCAGAGCGCGAATCGAGCGCACCGTGGGCGGGCGCCCACGGTGCTTCGGCGCACAGGTGGCGGCATGTCGTCGCTTGAGCACGTTGCGGTGCCAGCGCAAGATCGTATCCGGGCGTACCAGCAGCAGGAGGTGCCGCAGCTTCTCTCTCGGGAGGTGGTGGAGCAGGCCGGCGAGGACCACACGGTCGGTGTCTGTGAACGTGGGCTTGCCGACTTGGCGTTGAAGGACGAGCAGTTGGTGACGCGGCGCCAGGATCTCGATGTCTTTATCCCGGTCGCTCATCGGCAGCAGGCGCAAGAGCGCGAAGGTGTTGGTCGCGGCGAGGTAGGCCAGGCGCAGTAGCACGCCTGATCATGATGCCGCCCGGGCCCTGTCCCCGTAAAGATCGCGGGGCGAGCAGCGGGTGCCAGCCAGAGATCGGCGCTCGGCGGTCAGACCTTGACCACCTCAACAGCAGATCCACAGAGGAGCGTGAGGTCCTCAGGGTCAGATGTGAGGACCGTGACCGGCCGGGGTGTCGTGCGGGCGATCGCGGCGAGGACAGCGTCGATCGCGTACTTGTGGCCGTGCAGGTGGTGGGCGCGCAGGAGTTCGGCGGCCTGGTCGGCGATCTCCTTGGTGACGTCATAGACGTCGATGCGGGAGAGGACCCACCTGATGCGTGCGGGATGGATCCGCTCGTAGTCGGCTCCAAGGGTGGTCATGGCCGTGGTGGCCACCCGCACGCCCTCTTCCACTGCGGCTTGGACGAGCGCCATAACGGTGCGGTCCTTGAGGTAGAGCTTGGAGAGGCCTTCACTGTCGAGGAGAAGCATGCCGGGCATCAGGCCGCAGCTCCGCCGGCCTGTCGGCGATCATGGCGCAGCAGCTCACGGGCAGTCTCGACCTCCGCGCGGGTCAGCGCGTCGTTGTCGGCCTCGAAGTCGGCGACGAGCTCACGGAGCTTGTCCATCGCGACCTTCTGCTCGAGGGCTTCGGCGACATAGGCGGAGAAGCCGCCGGGGCCCACCTGTGAGCGCACGCCCTCGGCGAGATCCTCGGGCAGGCTGATCGAGTACTTCTTACTACCGCTCATGGATTCGATACTACCATTGGTAGCATCTTGGAATCGTGGACGTGCAACACGGCCTTCAAGTCAACAGCAGCGCACGCAGCAGGCAAAGGCGATGGTCGCGACGAAGCAGGCCGGGGACACCACAACAGATCACATAGATCAATGATCAAGGTCGTGACCTGGTCTGATGATTTTTCGGCACCCGCAACCCCGACACGGCCATGTCGGTGGTGATCGGCGATCCGATCCCGTGCACCGCGGTCGCCGTCAACATCACACAACTGCGGGTCAACCGGTTCGGGGGAGCAAAACTCCTCGGCCCCGTCGACGCTGCGGCCATGGCCCGGGTCGACCAGGCCCTGCGCGCCGTCCAAGACCTCTAGGACCTCGTCTGTCCGCGCGTCTTGCCCCAGGCCCGCCGGGAGGAGCGGTTCCCTGACCTGATCCCGTTGCTCGAGGTCCACGTTCCGCCAGACAACAGCCCTGTACGTGGCCTGCGAGATGCGGGCTCAGCTGACCGGCTGCTGGAGCGCACGGGGATCCCCGTGCGCGTCGTCAGGGGGTTCGGCAGCCAGAGCTACGTGCAGGTCGTACGCGAGCGCACGGCCCGCGATCCGCGCCCGGCCGTGCTGCTCTACACCTGTCCGGGCGCGGCGGGGCCGGCCCCGAGGGTGCGGCGCCCGGCCGCTGGGCGTGATTTCGGCTCGGCGGCCGGGGTGGCGGGGAGGCGTTCAGCGGCGAGCTGGGCGCGTGGCGCGGGCGGGAGCTCGGTGTCTCGCGTGCGGGAGACGTCGGCGCGGTCGGGTCCGGTGCCCAGCGGGCGGCAGTCGGTCATCGCCCGATTCTCGCGGTGCGGCAGGAACTTCTTCACCGCCTCGCCCTAGGGAGTGTCGTCAAAGGGCTACGCCCACATGAGAAGTGAGGCGAGGGTGACGGCTGCCTGGTAGCACTCGGCGGTCGTAGCGAGTTGCGATGCCTCGCCATTGCTTCAGCCTGTTGAAGCAGCGTTCGACGACGTTACGGCGTTTGTAGATCTGCTTGTCGAAGGCGGGCGGGCGCCCGCCGGAGCGGCCGCGTCGAAGGCGGTTGGCGATCTGATCCGCTCGTTCGGGAATCGTGTGGGCGATGTTGTGCCGCCGAAGCCAGGCGCGGATCGCCTTCGAGCTGTAGCCCTTGTCGCCGATGACATGGGCGGGTCGGGTCCGGGGCCGTCCCGGACCCGACCGGGGCACCCGGATGGCGCCCATCACAGCGGTGAACCGCGTGCAGTCGTTGACGTTGCCGCCGGTCAGGACCAGGCCGAGCGGGCGGCCGAGTCCGTCGACCGCCAGGTGGAGCTTGCCGGTCAGCCCGCCGCGCGAGCGGCCGAGAGCCTGGTCGCGAGCCCCCTTTTCGGGCTCCGGCGGCATGCTGGTGGGCTCGGACAATGGTGGAGTCGACCGAGGCGACCCAGTCGATGTCGCCGGCTGCGTCCGCCTTCGCCTGCGCGGCTTGCAGCATCCGCTCGAAGGTGCCGTCCTTGGCCCACCGGCGGAACTGGGTGTGCAGGGTGGCCCAGGACCCGTACCGCTCGAGTACGTCCCGCCGGGCAACCCCGGTGCGGAACTTCCACACGATGCCGTTCAGGACCATACGGTCGTCCAACCGGGGACGGCCTGTCGCAGCCGTGGGCAGCAAAGTCCGCAGCAGGTCCCACTCGGCATCGGACAACTCCTGGCGACGTATCACCCAGCCATGATCCACTGCCCAAGATCACGGGTCGATGCCGTGACGGACTGAGCGCCAAGGACTACCTGGCCTGCGTCGGACCGTGCGGGCTCAGACTGCGAAGCCACCGTCCACCGCCAGCTCCGCGCCTGTGACGTATCGGGCGCTCTCGCCGACCAGGTACGAGACGGCATCCGCGACCTCCACCGCCGTGCCGTAGCGGCCGAGCGCAGTGAAGCCGCGCTGGAAGTCGGCGGAATCGCCGTCGCCCGGGTTCATGTCGGTGTCGATCGGGCCCGGGTGGACCAGATTGACGGTGACCCCATGCGGGCCGAGCTCCCGGGCCATGCCCTTGGTGAAGCCGATCAGAGCGGCCTTGCTGGTCGCGTAGAGCGCGCTTCCGGGGAAGGCCACGCGCTGGGCGATGCAGCTGCCGATGCTCACGATCCGTCCGCCCTCGACCATGTACTGCAGCGCCGCCTGGGCATAGAGGTAGGGCGCGCGAACGTTCACCGCCAGCACCCGGTCGATCTGGTCGCATGTCACCGCCTCGATTGGTCCGACGGCGCCGACACCCGCATTGTTCACCAGGATGTCCAGCCGCGTGAACCGCTCGGCGACCGCCGCCACCGCGCCGCACACCGCCTCCGGGTCTGCGCTGTCCGCGCGGACGGCCCAGCCGCTCCGCCCCATCGCGGTGATCTTGGCGACCACCTCCTCGGCCAACTCGGCCGAGCCCTGGTAGGTCAGCGCCACGTCTGCGCCGTCCTCGGCCAGCCGCAGCGCGACCGCCGCCCCGATCCCCCGGCTGCCGCCGGTCACCAGCGCCACCTTGCCGTCGAGCGCCGTCGCACCGTTCATCGTCATCTCCGTAAAACTCCTTGTTCCGGTCTTGGACACGCTCAATCCAAGACCGGAACGCCCTGCGGGTCCGGCGGTATTCAGACGTCACGTTTAATCTTCAACGACGACTCCGTACACCCCGGAAGTACGAACCGACCCTGGCTGCCCGGTGCAGTTCGGTCCGCCCGCCGGATCGGCAGCCACGTGGACCAAGGGGCAGCTCGGCCGGCGGACCGCCGCCGTCCAGCAGCAGCACAGCACACGCACCGCCATGCGCCAGATGATGGGCGTCTTCGCCCAGCTGGACCGCGGCATGACCGTGGCCAAGATTCGTCGAAGCCGCCGCATCAAGGGAGAGAAGGGCCAGTACGCCTACGGCGCCCCGTCGTATGACTGGCAGGCGCACAGGAACGAGCTGACCGAAGAGGAGATGGAGCAGGCCGGCCGCGTTCGCGCCCGCCAGCTCCGGGACCAGGACGAGCTGTCCTACCGCGAGATCGCCGCTGTGCTGGCTGCCGAGGGCATCCGGCCCAAGCGCGGGGAGCGCTGGCAGCCGGAGACCGTCCGCCGGATGCTCGCCAACACGACCGACCGGCCGCCAGCCCCAAGGCTGGGACCGCCACACGCGAGAAGGCCCGGCCCCCGGTGGACAGACCAGGAACCGAGCCTCCTGCAGTTACCGAGCCCGGTCGAGCTCTACGCGACCGGGCTCGCTGCTTGTGCAGCTGCCCCTCACCATCGACGGGACCTCAGGGTGAATGCGCAGCTCCAGCCGAACATCCGCCCCTGCGGAGGCGATGACCGCCGCCAATAAACTCGCCGTCGCCAGGATCAGGGCGACTTCAAGTTCCCGGTAGGAGCGGGCTGTCGGTGATGCCCCAGATCCAGACGGCGTGTTCGGGTGCATCCCGGATCGCTCGGGTGGTCTTGGCGATGTTGTCCGCTCCCAGCAGCCGTAGCCTGCCGATGGCCAGGTTCCGCAAAGCGGCCATCGCCCGCGGCGCGCTGTCGGTGTGGACGGTGGAGGCATCCTCGGCGAACACCACGTCCCTGACATAGTGGCTGGAATTTTCGATTCCCCAGTGCCCGCGCACGTATCCGCCCAAGTCAGCAGGGCTGGCCTGGTGGGTGTCGAGGCTGGTGACGGCGTAGACCGTCTCCCGGGTCTGTCGCTTGCCGCTCTCCTGGCGGCGCCGGTGGAT
>NZ_JBSGBZ010000056.1:0-50128 GCF_053601495.1 Streptomyces sp. NPDC004721
GAGGCCTCCTCGAAGCTCAAGGACCTCGCCGCCACCCGCACCGAGCTGGGCAACAAGAAGAAGGAAGTCCAGGGCAAGCTCGCCGAGGCGCAGCGACTCCTGAACAGCCTCACCGCCGCGGAGAAGGCCGCGCTCGCCGCCGAGCAGGCCAGGGCCAGCCGGGCCTCCGCCGACCGCGTGCAGCTGGGCAACTCCACCCCCGCCTCCGGCCGGGCCGGCGCCGCGTTCTCCGCCGCCCAGAGCAAGGTGGGCACGCCGTACGTCTACGGCGCCACCGGCCCGTCCTCGTTCGACTGCTCGGGCCTGACCTCCTGGGCCTACGCGCAGGCGGGTGTCTCCATCCCACGCACGTCCGAGGCACAAGCCAACATAGGCACCCGCATCTACTCGCAGAGCCAGCTCCAGGTCGGCGACCTGGTCTTCTTCTTCAACGACCTGCACCACGTCGGCCTCTACGCCGGCAACGGCCAGACCCTGCACGCACCGCGCCCCGGGACGGCCGTGCGATACGAGTCGATGAACACCATCGGTGGGCCGTTCATGTTCGGCATCCGCGTCTGACCTTGACTCCCTCCAAGATCGATGCGGTGCGCCACCCGAACGCACGACGCACGCCGGTCCGCACTGATCCACAGGTCAGGTGATCGACCGGAGCGAGGGCAAGGTCGAGATCGGCTCCTGGGTGCCGACCGTCGAGGAGGTCCGGGCCCACCAGATACCGCCCACCCTGGTGTTCACCCGGGTGCCCGAGGGCAAGACCGTGAAGAACCGGCTCCACCTCGACGTCAGTCCGATCGACGGCAGTACCGACGACGAGGTGGCCAGGCTGCTCGGCCTCGGCGCCGCCAAGGTGGACGTGGGCCAGGGACCCGGCCGGAGCTGGGTGGTCATGGCCGATCCCGAGGGCAACGAGTTCGATGTCCTGCGCACCCTGGCACCGCCCAACCAGATGATGGGTCCCAAGGGTTAGCGGTCGTAGGCGGTCAGTGAGCGCAGGACGGGCTGTCCGCTCTGGCCGTTGTGCCAGATGGCGGTGGTCAACGTGAGGATGCGCTGCATGACGCGGGCGACGACGCCGGCGGGTGTGCGGCCGTGGTGCCGTTCCAGGTCGAGCTGGCCCTTGAAGGTCTCGTTGACCGACTCGATGACCTGTCGCAGTGGTTTGAACAGCTCGGCTCCGGGCCGCTCCGGTTCGCCCTTGCGGGTCGGCCGCAGCAGCCGGATGCCGTGTTCGGCCAGCTCTCGTTCGAAGTCGCGGCCGAAGTAGTTCTTTGCCGCCGATCAAGGTCTGTCCGGGCCCGGTGGCGACGAGTTCCGGCTCGGCGTCGAGCAGGTCCAGCCGCGTCTCGCGCTCGTCGGCTTTCGCTCCGGTCAGGGCGAAGGCGACGGGCAGTCCCTGGAGCGTGCACACCAGGTGGAGGCGCAGGCCCCAAAAGAAGCGGCTGTGGCTGGCGCGGTAGCCGTACTCGGCCCATCCGGCCAGCTCGGAGCGTTTGACGGTCTCGCGGGAGCGGCCGCATTCCACGGGCGTGGAGTCCACGATCCATACGTCGTCGCTCCACACGGATGTGTCGGTGGCCAGCAGCCGGGTGATCCGGCGGAGCAGGTCGACGGCCTTGCGCAGGCGCTTGTTGTAGCCGGGCTGCTGGGGCAGGTACGGGAACAGATGCCGCAGGTGAGCGCGGGCGTGGCGGAGCCACTTCGCCTCGGAGGTGAACCCGAGCAGGGCCTGCATCACCGCGAGGGTGACCAGCTCGGCATCGGTGAGTTTGGGAGTGATCCCGACAGCCGGTCGACACGGTGCGAGATGCGGCGATGCCTTCAGCATGTCGTCGGTCTTCACGTACAGCGCGATGGCGAGGGAGTCCAAGTCTGGCTTCACAACCGCACTTTGGGCTCCCTCGCCTCATGCGCGCAGCCGATCCCTTGGAATCGATCATCTAGTACTCCAGCCCTAGTTGTGGATCTTGGTGGGCTGCCATCGACAAGCAGCCGAGTACGGAAAAGTGAGCGGAGTGAGTCCTCACTCATTGACGGAGTGAGGACTCACTCCGTACTCTCGCGGTCATGACAGCACCTAAGGAGAACCAGACCACCCGCCGCCGCGCCCCCGCCATGTCGCCGGAGCAGCGCCGCGAAATGATCATCCAGACCGCGATCCCGCTGATCGCCGAGTACGGGGCCGCGGTGACGACCGCGAAGATCGCCCGCGCCGCAGGCATCGGCGAGGGCACGATCTTCCGGGTCTTCGCCGACAAGGACGAGCTGCTGCAGGCCTGCATGGTCGAGGCGCTCTCCCCCGAGCACGCGGTCCGCGAGCTCGACGCGATCGACGTATCCCAGCCGCTGCCCGACCGGCTCGCGGAGGCGGCCGAGGCGCTGCAGGCGCACATGTCCAGGATGGGCGCGATCGCCGGCTCGCTGGGGCATCGCGGCGGCAAGCACCCCGGCACGGTGCGCGGCGCGGGCCGCGACGAGTCGACGACCCGTATCCGCGCGGCCCTCGCGGAGCTGCTGGAGCCCGACAAGGCCGCCCTGCGCCGGCCGCCGGAGCAGATCGCGGCCCTTTTCTTCGGGCTGCTCTTCACCCAGCCGCGTACCGAGGACGAGCCCGACCTGACCCCGCAGGAGTTGGTGGAGGTCTTCCTGCACGGGGCGCTCTCGGGGGGCGCCACGTGAGCGCCCGGAGAAGGCGCCTGAGGGTTACGGCCCTGACCGTCCTGGCCCCCGTCCTGGTGTGGCTGGTCGCGGACCCACTGCTGGGGCACCGGCTGCAGATCGCCGACGGCGAGCAGACACTCGACATCGGCGCCGTGCCCGTGGCGGTCGTCGCACTGCTCGCGTCGCTCTCCGGCTGGGGACTGCTGGCCGCCCTGGAGCGGTTCCGGGCGCGGCGCGCCCGCGCCATCTGGACCGGGGTGGCCGGCACCGTACTGGCCATGTCTTTCCTGCCGTTCATCGGCGACGGCATGGACGGCGGCACCCGGGTCTCCCTCGTTGTGATGCACCTGGCGGTGGCGGCGGTGCTGATCCCGGGGCTGGGCGGCAGGTCCCCCGGGGCGGGAGCCGGTGCCGCCAGGGGGTGACCGCCAGCACCCAGTACGCCGCACAGCACCAGATGGAGGCAGCCCTGCTAGAGCGTCGCGCGGCCGGGGATGACCGTCAGAGTGCCCACCACGATCGAGATGAAGAGCGATACCTGGTGGGTCGGGCCGACGCCCAACAAGAGCGGACCCTCGTGCCGGATCGCTGCGATGGCCACCGCCGGGACGGTCAGGCCGATGTTGGCGATGTCGGAACCGTAGACGAGGTCGGGGGAGCTCTGGGGTGAGGTCGGAGACGGGTCCGGCCACCGGTGATCATCGGTGTGTGAAGACTGAAGATCAGGCGGTGGCCGCTGGTCACAGCGTAGACCCTGGCCGTTGGGACGATGACTTCGCAGGGCTGATGCGGCGCACAGCCGGACGGTTCGCGCGTGCCGAACCCCGCCGTCCGGTGGGGAAGTTCGTCCGAGGGCTGCTGGCGGACCTGCCGCGGAAGAACTGCTGAACGATCGCGGAGTGGGCCGGCGAGGCCACACCGGATGGGATGCAGCATCTGCTGGAGCGGGCGAAGTGGGACGCGGACGCAGCCCGTGACTATCTGCGTGAGTACGTCGTCGACCACCTGCGCGCCGAGCAGGCGGTGCTAATCGTCGACGAGACGGGCAATGTGAAGAAGGGGCAGGCGACGGTCGGCGTGCAGGAGACCGTACGGCTAGTCCAGTTGACGGAGGACCTGCTGCTTCTCGCGCGCACCGACCGTCATCAGGGCACTGAGCGAGGAGCAGCAGCCGTACCCGACCTCCAGCCGGTGCTGCGGCGCGTGGCCGCTCGGCTCGGCAACGGGGCACCGGACAAGACAGTCACCGTTGACTGCGCCACCGACGTTGCCGCCGCAATCTCCGCAGCCCGGCTGGAACGTGCTGTCACGAACCTGATCCGCAACGCCCAGCAGCACAGCCACGGCCCCATCGCAGTGACCGCCCGCCAAGAGGACGGGCAGATCCGCATCGAGGTCCGTGACCGCGGCCCCGGCTTCCCGCCCGACCTCCTCCCCCGGGCCTTCGACCGCTTCACCCAGTCCGACCGCGCCCGCACCACCACCGGCCTCGGCCTGGCCATCATCGCCGCCATCGCCCGTGCAGCCGGGGGCAATTACGGCGCGGCCAACCACCCCGACGGAGGCGCCGTCGTCTGGATCACCCTCCCGGCGATATGGACATAACCAGCGTTTATGTGTAGCCCCGTAGCGGCTGACTCAACGCGGGTGAGAAGGCCGCGGCCTCGCCCTCGCCGAGACCACCCTGACTCCGTCCAGGCGCAGTGGGCCTGCCACCGGACGGCGCGTCCGCATCGAGGGGGGACGGTTCGCGGGGTGGCGTCCCAGGCCGGCGGAGTGCTGCTGGTGGAGACGGTCCGCAAGAGCGGTCCGGGCCAGGCTATACCGTCACCAAATCGGCAAGTCGCCTCGACCCATCGAGCCGGAGATGGCACCGTAATTACGCGTGAAACTGATCGAAACCAGACAAACCGACCACTCGGTGCGCTGGAGGCTCCTGCTGGCCAGCGCCACCATGCTCTTCGTCGAGCTGGCGCTGATCAGATGGGCGGGCGCCAACGTCGTCCACCTCAGCTACTTTTCGAACTTCATCCTGCTCGGGTCGTTCCTGGGCATCGGCATCGGGTTCCTGATCCCCGCCGCGCGCGGGCAATGGCTCAAACGCTGGGCAACGGTCCCGCTCGCGCTTCTCGTCATCCTGGTACGCGAGTTTCCGGTGCAGGTGCGTCAGAGCAGCGACCAGGTCATCTACTTCACCACCGTGAAAACCACCGGCCTGCCCGAGTGGGTGACGCTGCCGGCCATCTTCCTCCTCACCGCAGTGATCATGGCTGCGATCGGCAAGATCACCGCCGATCTCTTCCGCCGGCTTCCCTCGCTCGATGCCTACCGCTACGACCTGCTCGGCAGCCTCACCGGCTCGGTGTCCTTCGCCCTGCTGTCCTGGCTCCGCGCCCCGTCGGTCGTGTGGGGCGTACTCGCCGCCGCGGCCCTGCTGATCCTCGGCGGACGGCGCAACACCCTGCGATACGGCATCCCCCTCACGGCGATGGTCGCTGCGCTGTTCGTGGAGACGACGACGGCCGGCATCTCCTGGTCGCCCTACTACAAGATCCAGCTCACGCCCTTGACGCCCACCACCCGGGGGTACAGCATCTCCGCCAACGGCGTCCCGCACCAGAACATCGCGCCGCTCCCGGTACTGATGCAAAAGAACTCACCATATCGGCAGGCGTACGACCAGACGCCCGGCAACCCGCACAAGCGCGTGCTGGTCATCGGAGCCGGAAACGGCAATGACGTCGCGGTCGCGCTGGCGCACGGAGCACAGCGCGTGGACGCGGTCGAGATCGATCCCCGGCTGCAGCAGATCGGCGCACAACTGCACCCCGCGAAGCCGTACGACGACCCCAGGGTGCACGTCCACATCAACGACGGACGGGCCTTCCTGGAACGGACGAGCACCAAGTACGACCTCGTCGTCCTGGCGCTGCCGGACTCGCTGACGCTGGTGGCCGGTGCGAGCAATCTGCGCCTGGAGAGCTACCTGTTCACCCAGCAGGCGTTCGAGGCAGCACGCGATCACCTGGCGCCACACGGCGCGTTCGCCATGTACAACTATTACCGGAAGAGCTGGCTGGTCGACCGCTTCGCCGGCTCCCTCGATGACATCTACGGCCACGCCCCCTGCATGACGACGTTCAGCAAGAACGCGGCCGTGTTGGTGGCCGGGATGACGGCCGCCGACCAGTCGTGCGATCAGACCTGGCAGCCCAGCGGCACGGTCCCTGCGGCCGCGAGCGATGACCACCCTTTCCCGTATCTGCTCCACCGGGACATTCCCACGCTGTACCTGGGCGCGCTGGGCACGATCCTGCTGGTGACGCTCCTGGCGGTGCGCCTGACCGGGGTTCGCATCCGAAGCACTGTCCGCTACACCGACATGTTCCTGATGGGCGCGGCCTTCATGTTGCTCGAAACGAAGAACGTGATCGGCTTCGCGCTCTACTTCGGTACGACCTGGCTGGTCAACGCCCTGGTCTTCATCGGCGTCCTGCTCGCCGTCCTCGCGGCGGTCGAGGTCCGGCGCCGGCTACGGCGGGTCAACCAGCTGCTACTGCAGCTCCTGCTCTTCGGCACCCTCGCGGTAGCCTGGCTCGTCCCAGCACACGCCGTGCTCTCGCTGCCCTTCGCCGGACGGCTCGCCGCCGCCATCGCCCTCGCCTTCGCCCCCATCTTCTGCGCCAACCTCATCTTCTCGGACCGCCTCGCACTCGCCCCGGACCCGACATCCGCGTTCGGCGCGAATCTGCTGGGCGCGCTGACCGGGGGCGCGCTCGAGTATCTGGCCCTGGTGACGGGCTATCAGGCGCTCCTGCTCGTCGTCGCCCTGCTGTACCTGGGTGCGTGCGTCGCCATGCGGTTCGCCGGGCGCGGTCCGGGCGTGCAGTCACCGCTGGTGCCGGACGAGACGGTGACCCTCAACAGCCGATAGAGCTTGGTCAGGTTGGTGTCGGCCGGGAGGCGGTGGCCATGGCGGAGCGCAGCGGATGGCTCGCCCTCGATCAGACGTCGATCTGTAAGGCCGCCGCAACGAGCGCATCGGCCTGGCCCGCGGCATCCCGCGCACCCTGGTCCGGCTGCTCGCCCGCCTGGACGGCGATGCCCACGGCCACGCACCGGGTGCCTGGCTCCAACTGCAGCACACCGCTCCCCACTCGGCGACGTTGTGCCGGAAACGGCCTGGTCAGACGGGAAGCGGTCGCGCGGAACACCGCGCTGGCCGCGGCCCGGGTCCTTCATGCGTTCCCCTGCTCAGAGGACGCCCATCAGACGGTCGGCTGTTTCCTGGTGGCACCGTTCAGTCGGACGAGGGCGCGGCGGCAGGTGCCGCCAGGCATGACAGCGCCCCCGAGCCGGGGACATGGATCCAGCCCTCGATCTGTGCCAGTCTGGCGTCATCTGCTGTGGGCCAGGTGGTGAGCCGCGACCTGATCGCCTTGGCGACGAGGGCGGCGATGAGGGCGTCGTAGGCGTCGCGGCTGGCCGCGTACGCCCGCCGTGCCGCCTCGGGCATGCGCAGCCAGGAAGCGGCGGCCTCGAGCTCGTCCACCGTGCCCAGCCTCAGACCCCACTGCATCCGGGCGGCGGCCGGATACACCTCCGCCACCCGGCCGGTTCCCATGCGGTCGACGGGATGGCCACGGTGGGCCAGGACCGCCTGCAGGCGTGCCCAGCGAGCCGCGACCGCCCCGAGCCTGTCGAAGGAGACCGACAGCGGATGTCTCGGAGCGTGGCCCGCAACGATCAGGTCGGTGCGCCGGTAGCGCAGCGCCCGCAGATCGTCTGCGCCGTCTGCGTCCCGGCCCGGCCAGGTGGGGTGGGGAGCGGCATGAGCGGCCATGGCGGCGACGAAGGCGGTTGGCCAGCCGAAGGGGCAGTCCACCCCGGCCTGGTCTTCCTCCTCAAGACCCGAGATCAGGTCCAGCAGTTGTTCGTCGGTGCAGCCGAGGATCGGGGGCCCGGCCACGGCCCCGGCTGCCGACCAGTCGATCAGGACGGCGGCGGTACGGGGAGGACTCGCGGAGAGATCGATGCCGAGAGTTCGCATGCACCCAGCATGCCTGCACCCCCGCCATGCCGAAGCCGGAGGAGTGGCCGTCACCACCGCGAGCGCTCCGGGACTTTTCCGGGGCTTCCGACGCTGACGGGATGCGCTTGGCCTGCTCCACCACCTATACCAAGAACACCCCAGTCGCCGCGCTGGAGCTGCGTCACCGCCGGCGTGCCCGCGCCGAGGGCCGCATCCGCGCCGCCCGCGCCACTGGCGTGCGCAACCTCCCGCTCCAGGGCATGACGCAGAACCAGATCAGGCTGGAGGTCGCCTGGATTGCCCCTGGACCTGCTCGCTTGGGTGCGATGCTCGCCCTGACCGGCGAGCTCCGCCCCACCAGCAGACGAAGAACATTCTTTGTTGTCTTCGCGCTACTGTCTGACATCCAAGGGAATCTCTTCCGGACCAGTCGTGGACCAAACGGCGCCGAAGGACATCACCCCACGAGCCGGCCGCTCATGAGCGCCACGAGTCCATGAGCACGCCTCCTGGCACCGCATCAGATTGAATGCCGGGCGTGCGTCCCATCACTCGCGCACCGACCGTCCCAGTGGCCCTCAGCGGGTGGCGGTGGCGAGCGCTGCGGCGTACTGCTCGTCGGTCACGGGTTCCAGCCAGGTGGTGCCGTCGCCGTCGGCATCGCCGACGACCATGGCGATGTGCGCCATGAGGGTGGTGTCGGTGCCGCCGTGCCAGTGCTCCTCGCCGGGCGGGCACTTGACGGTCTGGCCGGCGCTGACGCGTACGACGTCGCCGTCACGGGTGCCGACGAGGCCGACACCGTCGGTGATGTAGAGGGTCTGGCCGTTGGCGTGGGAGTGCCAGTTGGTACGGGCACCGGGGGTGAAGCGGACCAGGGCCGTCGCCAGCCGGGCCGGCTCGGCTGGGGTCTCGATCATGTTGAGGTAGACGTCGCCGGTGAAGCGCTCGGCGGGGGCCTTGGCGGTCGGGGTCTGCGTGACGATTTCCACAGAAGGCGTTCCTTGCTGTGCGGCTGCGGGGAAGTGGTGTGCGGGTGTCAGGCGTCGCGCTCTTCGGCGAGCTTCTTGAGATGGTTGATCGCGGTCATGGCGTTGGGCCAGCCGGCGTAGAAGGCCAGGTGGGTGATGGCCTCGGAGAGCTCCTCGACGCTCAGGCCGTTCTCCAGCGCCACGCCCAGGTGATAGGGCAGCTGTTCGCTGCGGTAGAGCGCGGCGAGGACACTGACGGTCACCAGGCTACGGTCGCGCGGTGAGAGCCCGGGGCGCTCCCATACGTCACCGAAGAGCACCTCGTTGGTGACCTCGACGAGCTTGGGCGCGATCGCCTCCAGCTCCTTGGGCGCGGACTGCTTGGGCATGCTGTCACTCCTTGTTGCGTAGCGGGTCGGTCCCGCCGGGGGAAGCCGCTCGCCAACTTGGTGGTCACTGGGCGACGTAGCCGCCGTCGACGGGCAGCGCGACGCCGACGACGAAGCTGGCGCCGGGGCTGCACAGCCACAGGACGGCTTGCGCGATCTCGTCGGCGGTACCGAGACGGTTGATCGGCTGGTTCGCTTCGGCCTCGGCGCGGTCGAGTTCTCCCTTGGCGATCATGTCGCTCACCATGGGGGTGTCGACGGTGCCGGGGCAGATCGCGTTGATGCGGATGCCGCGCGGGGCGTATTCCAGGGCGGCGCTGCCGGTCAGACCGATGACGCCGTGCTTGCTGGCGTGGTACGAGGCGCGGCCGGGGATGCCGACCAGGCCGCCCAGGGAGGAGCAGTTGACAATCGCTCCACTGCCCTGGGCGCGCATGTGACGCAGCTCGTGCTTCATGCTCGCCCAGATGCCGCGCAGGTTGACGGCGTGGGCGCGGTCGAAGATCTCGGCCGCTTCCTCGGCGGCGTCGGCGGGCGGGATCTGGATGCCGGCGTTGTTGTAGGCCATGTCCAGGCGTCCGAAGGTCTCCACCGTGCGGTCGACGGCGGCGGCGACCTGGGACTCGTCGGTGACGTCGCAGGTGAGGGCAAGCGCCCTGTGGCCTTCGTCGGTCAGCTGCCGTGCCGCCGTATCGAGGGCGGCTTCGTCGATGTCGGCGAGGCCGACGGCGGCGCCCGCCTCGGCGAAGGCCCGTGCCGTGGCCAGGCCCATGCCGGATGAGGCTCCGGTGACGAAGGCGACCTGGCCGGTGAAGTCGTACGTGGGGTTCAACGGGCTTCGCTCTTTCCGTGCGGTGCGTGGGGGCGGCGGTATGCCGAGTGGGTGTGCGGGCCGAGACAGATCAGGTCAGGGGTTCGATGGTGACGCGGTGGGCGGTGGCCAGCCGGTCGATGTCCTGGCTGTCGTCGAGGTGCCCGAGGATGACAAGGCCCGGGGATCTCTCGCCGTCGCGGTAGAAGAGGGCCAGGTTGCGCCAGGGTGCGTAGTGGGCCAGGTCCCCTGCTTGAGGGGTGGGCGCGTCCGGGGCGCCGGATGTGTCAAGTTTCCGTGGGAGGTCGGCGACCCGCTCGGTCCGGTGGAAGTCCTCCAGGCCGAGCGAGAGCGGGAGCAGCGCGGCGAAGTCCCTGGCAGCGGGGCTGTCGTTCAGGGTGGCTCGGACGGGGTGTCCGTCGAGGGTGAGTTGGATGCGCACGGTGCTGCTCCAGTCGGACGGTGGGGTGGGCTGGGTGCTGGTCGTCCGGGGGCGCCCGGAGGCGGCCGCCGAAGCGGACTGGTCGGCGGTCTGCCCGGTGCCGGAGCAGGCGGTCAGAGCCAGCAGTCCCAGGGCCGCCGCGATCGCCGACTGGACCGGTCGAAACGGCCCGAGGAGCCAAAGTGGCACCGCCGGGAGAGGGTGCCGGAGACTTGTCCACGGCCTGTTCGTCACTCGGGCATCGGCTCGGCGTAGTGGCGGAAGCCGTCGCGCTCGGTGTGCAGGGCGTACAGGCGCTCGGCCAGCACCTGAGGGGTGCTGTGCTCGGAATCGGGCCGGATCGCGCCGGGGATGATCAGCTGGGTGGCGTGGATGTTCTCGGTGGCCGAGCGCATCGTGGAGCATGCGGATGTAGGCGCTCTCGGCGGCGAAGGCGACCGAGGCGCCGGCCCGCTCGGGGTGCGGGCGGACCGCGCTGCCTCCGTTGACGAAGGCAAGGGTGCCGCGCCCCAGGGCCCGCATACCGGGCAGGACCGCGTTCACGCAGGTCACTGGGCCCTTGAGGGAGAAGGCGAGCGGGTCCTCCAGGTCGGCGGCGGTGGTGTCGAGGACCGGCTTCATGAAGTCGGCGCGCGACACCGGGCTGTACTGCAGGATCTCGATCGGCCCGAGTTCCCCGGCCGCGTCCTGGAGGGCGCCGGTGAGCGCGACCGAGTCCAGGACGTCCGCGGAGAATCCGCGGGCTTCGACGCCGTCGCGGCGGAGATCGTCCGTCAGGTGCTGGAGGTGTTCGGCGCTGCGGACGATCAGGGCGACGCCGTGGCCGGCGGTGCCGAAGCGGCGGGCGGTGGCCAGCCCCAGGCCGGGACCGGCACCGACGAGAGCGAACGTGGTCATGCTGGAGGTCCTCCTCGAGCGGGGTGAAGGGGCGTTCAGCCCCGGAAGCGGAATGGTCCGGGGTCAGGGCTTGAGGAGTGCCTTGATGGCTCGGCGCTCGTCCATGGCCTTGTATCCCTCGGCGACCTGGTCGAGGGGCAGGGTGAGGTCGAAGACCTTGCCCGGCTCGATCCGGCCGGTCACGACGCGTTCGATGAGGTCGGGCAGGTAGCGGCGCACGGGGGCGGGGCCGCCGCGCAGGCCGACGTGGGAGAAGAACAGCTCCTGCCCGTCGATGGCGACGTCGTGGGGGACGCCGACGAAGCCGACGTTGCCGCCGGGGCGGGCGGAGTGCAGCGCCTGCTGCGTGGCCTGCGCGGTGCCCACGCACTCCAGCACGCTGTCGGCGCCGATGCCGTCGGTGAGGTCCTTGATCCGGGCGATGCCCTCGTCGCCGCGCTCGGTGACGATGTCGGTGGCGCCGAACTCGCGGGCCAGTTTCTGCCGGGACTCATGGCGGCTCATGGCGATGATCCGCTCGGCGCCCATCTCCTTGGCGGCGATCACCGCGCACAGGCCGACCGCCCCGTCGCCCACGACCACGGCGGTGGATCCGGGCTTCACCTCGGCGGCGTCGGCGGCCCACCAGCCGGTGCCCATGACGTCGGAGACGGCCAGAAGACCGGGCCACAGCTCCTCGCCCGGCACCTCGTCCGTGGCGACCAGGGTGCCCTGGGCGTTGGGGATACGGACGTAGTCGGCCTGGCAGGTGCTCATGAACTCGCGATGCAGGCAGTTCGAGGGGAAGCCGTTACGGCAGTTGGTGCAGGTGTTGTCCGAGGTCGCGAACGAGCCGACGACGAACTGGCCCGGCTTCACGGCCGTGACCTCGGAGCCGACCTCCTCTACGAAGCCGACGTACTCGTGGCCCATCGGATGGGCGTCGCCGATCGGCTCCAGACCACGCCAGGGCCACAGGTCGGAGCCGCACACACAGGTGACGGCCGTGCGGATGACCGCGTCGGTGGGGTGGAGGATCTTCGGGTCGTCCAGCGTCTCGAAGCGGACGTCCCCGGGGGCGTGGATCACTGCGCCGCGCATGAGGGTTCCTTTGCTCACGTGAAGTCAGACCGCTGCGTGCGGTCCGCGTACGCCCGGCCCTGGGCCGCGAGGTGTCAGCGCGCCGAGGACGGGCGGCCCCGTCCCCGCCGACGGACGGCCGGGGACAGCGCCACGTCCTCCAGGTAACCGCCCTCCGTCGCGGCCAGCCAGTCACCGTCGATGGGTGTACCGGCAGTACATCCCTCATGCGGCCCGCTGCACGTACGGTCGAAGGGTGGACAACCAACAGGAGGTCCGCGAGTTCCTCACCTCGCGGCGAGCCAAGATCACCCCCGAGCAGGCCGGACTGCCCTCCGGGACCCGGCGCCGCGTCCCCGGGCTGCGCCGCAGCGAGGTCGCGGCCCTCGCCGACATGAGCGTGGAGTACTACGCCAAGCTCGAACGCGGCAACCTCGCCGGTGCCTCCCCCGCCGTCCTCGAGTCCGTCGCCCGCGCCCTCCAGCTCGATGACGCCGAACGTGCCCACCTCCTCCATCTGGCCCAGGCCGCCGACGGCTCCGACACCCTCATCCGTCCCCGAAGCCGGCGCCCCGCCCGGCAGTGGGCCCCGCACCGGAGCCTGCAGTGGACGCTCGACGCCATCACCGCGGGCCCCGCCTTCGTCCGCAACGGCCGCATGGACATCCTCGGCACCAACGCCCTCGCCCGCGCCTTCTACAGCGACGTCTACGCGAACCCCCACAACCAGGCGAACCTCGCCCGCTTCACGTTCCTGGACCCCGCGTCCCGCCGCTTCTACCCCGACTGGGGCCTGGCCGCCGACGTCACCGTCGCGATCCTGCGCACCGAGGCCGGCCGCAACCCTCACGACAAGGAGCTGCACGACCTCGTCGGTGAACTCTCCACCCGCAGCGACGACTTCCGCACCCGCTGGGGCGCCCACAACGTCCGCCACCATGGCACCGGCACCAAAAACTTCCACCACGAGGCCGTCGGAGACATCACCCTCGCCTACGAGGGCCTGGAGATGGCGGCCGAACCCGGCCTCACCGTCACCATCTACACGGCCGAACCCGACTCACCCTCCGAAGAGCGCCTGCGCCTGCTCGCCTCCTGGGCCGCGACAAAGGAAGCCCTCGCCGGGCGGCCGCGAGAGAACTGATCTCCCTCCCCGCGGCACACCCGCAGTCGCGGAAGGTCGCGACGCCTCTTCCAGGGAGCCAGAGCCGGCAAGGAGGCAGAAGCCATTCCGGAGGCGATCCGGCCCCGGGCCTTGGGCCGGATCCTGTCAGCGTCGCCGCTGGTCGGCCCGCAGCTCGAAGTCGCCGTAGCTGTTGTCGACCGGGTTGACCGTGACCCCGGGGGCGACGATCTCGTCAATAGCGTCGAGCACGTCGGAAGACAGCGTGACGTCGGCGGTGGGCAGGAACGCCTCCAGCTGCTCCATGGTGCGCGGGCCGATGATCGCCGAGGTGACGCCCGGGTGGTTGACGACGAAGGCGACGGCCAGCGCGATGACGACGAGGATTTCGTCGTCCAGACGGCCACCACCCGCCCCACCAAGCTCGGCCAGCCTTTCACTCGCTGGTCGCTACGCAAACTCGTCGCCTACCTGCGCACAGTCCACGGCCGAGTGATCCGTATCGGCCGCGAGGCGTTACGCGGCCTGCTCGCCCGTCGTGGAGTCACCTTCCAGCGCACCAAGACCTGGAAGGAATCCACCGACCCCGACCGCGAGGCGAAGCTGGACCGGATCGAGCACGTCCTGGACCGTTTCCCCGACCGGGTCTTCGCGTTCGACGAGTTCGGCCCACTCGGGATCCGGCCCACCGCAGGCTCGGGCTGGGCCGAACGGAAACACTCCGACCGGGTGCCGGCCACCTACCACCGCACCCATGGAGTCCGGTACTTCCACGGCTGCTACTCGGTCGGCGACGACATGCTGTGGGGCGTCAACCGCCGCAAGAAAGGTACCGCGAACACGCTGGCCGCGCTCAAGTCGATCCGCGCCGCCCGGCCCGACGGCGCCCCCATCTACGTGATCCTGGACAACCTGTCCGCCCACAAAGGCACCGACATCCGCCGCTGGGCTACAAAGCACAAGGTCGAGCTGTGCTTCACCCCGACCTACGCCTCTTGGGCCAACCCCATCGAGGCCCACTTCGGACCGCTGAGGCAGTTCACGATCGCCAACTCCAACCACCCCAACCACACCGTGCAGACACGAGCCCCGCACGCCTATCTACGCTGGCGCAACGCCAACGCCCGCCACCGCGACGTCCTGGCCGCCGAACGCAAGGAACGCGCCCGCGTCCGAAGCGAGAAGGGCATCCGTTGGGGCGGACGCCCCCTCAACACCGCAGCCTGACCAACCGCGAACTTACACAGCCACAGCGCATCATCGGTCCGCTCGTGGCCAAGCGCGGACTACCGAAGCGGTGTGAAGATGATCTCGGCTGGGCAGACCCGGAGCCCCGAACGGGGCCGGTTCAGGAGAAGGACGGCGCCAGAGGAGAATGACTCAGGAGGCGGACGGCTCGATCTCCCCCGCGAAGACGATGACCTGGTCGATGAGGCTCCGCCGCAGATGGACGACGTCCGTTCCCGCCAGGCGGGGGCCTCCATCCGGCGTCGTGAAGACCCACTGGTACCGGGCCCACTCGTCCGGCATGTCCACCGCCGAACAGCGCACCATCGTGCCGGTCCCCGCGGGGTGGCGCCGGATGTCCAGCACGAACCGCTCGACCGCCTCGATCCCCTCACTGCGGCCCAACGGTCCCCAGAAGACCACGTCCGAGGTTAGGGCCTGGGAGAGCAGCGCAGTCACATAGCTGTCGTCCGAGGCGTTGAACGCGGAGATGAACGTGTCGATCGCGGACCGCGCGGTCTCTTCCTGCATGCACCAGTAATACCACTCGCCTCGCGGACCGCGCTCGTCCCGTGAGCCGTCTCCCGACCACGGTGAACCATCCCGGTCACAGCACTAGTTGGACGTGTGCCGTCCGAACTGCCGGACGAGTTCTGCGACTAAGTGCTGTCACGGGCCTGCGAGGCTGCGTGCACAAGCCGGAGACATCCTCCTCACGCGCCCGGTCTTCGTCGCTCGCGCGTGGGCTGATCGCGTTGGAGACACATCGGAAGAACCACATCCCTCAGGAGGAATGGCAGGTGCACGCCTAGTCATCAGCGGCAACCACACTCGTGGCAAAGCCGAACCTGAATCGCCCCGGGTTTGATGGAGACATCGAAGACCGGAAGTGGTCGACTTGTCCAGCTTGACCCACGCGGAAACGGTGAAGCCTGCCGGAGGCGCGGTCCACCCCCGGCTCTCCCGCGGACGCCACCGACCCCATCGAGACCGGCTGCGGCTCACCCAACGTGGTCGCGCAGGTCATAACGTTCGACGAAGTCCCATTGCGGCTACCCAACGGCATGGACTTCGGTCCACTCCTGCTGCGCCACCAACCGGGCTGCCGCACCAGTTGGGGGCTGGTCAAGGGGCCGCACAACGCTCAGCGCCGGGTGCATATCAGCGTGCGCCGCGCCGTGGATCACGTCATCGTGACCAGTTCCTTCGCCGGGCAGAGCGTGGACAGCTATGGCCAGCAACTGTCCACGGCTGCTGGCTGCGTGTACGTGGGGGCCTTCGTCGAGACACCGAAGGGCGGGGCCCCACGGCCCGCACACGTTGCGCCTGACACGGCGGCGAGCCGGTGGGCGGCGAGTGAGGTCTCCGCCGGAATGCGTGGGTGCAGCTGGTTAGGCGGCGGAGTGGGTGATGGTGCCGGTGTACTGGCCGGTCGCCGCGTTGGCGGGCACTGTGATGACCACAGCCGGGTTCCAGCTGCAGCTCTCGTTGCCGCTCGGCCCGCTGTAGGAGAACGCCGTGCGCGCCGCGTTCAGCGTGACCCGGTTGCCGGCGGTGCTCTGTCCGGACTGGCAGCTTCGGGGTGATGTCCACGGCCCAGGCCCCGGTGTTGCGCACCCGGACCCGGAGCCGGGGCAGGCCGTGGCGGTCGCGGGCGGGGACGAGGCCGGTGATGCGGATCGGCGTCCGGACATGACTTCGCCGACTCGGCTGGGCGTCAGGCCGCAACGGCGAGCGATCATTGACGGGTAGATGCCCGAGCTGATTGCGGGGGCGTGACTCGGTGCCGTGATCTGTGGCTGACAGATCGGATCTCTCACGACGTATTGACGATCTCGCACACCATCCCTACCTTGCATGGCGGGATAGCTCCGATGAATTCTTACTGAGTCCGAGCCCCGGGAGGCGTCATGCCGATACCGTCCAGAAGAACCGTACTCGCGACCGGCTCCGCGCTCAGCGGAGCGCTACTGGTCGGAGGGCTGCCGACACCGGCTCGGGCGGCGGACGCCCCGGAACACGGGGCCGCACCCACGACGGGTCCGGGCCGTGTCGACGCCCCCGACGACGCCTGGCGCACGGTACTTGACGACGCCGATCTCGTCTGGCGCCGCATGCCGAAGACCTGGTACGAGGGGCCATATCTCGGCAACGGTCTGCTCGGCTCAGGGATCTACGCGGAGCCCGGAGCCGCGACAAGGGCCGTCCGCTTCAATGTGCAGCACTCCGAGGTGCAGGACCACCGCCCTGAGTTCGGCTCCCTCTTCGGCCTCGCGCGGCTGCCGATCGGGCACTTCACGCTGGAGCCGGTCGGCACGATCACGGGCCTGGACTGGCGTCTGGGACTGCGCGACGCCGAGCTGACCGGCACGCTGACCACGGACCGCGGCACCCTCGCGCTCCGCGCCTTCGTCCACACCTTCCGTTCGGTGCTGGCCGTGGAGGTGACCCCGAGCGAGGGCGAGCGCGACTTCGCCTGGGCGTTCCACCCGGCGAACGCAATCAGTCCGCGCGCCGCCTTCATGCCGCTGCCCGACGGGTACCGAGGTAATCCGCCCGCCGAGGTCGAGGAGCACGACGACGTGTCGGTCGCCGTGCAGCCGTTGCTCGCGGGCGGGCAGCACGTCACCGCCTGGCGCGAGCGCACCCGCGGTGATCGGCGCACTCTGTACGTGCATGTGGCGCACTCGTTCCCCACGTCGACGGCCCGCGACCGCGCACTACGAGCGGTGCGCGACGTCTCCGTCTTGCCGTACGAGGCGCTGGCCGTCACGCATCGCGCCTGGTGGCACGACTTCTACCGCAAGAGCTTCCTGTCCCTGCCCGATGCCCGCATCCAGCGGTTCTACTGGATCCAGCTCTACAAGGCCGCCTCCGCCGCGCGCCGTGACGCGCCCGTGATGGCGACCTGCGGCCCCTGGCTGGAGTCCACACCCTGGCCCAACACCTGGTGGAACCTGAACGCGCAGCTGGAGTACTGGCTGATCCACGGTTCCAACCATCTGGAACTCGACGCCGTCACACGCGCGTTGAGCGAGTTCCGGGAGAACCTCGCGAAGGAGGTGGCGCCCTCGTACCGCGGCGACTCGCTCGGCATCCCGCGCACCACGGACCCGTCCCTGGTCAACGGCGCGGCAAGCACTCTCACCGGCTATGGCGTCGGCATCCCCGGCCAGAACCCGCCCACGCCCGAGGTCGGCAACCTCACCTGGGCCCTGCACAATGTCTGGCTCAGCTACCGCCACACCATGGACGAGTCGATCCTGCGCGATGTCCTCTTTCCCCTTCTGCGCAAGGCGATCAACTACTACCTGCACTTCCTGGAGCCGGGCGCGGACGGCAAACTGCACCTGCCGGCGACGTTCTCACCCGAGTACGGCGGCGACTCCCGCGACTGCAACTACGACCTGATGCTGCTGACCTGGGGCTGCCGGACGCTGCTGGAGTCGGCCGAACTGCTCGGCATCGACGACGAACTGGCCCCGCGCTGGCGCGAGATCCTGGCCAAGCGCGTGCCCTACCCGACCGACTCCAACGGCTTCATGATCGGTGCCGACATCCCGTTCGCGAAGTCCCACCGTCACTACTCTCACCTGCTCGCCGTCTATCCGCTGTACGAACTCACCGGCCGCACCCCGGACGAGAAGGCCCTGATCGAGAAGTCCCTGGCCCACTGGGTGGGCTTCGAAGGCGCCCTTCAGGGCTACACGTTCACGGGCGCGGCGTCGATGTCAGCCCTCCTCGGTAAAGGCGACGACGCGCTCAGGTACCTGGGCCAGTTGATGAGCCGCTTCATCCAGGCCAACACCATGTACAAGGAGTCGGGCCCGGTCATCGAGACACCGTTGTCCGCCGCACAGTCCCTGCACGACATGGTGTGCCAGTCCTGGGGCGGCGTGATCCGCGTCTTCCCGGCGCTGCCCGCCGCCTGGCGGGAACTGACCGTGCACGACTTTCGCACCCAGGGCGCGTTCCTGCTGAGCGCGGTCCGGGAGGCCGGGGCGACCCGCTGGGTGCGGCTGGTCAGCGAGGCCGGCGCGCCCTGCGTGGTACGCCATGGGATCGCGGGGCCGGTCGACGTCCGGGACGGGCGGGGCAAGCCGCTCGCATGCGAGGACGCGGGCGACGGGGCGATCCGCATAGCCCTCGGCAAGGGCGAGTCGGTGCTGATCACTGCCCTGGGCGACCGTCCCGAACTGCGGATCGGACCGGTCACGCCGAACGCACCGGCGCCCAGTTGGGGGCTGCCCTCGGCTTGAGCTCCTGGATCCCTCAGACCGTGTGCTCGAGCGCGAGCAGGTGCTGCTTGCGCTCGAGGCCGCCCGCGTATCCGGTGAGCGAGCCGTCGGCGCCGGTCCCAGAAGCCGGGCTCGTCGTGGGCCGTACCTGCTGTTCGGGGCGATCCTCACCACGCTCATCCCGCGCCCCCTCGTCGTCCAACAGGCCGTCGGAGGTGACTCAACCTCAACCCCGCTGACGAGTCGAGGCTTACGGCCCCGTTGCCGCAGCGGCCGCGGCTTCGGCTCATGTCGCCCACACCGAGAAGTGGCTCCTCCGTTCCTTGCTGCCCGGCCCTCAGGTGGCAAGGACCCGGGCCCGGCACCGATGTCCGACGAGCCAGTGCATCCCTGCATCGCAGGGAGATGACCGCGTCACGACGGTGATCCACGGCGTCGTCGTCGCACTGATCCCGACTGCGACGGCATGGGCGGGGTCGAACGACTGCATGAAGGTTCGCCACCGTTCGCCGCCGTGAGCAGCGCCGTCATCGCAACCTGGACGAACTGGGCGGGGTGGCTCCGCAGCGCCTACGCCTACGCCTGAACGAGACCGCCGGCGGGCGCGTGTCGGGTGGCCTACAGTCGGTAGACGCGGATCGCGTTGCCGTGGAACACCGCTTCCTTCTCCCTTGGGCCGAGTGCCTCCGTGAGCGATTCTGCGATCCCGACGACCGCCGCGTAGTCCGCCTCCAGGGTGCAGACCGGCCAGTCGGATCCGAACAGCAACCGCTGCGGACCGAAGGCGTCCAGGACGGTGTCGGCGTAGGGCTTGAAGTCCTCGGTACGCCAGCCGCCGGGGGCGGCCTCGGTGACCAGGCCGGAAAGTTTGCACACGGTGTTGGGCAGGGCGGCCAAGCGACGCAGGCCGGCGGCCCAGGGGGCGAGGGCGCCCGTGGCGATCGGGGGCTTGCCGAGGTGGTCAAGTACGAAGGTCAGCCCAGTGAGCCGGGCGGCGGCGTGGGCCGCGGCGGCCAGTTGGTGTGGTTTGACGACGAGGTCGTAGACGAGCCCGGCCTGGGCGACGGCGGTCAGGCCGCGCCGTACGTCCGGGCGCAGCAGCCAGCTCGGGTCCGGCTCCTCCTGGACCTGGTGACGGATGCCGACCAGCCGGTCCCCGCCGGGCCGTTCGCGCAGGACGGCGATCGCGTCGGCGACATCCGGGGCGGTGAGGTCGGTCCAGCCGACCACCCCGGCGACCAGGTCGCTGCTGGCCGCGAGGGCCAGCAGTTCGGGTGTCTCCTCGGGCACGCAGACCGTCTGGACGACGATCGTGCCGACCACGCCCGCCGTCCGTGCCTCGGTGACGAGGTCAGCGGCCGAGAAGGACCGGGCGAGCGGGGCGAGGGCTTCGCCCGTGATCCACGGCTGTGGCCGGGCCGCGAAGTTCCAGACGTGGTGGTGCGCGTCGATGATCCGCCGACCGGTCACAGCTCCCACACCACCGGGAGTCCGGCCTCGGCGCCCGCCTCTGAGTAGTCGTGGACGACGTCGAGGAGGTCGGCCATCCGCGCCTGCCAGGCGACGTTGACCGGGAGGTGTTCCAGTTCGGCGAGCAGTCGGGCGTAGTCCTCGCACTCCAGCAGGTGGAACAGCTCGCTGCCGCTGCGCCAGATGGTCCACGAGCTGACGCCCGCGGCCCGGATGGCGGTGGTGAGTTCGGCGGGCACCTCACGGTGGGCAGTCTCGTACTGCGCGATCCGGTCCGCGCGTACGCGGGTGTGCAGGGCGATCCTCATGGCTGCTCCGGGTGGGTGGGGTCGACGATGACGACAGCCAGGGTGCGGGGTCCGTGGACGCCCTCCACCCGGTCGAGTTCGATGTCGCTGGTGGCGGACGGGCCGGAGACGAAGGTCAGCGGCCGGGCCGGGTCGAGGCGGCGAAGGGCGTCGGGGACGTCCGCGGCGATCTGCTCGGCGCGGATGACGCACAGGTGGTAGTCCGGGACGAGGGTGAGGGCGCGCCTGCCCTGTCCCGGGCCGGTGTCGAGCACGAGGGTACCGGTGACGGCGATGCCGACCGCCGCGAGAGTGAGCGCGCCGTCCAGTGCGTCCAGGGCCGGCACGTCGAGCGGTTCGCTGTGCCACTGCCAGTCGCCGGGCGGGAGCAGTTCGGCGGGGAAGCCTTCGGGAAGCGCGAGGCGACGGGCGCGGCGGGCGGTGAGGGCGGCGGCGATGGCGGCGGGCAGGCCTGCCGGACGGGTGCGGGTGACGGTGGCGCGGTAGTCCGCGACGCGTTCGGCGAACAGGGCCACGATGTCCTCACCGGGCTGGATGTGGCTTCGGCGGTAGTTCCGGGGGACGGGCACGTCGACCGGAGCCTCGTCGGCGGGGACGTCGGCGAGGGCGGCTTTGATGCGTCCGAGGATCGCGTCGCGGCTGCTCATCGGTCACCTTCTCGGTTCTTGCGCCACCAGGCTCGGAAGGACTCGGCGGGCGGTGTGGGCGTGTCCCGGGTGTCGGACCAGCCGTGCAGCGGGCCGGGCAGCCGGCCGATGCGTCCGCGCCGGGCCAGGGCGCGGCCGCCGAGGGCCGCCGCCTTTTGTGCCGCGGCGAGGAGTCGCGGGGAGTCGAGGATGGTGGCGGCGGCCTTCATCGCCGCCGCCTCGGCGGTGGGCAGGCGTGCGGCGCGGCGCTTCGACTCGACGACTTCGGACCGCAGGTGGGCGAGCAGCTTCGGGATGTCGATCTTCACGGGGCAGGCGTCGTAGCAGGCCCCGCACAGTGTGGAGGCGAAGGGCAGGGTGGCCGCGTGCTCGACCCCGACCAGTTGCGGGGTGAGGACGGCGCCGATCGGCCCGGGGTAGACGGAGCCGTAGGCGTGGCCTCCGGTGCGTTCGAAGACCGGGCAGACGTTGAGGCAGGCGGAGCAGCGGATGCAGGCGAGGGCCTGGCGGCCGACGGTGTCGGCGAGTGTGTCGGTTCGGCCGTTGTCGAGCAGTACCAGGTGGAACCGGGACGGGCCGTCGCCGTCGGTGGTGCCGGTCCAGGTGGAGGTGTACGGGTTCATCCGCTCGCCGGTGGAGGAGCGGGGCAGCAACTGGAGGAAGATTTCCAGGTCGGACCAGGTGGGGACGACCTTCTCGATGCCCATCACGGTGATCAGGGTCTCCGGGAGGGTCAGGCACATTCGGCCGTTGCCCTCGGATTCCACGACGACGACGGTACCGGTGTCGGCGACGGCGAAGTTGGCGCCGGAGACGGCGACCTTGGCGGTGAGGAACTTCTGCCGCAGGTGCTGTCGGGCCGCCTCGGCGAGTTCGGCCGGGTCGTCGGTGAGGCCTTCGGGGGCAGGACGGCCCCAGTGGCCCATCTCGGAGGCGAACAGATCGCGGATCTCGGTGCGGTTCCGGTGGATCGCCGGGACCAGGATGTGCGAGGGACGGTCGTCGCCCAACTGCACAATGAGTTCGGCGAGATCGGTCTCGTAGGCGGTGATGCCTGCCTCGGCGAGGTGTTCGTTGAGGCCGATCTCCTGGGTGGCCATGGACTTGACCTTGACGACCTCCGACTCGCCGGTGGCCTGGACGAGTTCGGTAACGATGCGGTTGGCTTCGGCGGCGTCGGCGGCCCAGTGCACGGTGCCGCCCGCCGCGGTGACCGCCTCCTCCAACTGCACCAGATACCGGTCGAGATGGCGGGCGGCGCGCTTCTTCACGGCGGCGGCCGATTCGCGCAGTGCCTCCCAATCGTCGAGTTCCGAGGCGACGGCGAGGCGCTTGTCACGGATCGTGGAGGTGGCCCGCTTCAGGTTGACCCGCAGTTGCGTGTTGCCAAGGGCGCTGCGGGCGGCGTCGGGGAACGACGGAGAACCGAGCCAGACGACCCCGCGGTCACCAGGGTTGCTCATCACGCGGCTCCTTCGGTGGCGGCGAGGATCTCGGCCAGGTGCATGGTCCGCACGGCGCTGCCCTGCCGGGAGAGGCCGCCGCCGATGTGCATCAGACAGGAGTTGTCAGCGGCGCACAGCACGTCGGCGCCGGTGGCCAGGACGTCTCGCGTCTTGTCGGCGAGCATCGCGCCGGAGGTTTCGGCGTTCTTGACGGCGAAGGTGCCGCCGAAGCCGCAGCAGGAGTCGGCGGCCGGGAGGTCCACGAGGTCGATGTCCTCGACCTCGCGCAGCAGTCGCAACGGCCGGTCGCCGAGGCGCAGCCCGCGCAGGGAGTGGCAGGTGGGGTGGTAGGTGACCCGGTGGGGGAAGCGGGCGCCGACATCGGTGACGCCGAGCACGTCGATGAGGAACTCAGTGAACTCGTGGACCCGGGGGACCAGTTCGGCGACCTGCTGCTGGAGGCCGGTGGGTCCGTACTCCCTGGCCAGCACGGGGTGGTTGTCCCGGATCATGCCCGCGCAGGACGCGGACGGGGTGACCAGGGCGTCGTACTCGGCGAAGGTCCGTGCGAAGCGGGCCACGAGGGGAACGGCGTCCGGGCGGTAGCCGGTGTTGAAGTGCATCTGCCCACAGCAGGTCTGCTCCTGCGGGAAGTCCACGGTGTGGCCAAGCCGCTCCAGTACGGTCAGCACGGCCCGGCCGGTGCCGGGGAAGAGGGTGTCGTTGAAGCAGGTGATGAACAGGGCGACGCGCATCAGCGCTCCTGTGCGGGGAGCGGGACATCCGGAGACAACAGCCCGAGTTCCTTGATTTCCGCCCACAACGCGTCCGGCACGGGGCGGTTGAGCAGGGCGGCGGCGTCCTCGGCCTCGGCGGCACTGCGGGTGCCGACCAGGACGCTCATGACGGCCGGGTGCCCGAACGGGAAGCGCAGGGCAGCGGCGCGCAGCGGCACGCCGTACCGCTCGCAGACGGTCCTGAGCTCGAGGGCGCGTGCCACGAGGTCATCGGGCGCGGCGGCGTAGTCGAAGGTGGCGCCGGGGCGGGGGTCGGCGAGCAGGCCGGAGTTGAAGACGCCGCCGATGACGACCCCCACGCCACGGTCGGCCGCGAGGGGCAGCAGGTCGACGAGGCCGCGCTGGTCGATCAGGCTGTATCGGCCGGCCAGGAGGACCGCGTCGATGTCGGTCTCGCGGATGAAGCGGGTCAGCAGTTCGGCCTGGTTCATGCCGACGCCGATCGCGCCGAGCACGCCTTCGCCGCGCAGCCGTTCCAGCTCCGGGTAGGCCTCCTCCAGGGCCTGCTCGGCGTGGTCGTCCGGGTCGTGCAGATACGCGATGTCGATCCGGTCGAGGCCGAGGCGTTCCAGGCTGTCGGCGAGGGAGCGGCGGACGCCCTCGACGCTGAAGTCCCAGACACGACAGTGGGTCGCGGGGACGGCGAAGCCGGCTGCGAGGTCGGTTCCGTCGGTGTCCGCGGGTTCGAGCAGCCGGCCGACCTTGGTCGACAGGGTGTACTCGTCCCTGGGGCGGTCGCGCAGCGCGGCGCCGAGGCGCCGCTCGGACAGGCCGAGCCCGTAGTGCGGGGCGGTGTCGAAGTACCGCACGCCCGCGTCCCAGGCGGCGGTCACGGCCTGTTCGGCCTGGTGGTCGGTGACCGGGGTGAAGAGGTTGCCGATGCCGGCCGCGCCGAAGGAGAGCTCGCTGACCCGTACGGCGCTGCGTCCGAGTTGGTTCTGGCGCAGCGTCACGGCTGGGGCTCCGGTCGCAGGCGCAGGCCCGCCATGCCGCCGTCGACCGCGAGGGCGGTGCCGGTGGTGCTGCCGGCGGCCGGGGAGGCGAGGTAGACGATGGCGGTGGCCACCTCCTGGGCGGTGACGAGGCGGCCGGTGGGCTGGCGGGCATTGAGCGCGGCGCGTTCGGCGGCCGGGTCCGGGGCGGCGTCCAGCAGCCGCCCGATCCACGGGGTGTCGACGGTGCCGGGGTTGACGCAGTTGACCCGGATTCCCTCGCGGACGTGGTCGGCGGCCATGGCCAGGGTGAGCGAGAGCACGGCGCCCTTGCTTGCGGAGTAGAGGGCGCGCTGGGGCAGGCCGGCGGTGGCGGCGATGGAGCAGGTGTTGACGACCGAGGCGGCGTCCGAGTCGCGCAGGTACGGCAGGGCGGCGCGGGTGGTGCGGACGATGCCGAGGACGTTGATGTCGAGCACGCGGTGCCACTCTTCGTCCGGGTTGTCCGCGACCGTTCCGGCGGCGCCGATACCGGCGTTGTTGACCAGGATGTCGATGCCGCCGAGCTCCCCGGCCGCCGCTTCGACGGCGGAGCGGACGGAGCGGTCGTCGGTGACGTCGGCGGTGAGGCCGCGCAGCGGGGCGCTCACGCCGCGAGGGTCGAGGTCGAGGACGGCGACGTCCGCGCCGTGCTCGCTCAGCAGCTGGGCGGTGGCCAGTCCGATGCCGGAGGCTCCTCCGGTGACCAGGGCGGTGAGCCCGTCGAGTCCGGTCTTCATGCGTGGTCCTCCGTGCCCGTGTCCGTCGTGTCCGTGCCGGGCTCGGCCAGGGCCGCGTCGGCCGTCCAGAACGCTCCATGGGGGAAGCTGTAGGTGTCGATGGTGGTCCGGTGCATGGTGGCGGAGAAGCCGGGCGTGGTGGGTGCCCGGTAGTGCCCGTCGGTGATCACCACCGGGTCCAGGAAGTGCTGGTGGAGATGGTCGACGTACTCGATGACGCGGTCCTCGGTGGTGCCGGTGAGGGCCACGTAGTCGAACATCGACAGGTGCTGGACGAGTTCGCACAGCCCGACGCCGCCGGCGTGCGGGCACACCGGGACGCCGAACTTGGCGGCGAGCAGCAGGACGGCGAGGTTCTCGTTGACGCCGGCCACGCGGGCGGAGTCCAGTTGGAGGACGTCGATGGCGTCGGCCTGCAGGAGTTGCTTGAAGACGACGCGGTTCTGCACGTGCTCGCCGGTGGCGACCTTGACGGGGTGGACGCCACGCCGGATGGCGGCGTGACCGAGGACGTCGTCGGGGCTGGTGGGCTCCTCGATCCAGTACGGGTCGAACTCGGCAAGTGCCTTGGTCCATTCGACGGCCTCGCCGACGTTCCACCGTTGGTTGGCGTCGATGGCCATCCGGAAGTCTGGTCCTACGGCCTCGCGGGCGGCACGGCAGCGGCGGATGTCGTCCTGCAGGTCGGCGCCGACCTTGAGCTTGATCTGGGTGAAACCCTCGGCGACGGCCTGCTTGGCGAGGCGGGTGAGCTTCTCGTCGGAGTAGCCGAGCCAGCCCGGGGAGGTGGTGTAGGCGGGGTAGCCGCGCCGCAGCAGCTCGGCGGCCCGGTCGCCGGCGCCCTGCTTGCCCGTGCGTAGGAGTTCCAGGGCCTCGTCGGGGGTCAGGGCGTCGGTGAGGTAGCGGAAGTCGACCTGGGAGACCAGCCATGCGGGGTCGGCGTCGGCGAGGAGCTGCCACAACGGCTTGCCCTCGCGCTTGGCCGCCAGATCCCAGACCGCGTTGACGACGGCGCCGATGGCCATGTGCATCACGCCCTTCTCCGGCCCGAGCCAGCGCAGCTGGCTGTCGCCGATCAGGTCGCGGTACAGCGAGCCGGGATCGGCGCACAGTTCGGCGACCGGACGTCCGACGACGTGCTCGCGCAGCGCTTCGATGGCGGCGACCTGGACATCGTTGCCGCGACCGATGGTGAAGGTGAAGCCGTGGCCCTCGTGGCCGCCCGTCGAACTACGCAGGACGACGTAGGCGGCGGAGTAGTCGGGGTCGGGATTCATCGCGTCGGACCCGTCCAGCTCCCGCGAGGTCGGAAAGCGGATGTCGTAGGTGTCGACGGCGGTGATCCGCGCGGTGGTTGCGGACAACTCGGTGCCTTTCACGCGTTGATGAGCGTCTGGCGCTGGGTGCCGAGCCCGTCGATGGACAGCTCGACCACATCCCCCGCGCGCAGATACGGGGTGCCTGGCAGGCCGAGGGCCACGCCGGCCGGGGTGCCGGTGTTGATGACGTCGCCGGGGCGCAGCACCATGTACTGGCTCAGGTACCAGACGAGGTACGCGACGTCGAAGATCATGTTCTTGGTGTCGCTGTCCTGGCGGACCTCGCCGTTGACGGACAGGCGCAGGCCGATTCCCTGCGGGTCGCCCACCTCGTCGCGGGTCACCAGCCAGGGGCCCAGCGGGTTGAAGGTCTCGCAGGACTTGCCGAGGTCCCACTGGGCGGAGTACTCCAGCTGGAACTCCCGCTCGGAGACGTCGTTGCTGATCGCGTAGCCGACGATGTGACCGGCCGCCTCGGCCGGGCCGGCCAGGTAGCGGGCCTCGACGCCGATGACGACGGCGAGTTCCACCTCCCAGTCGGTCTTGACCGAGTCGCGGGGGATCCGCACCGGGTCGTGGGGGCCCACGACGGTGGAGGGGTCCTTCATGAAGACCACCGGCCGCTCGGGGACGGCCGCGCCGGTCTCCTCGGCGTGGTCACGGTAGTTGAGACCGACGCACACCACCTTGCCCGGGCGGGCGACGGGAGCGCCGATCCGCCGGCCGGCCACCTCCACGCGCGGCAGCGATCCCTCGGCCAGCGCCTGCCTGACCCGGTCGACTCCGCCGGAGGCGAGGAACGGCCCGTCGATGTCGGTGGTCAAGCCGGTGAGCGCGAACGCGGTGCCGTCGTCGCCGAGGACTGCGGGCATCTCCGCTCCCGGCTCCCCGATCCGCAACAGCTTCATGTATTTCTCCCGTCGTCGCTCCGGAGGTCCAGACTCTCCGCCACCTTCAATACATCGGAGGACTCTCCGGAGCCTTGACCATACGAGCGGCTGCCGCGTCACCGCAAGAAGTCCTCCGATCTTTCTTCGGGAACCTTGCTCTCGAAACCCTCATATGCACAGGTCAACATGGAGGTAACGAGTCCTCGCGATACAGATAGAGAACCCGGACATCACCATTGAGATTCACCCGAGGCCCCCTCTTGTCGGTCAAGTTCCCGACTCATAAGGCCCTCGATACCGCAAGCCATCCGATGCCTGCGCAAAGTGTGCTCCGCTACAGGTTCTGCCACGGACCGCCACGACCGCCCAGCCTCCCGGGAGGATCCTCACCCCTCCCCCGCGCCGGCCCTTCGCTTAGGCCCCAACCCACCTCGGTGCGGGCACGGCCGTCCCAGCCACAGGGATCAGCACTATCAAGCTTCGCTCCTCCAGAATCGCGGCCACCCACGCCACCGTGACCGTCCTGGCGGGGTTCGCTCATCGCGATCACTGGAAGATCGAGTCACTCCACCACATCCGCGACGTGACCTTCACCGAAGACGCCTTCCATCTGCGGACAGGCGCCGCACCCCGCGCCATGGCGACCTGGCACAACCTCGCCATCGGCGCCCTCCTCATGGCCGGTAAGACCAGCATCGCTTCCGCCCTTCGACACAACGCCCGCGACGTCCGCCGACCGCTCACCCTCCTCGGACTCACGTGATCACGAGTCGGACATCGGGCAACTTTGCCGAAGCCCTGGGCCGACACCAGCAAGGTCTGAGACAGGAATCGGGGAAGCAGCAATAGTGACGTGCCGTCAGAACGCGGACGTGCTCCCGCCGAGGGTGCCGTGCAGCCACTGTTCGACGCCACCGACGTGCACCGTCATCCAGGACCGGGCCAGCTCGGGGTTCCGGGCGGCGATGGCCTCGCAGATCGCCCGGTGCTGGTCACGGGTGCGCTGCACCGCACCCTCCTCGGTCAGCCCGCGCCAGATCCGCGCCCGGGCGGTAGGCCCGGAGATCCCGTCGATCAGCGAGCAGAGTACCGGGTTCCCGGAGCCGGAGGCGATGAGGCGGTGGAACTCGAGGTCGTTGGCAATGAGTTCGTCCAGCGAGGGCTCCCGCGGAAGACGGTCGAGCACCTCCTCCAGCGCGGCGACATCCTCGTCCAGCATCACTGCCGCCGCCATGGCCGCGGCGGCCGGCTCCAGGATCCGGCGGACCTCGAGGAAGTACAGCACCGTGTCGTCCTGATGGAAGTCGACGACGAAGCCGAGCGCGTCCAGCAGCAGGTCGGGCTCCAGGCTGGTCACGTACGTCCCGTCGCCCTGGCGCACGTCCAGCACTCGTATCAGCGAGAGCGCCTTGACCGCCTCCCGCAGGGAGTTGCGCGACAGCCCCAGCCGCTCGGCCAGCTCGGCCTCCTTGGGCAGTCGCTGCCCCGGGCGCAGCTCGCCCTCGACGATCATCGCCTTGATCTTCTCGATCGCCTCGTCGGTGACCGGCACAGTGGTGACCTCCTCATGCTGCGACCGCGATTATACATCGGATGAATGAACGTCGTGAATGAAGGTGAACTGACCCGCCGCCTGGCCGCCTCGACCGCAGAGTGCGACGCCAGCGCGGCAAGTCCGACCCCATCGACGCGGAGAGCGCCGCCCGGGCGGTGGTGGCCGGCACCGCGACCGCGACCCCGAAGTGTGCTGAGGGCACGGTGGAGATGATCTGCCACACCAAGATCGCCCGGGACACGACCGTGAGGTTCCGCACCCAGGCCAGGGTCACCCTCAAGGCCCTGATCGTCACCGTTCCGGACGAGCTGCGCGAACAACTCCAGTGCCTGCCGAAGATGGCCCTCATAGAGCGGTGCGCGGAGCTGCGGCCCGGCTCGGTCACCATCGTCCTGGCCTCGACCAAGCGGTCCCAGCGGTCGCTGGCCCGCCGCTGGCTGGACCTCGGCGAGGAGAACAAAGGCCACCACCGGCTGCTCGGCGAGCTCACCCGCCAGAAGGCACCGAACCTTGTGGACGCGTTCGGGATCGGTGCGGACACCGCGACGGAGGTACTGGTCGTGGTCGGCGGTAATCCCGAACGGATCCGCTCCCAGGCGGCGTTCGCCGGGCTCGCCGGCGTCTGCTCCGTCCCGGCTTCCTCCGGCAGGACCGACCGCCACCGGCTCAACCGCGGCGGCCGCCAGCAGGTGAACTCCGCGCTCTGCGGGGTCGTCGTTGTCCAGATGCGCTTCCACCAGCCGACCATCGACTACGTGGCCCGGCACACCGCCGAAGGCAAGACGAAACAGGAGATCATCCGCTGTCTGAAGGTATCTCGCCCGAGAGGTCTACCAGAGGAACAAAGCCCGCCCAGAACCCGCCGGAGCAGCTTGCCTATAAGGGGCGTCAACGCCGTGAACGAGGCGTTCAACAGCGTCCTCCTGAACCCCACGATATCCACATCCCGAATTCAGACCACCGGCTCAGCCCTTCGTGGCGCCACCGGTCAGGCCGCGTACGAACTGCTTCTGAAACGCGAGGTAGAAGGCCAGTACGGGCAGTGTGGCCAGCAGCATGAAGGCGAACACCGCGCCGAAGTCCTGCTGGTAGGGGCCGATGGAGCGGAATATCCCGACCGTCACGGTGTTCCCGGCTCCCGGGCCCAGGACGAGCAGCGGTGTGAGGAAGTCGTTCCAGACCCAGACCCCGAGGAAGATCAGCACGCTGGCCGAGGCCGGCCGCAGGAGTGGGAAGACCACCTGCCAGAAGGTCCGGAACCGCCCGGCACCGTCGACCGCCGCGGCCTCTTCGAGCTCGCGCGGGATCGAGCGGATGAAGCCCATGAAGACGAACACGGCGAACGGCAGGTAGTACCCGACGTTGACCAGCACGGCGCCCGGCATCGTGTGCATCAACCCGATGGCGTCGAGGATCCGCGTGATCGGCAGCATGATGACCGCGGGCGGGATCATCAGGCCGGCCAGCATGACGCCGAGGACGGCACGGCTCCACCAGCGGCCCGACCGCACGAGGTGGTACGCCGACATCGCGGCCAGCACGGTGGTAATGAGGATCGACGCTGTGGTCAGGATGATGGAGTTGACGAGGCCGTACCAGAACAGCCCGTCCGGCCGGGTCAGCACGTGCTCGAGGTTGTCGAGTGTCGGCGGAACCGGGAGCGCCAGCGGCGATGCGACGACCTCGGAGCTGGGTTTGAAGACGTTGACCAGCGCCACATAGAGCGGTAGGCAGAAGACGGCGGCCACGCCGGTGGCCAGCAGCGGGCGCGCCCACGGCGTTCGGGGGTTCACAGGTTCACCTCTCTCCGTTGCAGGAGCTTCAGCGCGGTCACGCTCGCGGCCGAGACGAGGACGAGCATGATCCCGGCCATCGCGGACGCCATTCCTGGGCGTTGCTCGGAGAAGGCGGTGCGGATCACGTCGAAGGCGACGGTGGCCGTGCCGCCCGTGCCGGGGCCGCCGTTGGTGAGCACGGCGATCTGGTCGTAGACCTTGAACGAGCTGATCATCAGCATCACGGTGTTGATCGTCAACGCGGGCGCGAGCATCGGCCAGGTGATGGCGCGGAACTGTTGCCAGGGGCCGGCGCCGTCGAGGCTCGCCGCCTCCTCGAGCTCGGCGGGGATTCCCGCGAGCGCAGCGAGATAGACCACGACGGCGAAGCCGAGCATCTGCCAGACCATGATCCCGGAGACGGAGTAGATCGCGTACGACGGATCCGTGAGCCAGCCTGGCGGGTTCTCGATCCCCATCGAGACGAGCGTGCTGTTCAGCAGGCCGTCGTCGGCCAGGATCGAGCGCCCGATCACCGACACCACCACGGCGGAGAGAATCACTGGTGTGAAGTAGACGCTGCGGAGAAGGCTGTAGAACCGGCCCTGTCGGCGCAGCAGCAGGGCGATTGCGAGACCGAGCAGGTTCGTCAGCAGCACCACGATCACTGTGATCACAACGGTGTTCCACAAGGAGTGCCGGAACCCCTCGTCCCCGAGGAGGTAACCGTAGTTGTCCAGGCCGACGAACGAGGTGTGCGAGCGGGTGGCGCGCTCATCGGTCATCCCGATGTAGAGGGTCCACAGGATGGGAGCCAGGACCATCGCGGTGAAGACCGTGAGGGTCGGCAGGACGAAGACGGCGAAGGCTCCCACCGACGGCCACGTCCAGGTGCGGAACCTGCTCGGCCCACCCGTGCGCCCGGACGAGGCAGCAGTGGGCTGACCAGCCGGCGCGATTCCTCCGGCGGCAACCACCCCCGTCCGGGCGCGCGTGGCGTGCGTCACTTCGAGAGCTCCTTGAACTTGGTGTTCAGCGTCGCGACGAACTTGCCCACGTCCGAGCGGCCGTTGAGGAGATCGTTCAGCCCGGCGTCGACCGCGGGCATGAAGCCCGACGGCAGGGCCGGGATGCCGTGCTCGTCGCCAAAGTTCGGCGTCACCGTTCCGTTGGACTCCGCGTTCTTGTAGAGATCGAGGGTCTCGTTGTACAGCGGCGGCAGGCCGGCCGGCGGCTTGTAGCCCTTGAGTGCGATGAACAAGCCGTCGTACCGCGCCCCGCCGTCGGCGTTCAGCTTGGAGAACTCGATGGCCCACTGCTTGGCCTTCGCGACATCGTGGGCCTTGGCGCTCACCGACAGTCCGCCGCCGGTGAACGCGGGCACGACGAGCGAGCCGTCCTGCGTGGGCATGGGGAAGACCCCGATCTGCTTCTGCTGCGCCTTGTCCGGGGCTGCCGCGAACCACGAACCCATCGGGTACATCGCGCCCTTGCCCGCGAGGAAAGCGTCCTGCGCCTGTGCGTAGGTGGCCGACAGGTTGTCGACGTTCTTCTTGCCCGCCAGTGCCTTCATCTTGGTCGCCGCTTCGACGAACAGGGGGTCGCTGAAATCCGTCTTCCCGGCGACCAGCTTGTCGAGCCACTTCGGGTCCTTGGCGTAGACCTCGGTGGCCATCAGTTGGGAGAAGGTCCACCGCGGGCCGAGGCCGTCCGGTGCACCGCTGCCGATGACGAACGGCGGGATCCGCGACGCCTTGAGCTTGCCGACCGCGGCGAGCAGGTCGTTCCATGTCTTCGGAGGAGTGGTGATGCCCGCCTTCTCGAAGGCCGCCTTCTGGTAGTAGATCTGCCAGCTCTGCGTGTTGGTGGGCAGTTGGTAGATCTTGCCGTCGAAGCTGTTCGCGGTCGGGGTGACCCAGTCCGCCAGTTCCTTCCGGTTGAACTGCGCGAGCTTGCCCGCCTCCGCCAGTCCGGCAGGGTCGATCGCGACCATGATGTCGGGCAGTGCGCCGGTCGAGTCCAGTTGGCGCGCGTACTCGTTGCGCTGCTCGGCACTGGGCGCGACGAGCTTCTTGATCTTCACCCCCGGCACCTTGGCACTGGTCTTGGCGATGATGTCGTCCCAGTACGCGGCAGTGAGGTTGGGGGTCTCGAAGGTGAGCAGGTCCAGCGTCACGTCGCCGCCCGCTGTGTTCCCATCTGTGTTCCCACCCCCGACGGCACAGCCTGTCAGTGCGACCAGGCCTAGTGCCGCGGCTATCGCGACGCAGTTGGTCCGCTTACCCATTGAGGCCTCCTTGCCGGTCGAACCCACCAGGGATGTCACTCGGTCCCGAGGTGTCGCTCTGCCTTGATTTGTTAAGTAAGTTACTTGGCAATATTGCCGTTGCGGCGTCAATCTAGATAGCGTGGCGCTGTGAGTCAAGACACAAGTGGACCCCAGTACTCCGCGGCTCCCGCCGGCCGTGCAGGCGATGCCGGCCTGCTGCGCAAGCTCAACCTCGCAGCCGCAGTGCGGGCCTTCCTCGACACCGCGTCACTGACGGTCCGCGACGTGTGTTCGATCGTCGGAGTCTCCCGCCCCACCGCCGAGGAACTGCTGGCGACGCTGCTGGATCAGGGCTTCGTCCGTGAGGCGCCCGGGCGTCCGAACGGCGAGCGGTCCGCAGGACGGCCGGCCCGGCGGTACGAGGTCGTGGCCGAGAACTTCGCTGTCGTCGGAGTCGACATCGGCGCCCACAAGGTGGCCGTGGTCATCTGCGACCTGCGCGGGAACGTCGTGGCCATGCGCAGGCGCAGCGTCGATCCCGACCTCAGACCGGCTGGGCGCATCGGGGCCGCGGCGCGTCTGATGGAGGCGACCGTCCGGCAGACCGGGACGAGCTGGGAACACATCCGCTCGGTGGCCTGTGGCATCACCGGCGTGGCGGCCAACGGCTCGGAGGTCAGGGACATCCGCACAATTCCTGCGGGCCAGGACCTCGACGTCTACTCGCTGCCCGGCTTCGACGAGATCGACGTGGTCTCGGAGGTGTCGGGGCGCTTCAAACGCGACGTGCTGGTCTCCAACGACATCCACCTCGCGGCGGTGGCCGAGCACTGGCAGGGCGCCGCCACCGAGGCACGCGACCTCATCTACATGCACGCCGGCCACCGCCTCGGGGCCGCGATCGTCATCGCCGGGCAGATCCACAACGGACGGCACGGCCTGGCGGCGTCCGTCGGCGCCATGAAGATCCTGGGGTGGGCCGACGCGATGGCGAAACTCCACCACGAGAGCCGCAAGCTCGCGGGCTCGACCGCCGAGGAGTCCACAGGCGACGACGTCCGGGCGCTCTTCGAAGCGGCCGCGAACGGCGACCGCACTGCGGTGCGCACCGTCGACCGCGTCGCCAAGGCCCTCGCCCTGGGCGCCTCCACCCTGGTCCACGCCGTCGACCCCGACCTCGTCGTGCTCGGCGGCGGTCTGTCCCGCGCGGGGGACGTTCTGGCCAGTCCGTTCCAGCGGCACTTGGCCGCGACCTCCCTCAACTTGCCGGAGTTCCGCGTGTCCCTGCTCGGCGACGAGTCCGTCGCCCTCGGCGCCGCCCGGCTGGCCCTCGACGATCTCAAGGCGCGCCTGCTCGCCGTGCCCGCATGATCCACTCTCCTCACCGCATCAAGGAGTCACCGAATGATCGAGCCCGGACGCGTCGCCGTGCCCGCGCCCACCGCCCCCGTGTCCCTCTCCGGTCTCGGCGGGACTGAGACCACGACGATGGTCCTGCTGCCGCGGGCGGACGGCTTGCCCGACATCGGCTGGGTGGGCCTTTCCTTGGCGGCGACGGACGTCCGCTCCCTGACGATCCCGGCCTCGGTCGAGACCACTGCCTGGAACTCCTGGCTGATCGGCTCACCGGTCAGCGTGCTCCCGGAGCACGCGCGAGGCTACCTGGGACGGCCTGCGCTGCTCGGCCACCGGGTGGGCCCCGAGGGCCCCGGGAGCGACTGGTCCACCGCGTTCGGTCCCGGCTCCGTGGGGTGTGCCGGCGACTCGCTCGTGGTCGAGGCCACCGACGAGGCAGCGGGACTCGCACTGCGCTTCGAGGCCGAAGCCGTCCCGGGGGGAGGGCTCCGTCTCCGGCACCTGCTGACCAACACTGGCGCCGGTCCCTATGTGGTCGACGCGCTCGACGTGGTCATCCCCGTTCCGACCGGCGCGGGCGAGATCCTCGACTTCACCGGGCGATGGGCCCGCGAGCGGCAGCCCCAGCGCCGTGCTCTCGCGGACGGGCAGTGGGTCCGGGAGCACCGCCGCGGCATGCGCAGCCTCGACGGCACCGGTCTGCTCGTGGTCGGTACCCCTGGATTCGGCTACGGCGACGGTGAGGTGCTCGGCGTCCACCTCGCCTGGAGCGGCAACCACCGGTATGCCGTCGAGCAGCTCAGCTCCGGCGTCGCCGTCGTCAGAGCCGGCGAGTTGCTGCACCCGGGCGAGTTGGTCCTCGCTGAGGGCGAGACATACACCATGCCCTGGGTGCACGTGGCCGCGTCCGCGCGCGGGCTCGATGGCCTGGCGGACGCCACCCATCAGTACGTCCGGTCACTCGCGGCCCATCCGTCCCCGCCCGCACCCGTCATGTTCAACGCGTGGGAGGCGGTCTACCTCGACCAAGACCTCGACACGCTGACCGCACTGGTCGACGTCTCGGCCAGGCTGGGCGCCGAGCGTTTCGTGCTCGACGACGGGTGGTTCGCGGGCCGCACCTCCCTCGACGACGGCCTGGGCGACTGGACCCCAGACCCGGCGGTGTGGCCGGACGGGCTGGCGCCGCTCGTGGACCGGGTGCACGAGAAAGGGATGGAATTCGGCCTCTGGTGGGAGCCGGAGGCCGTCAACCCGACCTCGGCGGTCTACCGCGCCCACCCCGACTGGATCCTGCGCACGGGCGACCGGTCGCCCGTGTTGGAACGCAACTGCTACCTGCTCGATCTCAGCCGCGAGGAAGTCCGGGCGCACCTGCTCGACGCGTTCGACCGCCTGGTTGCGGCGCACCGGATCGACTTCGTCAAGTGGGACCACAACCGTGACCAGATCGACGGCGGCGACTCGCGCGGCTCCGGCCGGCCCGCGTCACGGCGGCAAACCCTTGCCTTCCGCAAGCTCCTCGACGAGCTGGCCCGCCGCCATCCCGCCATCTCCTGGGAGAGCTGCGCCTCGGGAGGCGGCAGAATCGACCTGGACGTGCTTGAGCGGGTCCAGAGCGCCTGGACCTCCGACGCCACCGATCCGCTGTCCCGCCAGCCGATCCAGCACTGGACCGCCCAGCTCGCCCCGTTGGAGTACTTGGGCGCCCACGTCACCGCGCCGATCTCCCACCAGAGCGGCCGAACCAGCACCCTGGACTTGCGCGCAGCCACGGCCTTCTTCGGCCAGTTCGGCATCCAGTGGGACCTCACGAAGGTGCCGAATGACGAACTGGACCGCCTCGCGTGCTGGATCGACCTCTACAAGCGCCACCGCGCACTCCTGCACACGGGCCGCCTGACACGTGTCGAGCTGGCCGACGGTCTGCTCGCGCATGGAGTCGTCGCTCGGGACCGGTCGGAGGCGCTCTTCTCCTACGCCCAGCTCGACGAGATCGTGTCCGTGCCACCGCGGCTCCGCATCCCGGGACTCGACCCGAACCGGAGCTACCACGCCTCGCTTGTGGCTCCGCCCGACCCGTCGGTGACCTGGGAGGTTACGGGTATGCAGGCGTCTGGTGCGGCGCTGGGAGCACTCGGGCTACCGGGTCCTGCGCGGGCACCCCAGAGCGCGGCGCTGGTCCACGTGCGCGCGGCCTGATCGGGCGATCCGAGACGCTCCCCGCTGACCTGGTGATTCATGAATTGAGTGATCCTGTCTGGCTGTAACGCCTTGACAGATCCGATGTATCGCAGGACCTTGTTCGAGCAAACGGACCGAGGGAGCGCTGTCTCACGTATCGGAAATGCCCCCGCCGACGTCCGCAGGAGCCGCCGTGTTCGCACCACAGCCCAGGTATCCGGCCCCAGTCCGAACACTGTCGTGCTGGGCCGTCGGCGGTGCTGTGCTCGCCGCTGCTCTCTGTGTCTGTGGAGTGCCCGACCGCAATTCATCCGATGAAAAGGGGTGAGCCTCGCGCTGTGCTTCGTCAATCCGACCCAGTTGGTGACCCGCGGCAAGGACGACCGGGCCGCGTAGACAAACCGCATCCCCCACTGACATCCCTCCACACGTTCCAAGGAAGGTGACCGTCGTTGTACGCGCCTTTGTCCAGACGAACGGTTCTCAAGGCGGCCGGCCTCTCGGCCGCCATGGCGGTGGCGCTGCCCGGCCGGGCCGGCGCCGCCGCGCCCCCCGACGCCGTGCCCGTCGGCCGGGACGACCCCTGGCGTCAGGTCCCCCGCATCCTTGCCCGTATCCACCCGCCGCACTTCCCGAGCCGTTGGTTCGACGTCCGTGACTACGGCGCCGTCGCCGACGGGACGACCCTGTGCACCGATGCCTTCCGGCGCGCTGTCACGGCCGCGCACCACGCGGGCGGCGGCCACGTCGTCGCTAAAGATGGCAGGTACCTGACAGGAGCGATTCGGCTGCTCAGCGGCGTGGACCTCCATGTGGCAGAGGGCGCTGTGATCGCCTTCAGTCCGGACCCCGCCGACTTCCTGCCCGCCGTGCTCACCCGCTGGGAGGGCACCGAGTGCTGGAACTACTCGCCGTTCATCTACGCCTCCGGACAGCGGAACGTCGCCGTCACCGGTGACGGCATCCTCGACGGACAAGCCCGACTCGGCCCTTGGGAAAGCTGGTATCGCACCAGCGGACTGCAGAGCCCGGACCAGAAGCTCCTGCGGAAGATGGGCAGTTCGGGCACCCCCGTGGAGGACCGGGTCTTCGGCGCCGGCCACTATCTGCGGCCCCAGATGGTGCAGTTCCACCGCTGCCAGAACGTCCTGGTCAGCGACGTCACCCTGATCGACCCGCCGATGTGGACGGTGCACCCGGTGCTCTCCTCCAACGTGACGGTGCGCGGCATCACCGTCGACAGCAGCCTCTACAACACCGACGGCTGCGACCCCGAGGCCAGCCGCGACGTCCATATCACGGGCTGCCGCTTCAACACCAACGACGACTGCGTCGCCGTCAAATCGGGACGCGACGAGGACGGCCACCGGGTCGGCGTCCCCAGCGAGAACATCGTCGTCCAGGACTGCATGTTCTCCGGCCGCTGGGGCGGCCTGACCGTCGGCAGCGAGATGTCCGGTGGGGTGCGGAACGTCTTCGCCGAGCGCTGCGTCATCAATTCGCCTGAGTTCCCCGGCCGTTACCCCGTGAAGTACCCGCTGTACATCAAGGCGAGCAAGAAACGCGGCAGTTACGTCGAGGGCGTGCACATCCGCCGTTTCACCGGACAGGCCGTCGAACGGGAGGCCATCTACGTGACGATGGACTACAACGGCGGCGAGGGCGGCATCCTGCCCGTCTCCGTCAGCGACATCACCGTGCGCGACACCCGGCTCGACGGCGCCCGCTCGGTCCTCGGACTCGTCGGCCTGGAGACCGACCACCTGCGCGGAGTCCACCTGGCCGACTGCGACTTCACCGGCGTACGCCAGCCGGACAGCGTCGCGTTCACGGACGACCTGACACTCGACCGGGTCACCGTCAATGGAGCCGAGGTGCGGTCATGAGCGCCACGCGCCGCGCCCTGCTGCGGGCCGCCGGGGCCCTCACGGCCGCCGCGGTGCTCCCGCCGCTGCTGCCGGGGGAGGCCCTGGCCGCAGCCGATCGCACCGTTCGGGGTCTCGCCCGCGACCCCTGGGAGAAGGTCCCGAGGATCCTTGCGCGCATCCGCCCGCCCCGCTTCCCCCGCCGCCGCTTCGACATCCGCGACTTCGGCGCCGTGGGCGACGGCACCACGAAGAACACGGAAGCGATCCGGCGCGCCATCGACGCCTGCCACCGGGCCGGCGGCGGCCATGTCGACGTACCCGAGGGCCGCTTCCTCACCGGCGCGATCCATCTGCGCAGCGGTGTCGACCTGCACGTCATCGGCACTGTCCTGTTCAGCACCGACCCGGCCGACTACCTGCCCGTCGTGCTCACCCGCTGGGAGGGCACGGAGTGCTGGAACTACTCGCCCTTCGTCTACGCGCTCGACCAGCGCGACCTCGCGATCACCGGCACCGGCACCCTCGATGGACAAGGCATGACCGGACCCTGGAAGAGTTGGCGCGACCCCGGCGGCGGCGCCCCCATCGATCAGGCCGAACTGCGCCGCATGGGCGAGGAGGGCGTCCCGGTCGACCAGCGCGTCTTCGGCGAGGGCCACTACCTGCGCCCCAGCATGGTGCAGTTCTACCGCTGCCGGAACATCCTCATCGAGGGCGTCACCTTCCTCGAACCCGCCATGTGGACCCTGCACCCGGTGCTGTGCAGCAATGTCCTGGTCAAGGACGTCGACGTGATCGGCCGGATCGCCAACAGCGACGGCTGCGACCCCGAATCCTGCACCGACGTCCACATCACCGGCTGCCGCTTCCACACCGAGGACGACTCCATCGCCGTGAAGTCCGGGCGCGACGAGGACGGACTGCGCGTCGGCGTACCGAGCCGGAACATCGTCATCCAGAACTGCGTGTTCTCCGGCCGCTGGGGCGGACTCGCGGTCGGCAGCGAGATGTCCGGCGGGGCGTACGACATCTTCGCCGAGGACTGCCGGATCAACCCCCTCGATTTTCCTGGCCGTTACAACCCCCGCCACCCCGTCTTCCTGAAGACCAACAAGAAACGGGGCGGCGCCATAGACGGCGTGTACGTACGCCGGTTCCAAGGGCGGCAGATCGACCGCGACTGCATCTATCTGACCACCCGCTACTCCAACCAGACCGGCGACCGCCCAGCGGTCATCCGCAACGTCCGCGTGGAGCACATGGTCCATGACGGCGCCCGTCGCGCCATCAACCTGGAGGGACTGGATTCCGACCCGTTCCTCGGCATCCACATCGAGCATTGCGACTTCACCAACATGGCGAACCCGAACATCATTCGGTCCGCCCCGGATCTGGTCCTGAGGAAAGTGTTCGTCAACGGAACAGAGGTGAACGCGTGAATCGCACCACCCCCACCGGATCGCATCAGGTGAGCGGTGCCGGAGCCCGCAGAGGCCGCCGCAGACTCGGAGTGCTGTGGGCGGCCGTGCTCTCCCTGCTCGCCGGACTCGCCCTGACCGCCACCCCGGTCGCCCAGGCCCAGGACGCCGCCCCCGCGGCCCCCGAATCCGCCGCCGCGCCCGCCTACCCGCCCCGGCAGACCATGCTCCGCAACGCCACCGCAGGACTCTTCCTGCACTGGGGCATGTTCACCGAGCCCAAGCACTACACGTGCGAGTCGTGGGAGAAGGCAGTCACCGACGGCGGCTGGACCCCCGACTACTGGATCGACGAGGCGAAGAAGATCAAGGCGAGCTACATCGTCCTCGCCACCTTCCACTCCCGCCTCGGCTACGCCCGCCCCTGGCCGTCGAAGATCCCCGGCTCCTGCTCCACCAAGCGGGACATTCTCGGTGAGCTTATCGACGCCGCCGAGGCCAAGGGCCTCAAGACCATCCTCTACATGACCGACGACCCCAAGTGGCACGGCGAGCAGGGCATGGAGACCCTCGACTCGGCCGCCTACTCCGCCTACAAGGGCCGCGACGTCGACCTCACCACCCGCCCCGGCTTCGGTGAGTTCTCCTACGAGAACTTCTTCGAGGTCATGCACAACTACCCGAAGCTCGCGGGCTTCTGGATCGACAACAACAACGAGTACTGGCTGCAGAACAACCTGTACGAGAAGATCTACGAGACGCGTCCGGACATGACGCTCAGCAACAACAACGAGGACACCCCGATCATGGACATGGTGTCCCACGAGCAGAAGACCGGGATGACCCCGGCCTACGACCAGCCCTCGGCGATCTGGACCCCGATGCCGCGGCTCGCCGAGTCCTGCTACAAGGTCCCGGACTCCGGCTCCTGGTGGTACGACGGCAAGGACCGGCCCGTCACCACCGGCCTCAACGTCGACCGGTACATCGCCAACGCGGGCAACTCCGTCCGGTCCCTGATGGACTTCACCGCCATGGTCGACGGGAGGTTCCCACCGCAGCAGGAGAAGTTCATCGACCTGATGAAGGACTACCTCCCGCCCATCTGGGAGTCCCTGCACGGCGTGGACGGCGGCGGCTTCATGTACGGCGGCATGCAGCCAGGTGCCTGGAACGACGGTGCGTACGGCTATGTCACCGTCAGCCGGGCCCACCCGGACACCACCCAGTACGTCCACGTCACCACCCGCCCCACCACGAGCGACCAGGTGAAGATCCGGGACAACGGCCACCGCGTCAAGGGGATCACCGACCTGCGCACCGGCCAGAAGATCCCGTTCGACCAGCACGACGGCACCCTCACGATCAGGTCGATCCAGGACTGGGACCCGTACGACACCGTCTTCAAGGTCGAGACCACCAGCCACCGTCAGGGCGTCTACCCCACGGGCACCGTCACAGCCGACGACCCGGCCCTGACCGACGGCGACTTCACCACCTACACCGACAACAAGGGCAAGCTGCCCGTCTCCTTCACCCTGGACCTCGGCGAGGTACGCAAGGCCGCCTACCTCGGCATCAACCAGCGCGAGTGGTCCCCGACCCACAACCGGGAGACCTTCGGCCGCAAGGAGGACTCCGCACGCATCAAGAACTACACGGTCTCCGCGAGCGATGACGGCGTCCACTGGCGGCAGGTGAAGGAAGGCGTCCTGGAGAGCGCCCGAGGCGTCCGCTTCATCGACCTCGGCGGCTCGGCCCTGGAGACCCGCTACCTCAAGCTCGACGTCGCCGACACCTGGGCCGAGCCCACAGTGTCCAAGTTCTACAAGAAACTCCAGATCGACGAGATCCAGGTCGGCTTCATGTACCCGAAGAACCACAGCTGAGGCCGCCTGTCCCCAGGCGCCGCCCGACGGCATCCGCCGCCGGGCGGCGTCTCCTGTCATCGCCGGGTTCAGTGCGGGAATCTCATCGACTGCGCCACGTCCACCTGCCGCACAACTGCTGGAACGCTTCTGAGGTGTATTCCGCTGCCGCGGTCCGTGTGGAAGATGACGCCGTTCACCTGGCCGCCGCTGGTCGCGATCGCCATCTGAAACGCGACACTGACCGGCGCGGCATCGTACCTCTCGCCCATCGCGTAGCTCAGGGCAGGCGAGGGAACGCGTCGTGGACACTCGCGAGGTAGAACTTGCCCTCGCCGGTGTCGATTTCCGTCCTGCCGCCCCACCACAGCGCGTGAGGTCCAGTGGGCGGTAGGCCGTTGCAGCCGAGCCCGTGCTGTTCCCGGGCGCGAGGAGGCGCGGGTTTGTCTATGACCGACACACGACCACACATCGGATCAATAGGCAGAGCCGCCCTGCCATGGAGGATCCACTGCCCGCGTTTTGGGGTCCTAATCGTTGACAGACATCGGACCTTCTCTCCATACTCTCGGCTTACGGCCCCGTGGCCTGACATCGGTGGCCGCCGCTCGTGAAATCCTGACGGCCAAGGAGAGCTGATGTGAGACGTCATATAACGGTAATATCCGCGTTCGCGATGGTAGGAGCCCTCACGGCCGTTCCCGCGCTCGCCGCGGACGTCGGGCCATCCAACGCCGACGGTTTCAAGGTGCCGCAAGCGGTACTCGACCATCTCGGCCAGGACGACTGGGCCAAGCTCCAGAAGATCCTGTCCGGTATCTCCGGTTCGGTGACGTCGCCGCTCAAGATCAGCGACGTCGACAAGGGCAGCTACACGACCGGCCAGCTCATGGGCAACGGCGACATCGGTGCCGTCGCTGCCGGCGTGTCCGACACTTCGCAGCAGTACTACTTCGGCAAGAACGACTTCTTTGGCAAGCTGCACGCGCAGGGTAGCTCGGTCAAGGACAACGACGGAATCCTCTCCGGCGGCGGGCTGGACGTCTGGCCGACGACCGCGGCGGGTACCAACGCGGCGAGCGCGTTCAAGATGAAGCAGGACATCCTCAACGCCCAGGTCACCACGGATCTGGAGCTCAAGGACGACCACGGTGCCGACGCTCCGATCCGGCTGAACTCCTGGACCGCCGACACCGCGAACGTCTTCGTCACCGAGATCCGCAACAACGGAACCGGGCCGGTGACGCTGAGGACCAAGCAGTGGGTCCCGGCGATGGCGTACGCGAGCTCGAGCGCGACCGACCTGACCGATGCACAGAGCACCTACCCGTACACCGGCGGAGTGGACTCCTCGCAGGCCAGTCCCGTCCTCTGGACGACGCGGGACAGCAGCACCACCAACACGAGCGGCTATCGCAGCCGGATGGCGACCGCGACGACCGTCGTCGGCGCCGCGCTCGCGAACCCGCGCGAGGAAATCGAAGCGAACGACTACTACGACAGCAACAAGAAGAAGTACTACAACTCGCTGGGCGAGTCCGGGAACGTCACCGTCGCGCCAGGCGCGACCGCGTCCCTGGTGACCTACCTGACCAGCAACAGCGGTAACTACACCAAGATCAAGAGCGTCTCGGACGTGCAGAAGGACGCCGTCGACGGGGTCCGCGCGTATGCGTCGCAGAGCGCCGTCGACCAGCTCAAGGCCGAGCATCAGGCCTGGTGGAAGAACTACTGGCTCCGCAGCTACGTCCAGTTCGCCGATCCCGAAGTGGCCCAGTACTACTACGGATCGCTGTACGTGCTCGGCAGCTCGAACCGACCGACGAGCGCGAACGGGAAGGTGAACCCGCAGAATCTGCCGGGTTCGATGTACGGCGAGTGGGTCCCCGCCGACAACGTCGGCTGGGGCGGCCGGTACTTCCTCAACTACAACCAGCAGGCCCAGTACTACGCGTCGGGCTCGATCAACCGCATTGACACCGAAGTGCCGTTCAACCGGGTCATCGCCTACGACCTGCCGTGGCAGCAGAACAACGCCGCCGCACAGGGACATGACGGCGCGGTGCACGTCCGGACACTGTCCCCGTTCCACCTGCTGGCGAGCGACCAGCCGGCACTGAACCCGAAGGCACCCGTGCCGGTCTACGGGTTCAGCTCGGGGTCCACGGACCAGAAGTCGAACGGCTTCTTCGCCGCGATCAACATGCTCTCCTACTATGAATACACATTGGACGATCAGTACCTGCGGAAGCTGCTCTATCCGCACCTCAAGCAGCTGCTCGACTTCTACAGCTCCTACGTCCTGAAGCAGGACGACGGGAACGGGCAGTACCACTACTCGGTGATCGGCTCGTCGATCCACGAGGGCGACGCCGCCGACATCAACCCTGACCTCGACATCGGTGCGATCAAGTACCTGTCGAAGTTCCTGTCCGCGCACGCCAAGGAAATGGGCGAAGCCTCGGCCACCATCGCTCGATGGAAGGACCTGGCAGACCACACGGCGTTCCCGGAAGCCGGGCTGCCCAAGGGCATATTCTCCGCGAACAACAACGACAACTTCGTCCCGACGCTGATGGCCACGGACTACCAGTCGCCGAACCAGGCGCACGTCGACATGATCGAGCCGGGCGACCAACCGGTCGAACTCGAGGGCGTGGTGTTCCCCTTCGAGAACGCGCAGCAACTCGACGGCGACCCGGAACTGCTCGGCAAGGTCCGGAACACGCTCGAGTACATGAACTCCTGGGCGGCCACCGGGTTCGCCGGCTGGAGCAGCCAGAACAACGGCTTCCCCAAGGTGTTCCCGATCGCGGCGCACGCGGGCTGGCCGGCCGCGGACCTGCTGGCGAAGTTCAAGACCGCGCTCAAGGCCAAGGTACGCACCAGCAACCTGACCTACTACGGCAGCGGTGGCGCGGTCGAGACCGTCGGCGCGATGGAGGGCGTCAACGCGATGCTGCTGCAGAGCAGCACCACGCCGGACCTCCTGACCACCCTGTCGGTGTTCCCGAACTGGGACCGGACCCAGTCGGTGAGCTACGAGCGGCTGGGTGCGAAGGGCAACGTCGAGGTGTCGAGCGCGTTCGACGCGGACAAGCGCTCGGTGTCCTATGTGGACGTGACCAGCAAGCGGGACGGGAAGATCGCGCTGGTCGACCCGTGGGCCAGCGGCCGCCCGGTCATCCAGATGGTCAACGCCGACAACACGCTGGGCGAGCGCGTCGACTACGACGTGCAGGGCGGCAAGCTCGTGTTCAACACCAAGCAGGGCAGGCGGTACATGGTCATGGTCGACACCACCGACCAGACCCACACCGTCACCGGCATCTCGCTGTCCAAGTACTCGACGACGCTGGTCTACGACAGCAAGAACCGCAACGCCCCCGCGGGCACCGGCACCGTCACGGCCACGCTCGAGGGCGGCAAGCCCGGCGACACGGTGGAGTGGAAGTCCTCGAACAACCAGGTCGTGAAGGTGACCGGGGCCGGGAACACGGCGACGATCCAGGCGGTCGGCACCGGCGGCGGCAAGGTCGCGAACGCGACGATCACCGCGCGCAGCGTCGAACAAGGCGGCTTGTCAGATAACGGGGTAAGCCAGACGATCAACATCAAGGTCGCCGACGTGTCCACGGTCCCGACCGGACTGCAACTGCTCAGCCCGTCGGAAGCGACGATCTACGGGCCGGCGTCCACCAGTGCCAGCACCGGCAAGGTGACCGGCACGAACCGGCTGCAGCTCACGGCTTCGGTGTCCCCGGCCAACGCCTACGACCGGCGGATCGCCTGGCGGTCGAGCGACCAGAACGTGGCGATGGTCGACAAGAACGGGCTCGTGATCGCGCGCGGGGCGGGCACGGTGACGATCACCGGTACCAGCATGGCCAACCCGAGCCTGCCGCCGGTCACGACCACCGTGAAGGTGACCTCACCGGGAGCTGACTTCAGCAAGTACAGCCCGTTGGCCTCGGTGCTCGCCGCGGCGAAGAAGGTCTCGGCGTATTCGGGCGACACCACCGGAGGTGGCGGCTTCAAGCGGGTCTCGACCAACCGGGACTGGGAAGGACAGCAGGAACGCCTCCAGATGGCGTACATCAACGCCTTGGGCGTGAAGGCGCGCTACTCCGGCTATTCGGCGGTGAACATCAGCAAGGACACCGCGTACTTCGCGGCCATCGCGCTGAACGAAGCCATCAAGGCGATCGACCCGGCCCTCGCAATCACACTGCCGGACAAGACCGATCTGGTCGCGGCAATCGCCAACGCGTCGAAGCTGACCGCAGACGACTTCGCGACCCCGAAGGCGTGGGATGATCTGCAGGCGGCGCTGGCCGCGGCCCGGAAGGTCAACGACGACACGCAGGCGACCCAGGCGGACGTGGATGCTGCCTACGCCGCGCTGGCGTCGGCAGCGTCTGCCGTGAAATCCGGGGACGTTTCGGACGTACCAAAGGCCGACCTGTCCGGCGTGAGCGCTGTGACAGTGCGCGGCGGGCACCTGGTCCAGCTGGTCGCCGGGACCGGGCGGACGTGGACGGTGACTGCGGCCGACGGGTCGGCCGCGCCGGACGCGACCATCGACCCGAGCGGCGGCCTGCTGATGGTGACGGGCAACGGCGCCTACCAGGTGACGGCGAAGGCCCCGGATGCCGCGGACGTGGTGGTCACGGTGACCTTCACCGACGTACCGGCACCGCTGCGCAACCTGAGCCTGAACGACAACGGCAACGGCACTGCGTTCGGCTCGACGAGCGGGGGTTCGTACCCGCCGCGGAACGCTTTCGACGACAATCCGGGCACGTTCTACGACCACAGCTCGACAACGCCATACGTGGGCTGGGACTTCGGCAGCCCGACGCCCGTCAACGTGCTCCGGTTCCTGCCGCGCTCGGGCACGAACGCGGCCCGGATCGCGGGGGCGAAGCTCCAGGGCTCGAACACGTCGGATAGTGACGGCTTCGTCGACCTTGTCACGATCGACGACAGCCCGGCCACGGCGAACTCGTCGTCCTGGTACGTGAAGGCGCTCAACAACAACACGGCCTACCGGTACTACCGCTGGCTGGGCACGAGCACCTCGCACGCGAACGTGGCCTCGATGGAGCTGTACGCGGCCAACGACCGCCAGGTCACGGTCACCACGACCCCGGCGAGCTGAAGTAACTGACGAAACGGCACTGTCCCTCCGGGGAAAGTGCCGTTTCTTCATGCGCTGGCCCCGTGACGACCAGGCCGTACGGCGGGATCGACGTGTGCAAGCAGCGCCTGCTCGACCACGTGGACGGGGAGTGGAGCCCGGAGCTGCTACAGCCCCCGGCAAGTGATCATCGCTGCCGACTCCCCCAAGCGGGTCAGCCGCTCCGTGGTCTGGCTGTCTGAGATGAGCCTCGACATCGACCTCATCCAGGTGGGTCTGTGGAAGGTGGAAGGACACCTCGTCGCCGGCTGCGTAGGCGACCGAGTGCGCCGCTGAGGTGTCCGCACGGCAAGGAAAGCGGCCGACGTCCGGTGCCGCCCGGGTCAGCCCGACTTCGGCGGCTTCTGCGCGTCGAAGGCGAAGAGAGTGTTCTTGGCCGCGGCTACGATCACCGCACGCCCCGCAACGCTCACGCGCGGGCTTGCGCCCTGCTCGCCCGTCAAACCATCGGCCTGCGGGTCTGTTGTCCACAGGGGTTTGCCATCGTACGGCGACAGCGCGACCACCCGGCCGGTGGCCGAGCTGAAATACAGCGCGTCGGCTCCCGCAACGGGACCCGACGCACCCTCCACGCTAGTCTGCCGCGACCACTGAAGATCCACCATCCTGAATTGGCTGGGCAGGGTGCTGGCATGGCGGGGGTCTCGGGTGCTCGTGCTGGTCGTGGGCGGTTGTCTGTGGTCTCGATCGTTTGACGTTAGCGGGTCAGCGAAGTTAGTGGGGGTCGGCCGGCACAGCGCTCCACTTGGCCAGTCGGAGATTGGCCACATCGAATAAACCAGTGGCCAATCTCCGAATGGCATTTGGTTGTTCACGGCCGTCTCGGCCAGCGCCGCGGCTGGGTCAGCCTGGCTTTACCGCCAGCGTCGCAAAATAGTTCGACATGTATTGGGCGGATGCGTTGGATTGGTGCGGTGCTTCTGCGAAGCCGGTGAGGACGAACCCCGCGGCGAGTTGCCCGCCGATCTGGTCGGTGAGGGTGTGACTATATTCAAGAGGGGCATCCGCGCCGAACTTCGTGGCGCGTTCCTCGGCGGAGTACTGCGTGACATCGCTGTAAGGCAGCTTGTGCACGACGACCAGCTCGCCGAGCTCGTCGAGGGCCTCGTGGTCGAACAAGTACACATCAGGGTTGAGGAAGCCCACGAGCAGAGTTCCGCCCGGTCGCAGGACGCGGAAGCACTCACGCCACACCGGTGCCAAGTCGGGTACAAATACGTTCGAGACCGGGTGGAACACAACGTCGAATGCTGCGCTGCCGAAGGCGCTGAGGTCGCGCATGTCACCCAGGACGGTGCGCAGCTCAAGTCCGTCGCGCGCCGCCACCATCTGGTCCTGGCCGAGCTGGCGGGGCGAGTTGTCGAACACGGTGACCCGCGCCCCTGCGGCGGCGAGGATCGGACCCTGCTGGCCACCGCCGGAGGCCAGGCACAACACGTCCTTGCCGGTCAGGTCCGTCGGCAGCCAGGAGCGGTCGACTGGCTCACGCCCGATGAGAACAATCGACCAGTCGCCCATGCGGGCGCGCTCGACATCCTCAGCACTCACCGGCCTCGTCCACTCGTTGCCCTCCTGGACATACTTGTCCCAGGCTGCCCGATTATGGACACCGGGGTCGACGACAATGTCCTGCACGTTTAACTCCCTGCTACAGCCAAGCGGACACCAGCGGTACTGACAGTTCGATGCCGATAGCCAACACGATCACAGGTGCGGGCTCAACGAAATTAGCGGGCGTCAAAGGTGCCCACGGGCTCGCCAGGTGGTCGCGCAGCGGGTGCGTAAGCGCTGGGTCGTGAGGAGGCACCCTCGGTGGCGGTTGGGATTGTGTGACGAATACCAACAAACCCTCCGAGGGTGCCGGATCCCTTGTCTACCAGTGCCGCCTGCCGCTGTCCACGAACACCGTGAACTACGTCGCTGACCTGCTGCGCGCCCACTTGAAGGCGATCGGCTCCCGCTGGCGGTCCCGCTCCGCCGACCAGATCGCGGTGCTTGTGCTGGCGGTGCTGCGCCACGACCAGCGCGCCGCCGACCTGGCCGGCGGCAACGACATCTCCGCCACCACGATCCGCCGCTGGTGCGACGAGGTGATCGCTCTGCTCGCGGCCAAAGCCCCGCGCTCGTCTGCCAGCGTGTGCACCAGCTGCGCGGTCAGCTTCTCCCCGGGCAGGCTGGTGTGCTGGCGATCGGCGGCCTGGACGGCTGTCTCGGCGAGCTGATCGGCGCTGCGACCTTGCGATTGCGGAGCCAGGTCTCCAGCCGTTTGGCGCCGAGCTGGCGAAGGGCGGCAGGAGTCTGGTAGCCGGTCAGCAGGGTGAGTGGACCGGTGTTGGTGAGGTCCAGGGCCCGCTCCAGGCAGGGGAAGAAGCCGGTGAGTTGGGCTCGGAGCCGGTTGACGGTGCGGGTGCGGTCAGCGACCAGGTCCATGCGGCGGCCGGTGAGGATCTTGAGCTCGGTGGCGGTCTCGTCACCGGTCCGTAAGGGTGCAGGTCACGCCGGATGCGGACCTGGTCGGCGATGACGGCGGCGTCTTTGGCGTCGGTCTTGCCTTCGCCGCGGTAGCTCTCGGAGGCCCGGTGGATAGCCCGGCCGGAGATGTAGTGCACCGGCTGGTCGTGGTTGAGCAGGATGGCGATGGCCAGGGCGGCTCCGCCGTCGGCCAGGGCGATGCCCCAGGTCACCTCGTCGCCCAGGGCCAGGACGTCGGTGAGGAGTTGAAGCAGTTCAGGTTCGTCGTTGGCGACGCGTCGGGACAGCAGCCGACGGCCGCTCTCGTCGATCGCGACGCAGTGGTGGTGGGCTTTTCCTGCGTCGATGCCGGCCCAGATCGCGGCCATGTGGTGCCTCCGTGCGGTGTGCTTCTGGTGGCTCCCGACGGACGACCTCGCTGTCGATTCCCTACGGAGCGATCATTCGCAATTCCTAATTGGCAGCCGAGTCGTCGTGGGACGCCGGGCGGCCAATCGATGCCAGCCACGAGTGGCAGAAGATTGAAAGCCACACCCGACGCCCCTGGGTGGGCCAACCATACGAAGGGCTCGCCCGCTCCCGAAGAAGAACGTAGGGAAGATTGATCCCTCTGGTCTGCTAGCCTTCTGGGGGCCGTGCGAGAGAACGAGGAGGTGGTACCCGTGAACGTATTCACATGGGTGCTCTCCTCTGGGGTCACGGTCGGGCGATAGGTCGTCCGGGAGC
>NZ_JBSGBZ010000057.1:0-48869 GCF_053601495.1 Streptomyces sp. NPDC004721
CGTCGAACAGGCCCGCAAGGACCTGCCCCACCTCGAACTACGCGTCAACGGCCCCCTGCCGCCGTACAGCTTCGTCGAACCCGGCCCCGCCGAACAACCCGCGAGCACCACGGCCGGAGCCGACACAGGAGCGGGGTGAGGTGTGCTGGAGGTCGACGGGGTGCTCAAGTCCTGGTCGATCCCCAAGGGGCCATGGACAGCAGTCGACCAGGCGTGCATCACCCCGCACCGCCGGCTGTCCAAGGCCGACCGCCCCGGCAACCCCGATACGTCATCGCCGAAACCGCCCGTCACCGGCGGGACTTCGCCACCCTCGACGTGCCCGCGCAGCTGGCCGCCGACCTCGCATTACTGACCGCCCACCGCACCGACCTGGTCACCGACCGGCTGCGGACGGTCAACCGGCTTCGCGACGTGCTCACCGGCATGTTCCCCGCCCTGGAGCGGGCCTTCGACTACTCGGCCCGCAAGGGCGCACTGGTGCTGCTGACCGGCTACCAGACCCCAACCCAACTCCGCCGACGCGGCTAGGCTCGCCTGACGGCCTGGCTCGTCAATCGAGGTGTCCGCGACGCGGACAGCATGGCCGCCACAGCCGTGGAAGCGGTCCAGGCCCAGCAGGCCGCACTGCCCGGCGAGGACACCGCCGCACAGATCGTCGCCGACCTGGCTACGCGGTGCAGGACGACATCCGGGCGGCGGTCGCCGCCGGGGACTTCGCGCCACCGCGCTTCGTCGCCGAGAAGGAGCTGCTCAGTTCCTGCGAGGTGGGTGCCGTCGTGCAGGCCGGCACCAAGCCGGATCCGAAGGCCGTCGCCAAGGTCGTCACCGGGCTGAAGAACCGCGGCTGGCGCGAGACGACGCAGCGCTCGTTCGCCGCCAACAACGCTTGGGGACTGGAGAAGAAGGGGTGGATGCTGAACTTCGTCGCCGGAACGGTCTCAGAGAACGCCGCCTCCTTCAAACCAGCGGCCGAACGGCAGGGCCGAGCCGAACCATTCGAGGGGCTGGTGTTCCGAGGGGTGGGCGCTTGCGGCGCCCCTTCCGCTACCGCGTCGCCCTGATCTCCGTCAGGGCGCTGCAAGGGCAGGAGAGGGGCGCGTGTGCCCCCTGCGTGCCCGATCGTGCGGGGACGCGCGGGGAGCCGCGGTGGCTGGCAGACATCGCGCAAGACAACGGCCCCTGGCCGTTTCACCCGGTCAGGGGCCGTTCACAGGCGCGGTGGGTGTGGGATTTGAAGCCACGGTGACTCGCGCCACGACGGATTTCAAGACCGCCGTGACCTTCACATCGTGATGCCCTCCGACCTGCGCTTAGAAGCTGCGGCGACGTCCGGCGTCCGGTCCGCGGACTGCGCCAGCACCCCCACCGCCGCCGGCGTGGGCGGGTCGACGGGGAGCCGGTCGCGGCCCCCTGGGTCACAGGCCCAGAGCGATGGCCACGCGGGTCAGTTCGGCGGTGTTGGTGATGTTGAGCTTGGCCCGGATACGGCGCAGGTAGGCGTCCACAGTGTGGGTGGAGAGGCCCATGTGGCGGGCGGTCTGGAGGTAGGTGCGGCCAGCGGCGATGTGCCGGAGCGTCTCGCGCTCGCGCGGAGCCAGCGCAGGGGCGGGGGCTTCGATGTGCGGAATGGCGAGGGTGGCGCTCATGGTGTTGTCCTCCGGCGAGGGATTTGACCATTTAGGGCGATTTGCCCTTGTTTCTTCAGGTTGCTCGCCGGACGTCATGGCCGTGTCCGCCGACTGTCACAGGCGCGTCACAGGGAAAGGCGGGATGGTTTGAACGCAGGCAGCCGGGCCCAGTCACCGGCCGGGCCGTCTCGGTTCCCGTCTGATTCAGCCCCGTACAGGGCCGTTCAGACCGGACTGTGGGCGAGGCTAGTCGCGGGACCCGGTCAGCCATGAACGCAGGTGAACGGCTCCGTACGAGGCTCACCACCCCACCAACACGGCTGGAAAGCGTGCACTTGGATCCGAGTACCGTGCTGTTCATGCCAGCTGAACGTGTCTGTCCGCGCTGTGGGCGGGACTGGGCCCATCCGTACCGTTTCAAGGCCGACGGGACGCCCTTCCGGACATGGGCGGGCTCATCCTCGGCCCGCCCGTCGTCGGCGAGACCGGATGCGCCCTGACCTTGCCGGACACTGACCGGACAGGATCCGAGGACACGCGTCCTGGCAGTCCGGACACCGGTCCGTCCGGGCTCCGCTTCGCTTACCACGCTCGCGTGCCCCGCCACCTCGCCGGGGCCGCCTTCGCGGAGGCGTTCGGCCTCCTACGCAAGGAGATCCACGGCGGCCAGGCCCAACCAGCCGGCGACGCCCAACCGATCACCCTCCGGCGAGCTGACGGGCGACGACGACCTGCGCCGCCGCAACAACGACCTCGCCGCCACCCTCGGCGACGACCTCGCCGACAACAACCGCCACGAAGCGCAAGCCGACCGCTTGCCCAAGGTGCAGGGCTCATGCCCGGCCTGCGGCCGAGAGTCGCTGTTCCTCGGCAGCGGCGGCTTCGTCACCTGCGCCATGCTGTCCTGCCCCAAGCCCGACGCGCCCACCGACGTCCTGGAGAGCCGGCAAACCCTACGAATGGCTGGGGCAGGCCCGGCAGAAAGGTAGAGCGTCATGAGCTCCACGACCAGGAAGAACTCCCCCGACCGCATCGAGAAGGCGGTCGTGCGGGCGCTGCTCGACCGGCAGGGATCCACGTACCTGGCCCAGGCGGGGGTCAGGTTGCGGAACACTCCCGGTCCGCTCTACCAGACACTCGTTTTGGCCGTCCTGCTCAGCGCCCGGATCAGGGCGGACACCGCGGTGGCCGCCGCCCGGGCGCTCTTCGAGGCGGGACTGCGCAACGCGCGCTCGATGGCGAGGGCATCGTGGCAGCAGCGCGTGGACGCGCTCGGCGAGGGCGGGTACCGACGGTACGACGAGCGGACCGCCACCCTGCTGGGCAAGGGCGCGGAACTGCTGCTGGAACGGTACGGCGGCGATCTGCGCGAGCTGCGCGAGGAAGCCGACCCGAAGAAGGCGCTTCAGGACATACCCGGGCTCGGGCCCACCGGTGTCGACATCTTCCTGCGCGCCGTCCAGACGGTCTGGCCGGAGTTCGCGCCGTATGTCGACCGCAAGGCGCAGGACGGTGCCGAGCGGCTCGGTCTGCCCACCTCGCCCGAGCACCTCGCGCACCTGGTGAGCAGGCGCGAACTGGCCCGGTTCACCGACGGACTGGTCCATGCCGCCCTGGACAAACCGCTCGCCGACGACGTCCTCGCCCGGGCGAAGGCCGCGTAGTGGGCCGGCCCGCGTTACCCCTGAGCCGCTGATCCGGATCGTCGTCGCGCTCGTCGCCATCGGGCTGCCGACGACGTCAGTGCACGCGGAACGGGCGCGCTCGCTCGGCGTTGAGGGCCAGTCCCAGGCCGGGCTCTCCGCCACGGCCGACCGTAAGGGCACCTCCCGCGGGGTCCAGCACGCCGTCGAAGAGGAGCCGTTCGATACGAACGTGGTCGTGGAACCACTCCAGGTGCCGCAGGTTGGGGACGGCGGCGGCGACATGGGCGTGGGCGTGCGGTGCGCAGTGGCCGGAGATGTCCAGGCCGTGGGCCTGGGCGAGGGCGGCGACGCGTAGCCAGACGGTGACGCCGCCGCATCGGGTCACATCGGCCTGGAGACAGTCGACGGCGCCGGCGGCCAGCATATGAGCGAAGTACGGGAGCGCGTAGCCGTACTCCCCCGCCGTGACCTCGGGAGTGATCCGACCGCGTAGGGCGGCGAGCGTGTCGAGGTGGTCGGAGGAGACGGGTTCCTCGAACCACGTCACTCCCTCGTCGGCGAGCGCGGCGGCCACCCGCACGGCTTGCTTGGCGCTGTAGCCGCCGTTGGCATCCACGTACAGGTCGGCCGCATCGCCGATGCCGGCGCGGGCCCGCGCCACACGCCGCCGGTCACGGCTTTCGCGCTGTCCCCAGGACTCCCCGATCTTGATCTTGACGCGGGGAATGCCCTCCTCCTCGACCCAGCCCCGTAGTTGCCGGTCCTGCTGAGGGTCGTCATAGGTGGTGAAGCCTCCGCTGCCGTACACGGGCACGTCCTCGCGCGTCGCGCCGATGAGCTGGACGAGGGGGAGGCCGAGCATACGGGCCTTGGCGTCCCACAGGGCGATGTCGACGGCGGAGACGGCCAGTGCCGCGATGCCGGGCAGACCGGCGTTGCGTACGGCGCGTTGCATGGCCTCGTTCAGGTACGGCACGTCGAGGATGCTGGTGCCGGTGACCACGTCGGCGAGCAGGTCGTCGACGACGCGCGCTGTCGCCGCGGGGGCGTAGGTGTAGCCGAGCCCGGTGACGTCGCCGCAGCGGACGGTGGCGAGGACGAGGGTGGTGCTGTCCCAGGCGAACGTCCCGTCCGCTTCGGGCCCGTCGGTCGGAACCGTGTAGACGGCACTGTCCAGCCGGTCCACGGCCTGCTTCCCGGTCACGGTCACCGATGCTCCTCGGCGTCGCATCTGTCCACTGGCCGACCGAGTACCCCCGGCTCTGCACCGCAAAGGCCACGGCGCCACCCGAAGGGTGAGGGGTGCGATTCGGCTCTCAGCGGTCCTCTCCGCGGCCGCGCGCTCGGCCGGAAACGCCCGGCCGGAAACACTCGAGCCTCGTCGTCTACAGTCGGAATTGTGGTGCTGAGTGAGGGAACGTACGGATTCGGATCGCCGACCGGTCGGCTGCTGATCAGGACCAGCCGCGCGGGGCTCGGGCGGAAGGCGGGGCACGATCTCACGCTCGAAGCCACCCGGTGGTCCGGGGAGGCGGTGGTCGTCACGGGTGATCCCGGGAAGTCGTCGGTGACCGTGACGGTCGAGGCGGGATCGTTGGCGGTCCGGGAGGGAACGGGAGGGCTCAAGCCCCTCACCGACGCCGACAAGGCGGAGATCAAACGCCTGCTGGAGGGCGAGGGCCTGCTGCACACCGCGCAGCACCCCGTCATCGCCTTCCGCTCCACGAACGTCACGGGAACGCCGGAGTCCTTCGAGATCACGGGAGAACTCACGATCAAGGGCCGGAGCCATCCGGTGACCGTGCACGGGGGCGGCGACGGGGACGGAATGGTGTGCGGCTGGGCTGTCGTCACCCAGTCCACCTGGGGGATCAAGCCGTACAGCGCGTTCCTGGGTGCGCTGAAACTGGCCGACGACGTCCGGATCGAGTACGCGGTGACCGGACTCGAACCGCCCCCCGGTCCCGGGTCTGCCGCCGAGCAGCCATAAAGGGCCAACACGCGCACTCTCGGCGTCGCCGGCCCTACATGGGCTTGCCGTGGACGACCGAAACAATGAACAGGACCACGATGCACAGCACGACGGCGGCGAAGACGGGCCAGCTGCGTCCCCCGTCCTCGCCGGGCCGCGCGCCCGTTCCCTCGGCGGCCAATGCCGGGGAGGAGGTCACATGGCGCCAGCCGTGGCAGGCGGCGCAGGGCCGGGACGGGAAGGGGACCCGGACGTTCCGGCTGCTCAGCCCCGTGGTGGGGAAGGTGGCCCGGACACCGGGCGAGGTGGGCGTCAGCCCGTGCAGGTAGATGGCGTTGCGCTGATGATCGAGGATCGCCGAGCGGTCGTCGTCGGGGTGTGCCAGCGCGGTCACGACCTGGGCCGTGGCCAGGGCGACGAGCTGGATGTCCACCCGGGCACCGCGAGCCGCCTGGGTGTCGGCGGTCCCCTGCCGGAAGGCCACCGCGCACTCGTAACAGGGTGTGCGCCTGCCGGGGAGCACCCACAGGATCTCGCCGACCTCGGCGTCACGGATCCTGGGGTCCACCCAGACCGCCGGATACACCGCGGGCCTGCCGACCGCGAGGGCCACGCGGTTGACGTGGCGCTGGCACACGGCGGAGTCGGTCGCCGCCACCACCACGTCCGCGCCGCCCACCAGCGACCGCTGCTCGTCCGCGGGCAACGCGAGGAAGTCCGCGTGATGGCCGGTGGCGTCGCAGGAGGGGAAGTCACGACGGATCTTCGCTGCCAGTGCCAGGGCTTTGGGCCGGCCCAGGGCGGGGGCACCGAGTGGGTGGCGGATCAGGTTCTCCACCGCGAGCGTGTCGGGGTCGACCAGCCGCAGCGGGCTGAATCCGATCCGGGCGAGTTCCTCGGCGAGGAATCCGCCGACCGCTCCCGCGCCGACGATCAGCACCGCTCCCGTACGCCGGTGGTGGCGCGCCCAGACGCGGTCCTCGGGCGGAGCGGTCAATCGAAGGTCCAGCGAGCCACGCGAACCGGGCCGGACCCGGTCTGCTCGTCGCGGTCGGAACCCTCCTCCGGCTTCAGCTCGCCGGTGTCGGCATCGAGGAACCACTGACGCTCACTGGCGCGTTTCTGCTCCTCCGTCAGTTCGGCCTTCTGCAGGGTCTCCGGTGCTGTACCCACGAGAATCCCTCCCGCCTGGTCTCTTGAGGTTCCTGCATCGCCCTTTCCACGCTACGCGCCGGTATGGGCGCCGCATCCCGGGAGCGGAGCGACCGGCAGCGTACGGCTGGTCGGTCCGCTCCCAGGCCGGATCAGTCCTGCGTGGGCGACCGGACGAGCTTGATGCCGAGCCCCAGCAGGCGTACCGCCGTTCCGACACCGCAGAGGTCGGCCAGGGCGAGGAGCGCCGGTTCGGCGGCCGGCAGCAGAAGCCGCAGACCGCGCTCGGTCACGGCGGGCACAGAGAGCCGGGGCAGCGTGATGGTGACCGTCATGAGGCACCTCCGCCTGATCGGCACCCTCAGGCGCACCGGCGGCGACCACGATCGCCGCGCGGCACCTCGAGTCGAGGCAGGCCGTCAGGCGGCGGTACGGTGCCCGCCGGACGCCTCGGGTGCGACGGAATGGGAGCTGGGACTCTCATCCCGTTCACCTCCTCGGGCTCGCAGCGGACACACCCCACAGGGGTGAGGCACACCCTCCACCCAGGGCCCACTCCCGACACGATCGCCTGTCGAAGCCCTCTTCCGCCGCTCCGGGGCACTGGCGGGCCCGGCGTCTCCCGGCGCGCGTCGGCGCGGCGCGGGCGATGTGCTCGCCCGAGCCGCGGCGGTCGGCTCGCCCGGCCCCTCACGGGTTGCGGGGCGGGGCGGTTCCGGTGGTGGAGGAGGGAGTGGAGGAGGTGGCGGGTGTGGAGGACGCGGCGGTGGTGGGAGAGGCCGGGGACTCCTCGGGCCGCAGCACGCACAGGGCCCAGATGATGAACCCGGAGAACGCGATCATCACGACCGCCCAGACCGGGTAGTACGGCAGGGACAGGAAGTTGGCGAGGATGATCAGCCCGGCGATCGTCACACCGGCCACGCGCGCCCACATCGCCGTCTGGAACAGCCCGATGCTGACGATCACGGCGAGCACCCCGAGGACGAGGTGGATCCAGCCCCAGCCTGTGAGGTCGTACTGGAAGACGTAGTTGCGCGTGGTGACGAAGACGTCGTCCTGGGCGATGCCCATGATCCCGCGGAAGATGTCGAGCACTCCGGCGATCATCAGCATGACGGCGGCGAAGGCCGTCAGGCCGGTGGCCCATGCCTGCTTCGCCGGATGCGGCCGTGCGGTGTGGGTCGCGGTCATCTTCTCCCTCGTTTCGTCTCGTCCGGCGTGTTCATCGACGGCCGGGAGTGGAGCTGACGGAGCTGTCGGGGCTCTCGGGGGTGGAGGTCACGGAGGTGGCGCGCCCCTCGGGGACGCCGCTGGTCAGGATCATCTCCTTGGCCCGGGCGAACTCCTCGTCGGTGATGTCTCCACGGGCGCGCAGGTCGGACAGCCGGGCGAGTTCGTCGACCTTGGACCCGCCCCCGCCGCCTGCCGCGGTCTGCCGGATGTAGGCGTTGAAGGCCTCCTGCTGCTCCCGCGCCTGTGCGATCTCCCGGCGGCCCATGCTCTTGCCGCGGGCGATGACGTAGACGAGGACGCCGAGGAACGGCAGCACGATGCAGAACACCAGCCACCCGGCCTTGGCCCAGCCGTTCAGGCCGTCGTCGCGGAAGATGTCGAGGATGACCCGGAAGAGCAGGACGAACCACATGATCCACAGGAAGAACCAGAGCATCGTCCAGAAGGCGCTCAGCAGCGGGTAGTCGTACGCGAGGTTCATCTGCGTGCTCATTTCTCTTCTCCGTCCCGGGCCTGTGCCCGGGTGCGCTGTCTGCCCTCTGTCAGCGTGCGCACGGCAAGGCGTGGGCGCCTCACCCGATGCGGGTGACCGTGCAACTCCACCGTGGTGCCTCGCCGCGCTGCCCTGGGGCTCGGGGGCTCAGGACGTCGCGGGGCGTACGCCGCCGGATCCCGCGGAGTCGGCGGGACCCGTGGCGGAGGCGAGGACGGCCAGGAGGATCAGGACGGCGAGGACGACGCACAGGACGAGTGCGACGACCGCGACCGTGGGGTTGTTCCAGAGCACCAGGGCGAGCGCGCCGGCCGCGATGACGACGCCAGTGGTCCACTTCCGGTGGGCGTCCAGCCAGTGTCCGGCCGTGCCGGTGTGCACTCCGGCACGGCCGAGTGCCTCGCCGGCGGCGCCGGTGCTCCGCCGGGCCAGCGTCCGCACCCCGCGAGCGGCGCGTCCCGGGCCGTACAGGTAGGCGGCCAGCGCCGTGATCACGGCGACGACCAGGAGGGTGCGCGCGCTGTCGCGGAGGAACCGCACCAGGGTGTCGTAGATGACCGCGGCGGCGTCCGGGGGCAGTGTGGTCGGAGGGACGGAGCCGAGGTAGACCCGGCGGGCCACGGCCAGGGCGATGAGCAGGACGATCATCATCACGCCCACGCCGACGGCCGTGACCTGCAACATCAGCCGGTGCGACGGAGCCGTCCACACGGTCAGCGCGGCGAGCACGATGGTCACGACGGGCAGCCAGACGCCGACGATGTCGAGCAGCCGCATGGCGTCCTGGGCCTTGCTCAGCTTCTCGGTCCTGAACAGCGTGATCGAACGGTCGGGTGCGGGTATGACCGAGGCCTTCCGGAAGCCGGCGCGCTCCAGCTCGTGCTTGACCTGGTCGACGACGACCCCGATGTCCAGTTGCACGGTGTCGCCCTGGGCCCGTACGGCTCCCTTCTGGCTTCCGGTGAGGACGTTCATCAGCGCCATCTGCGCCCGCCTGTTGGCGGTCACCCAGACCTCTTCGAATGCGTCGCTGGTGATGACGCGCTTGACGACACGGTGCACCACGTCGGTGACGGCGCTGCGCAGCGGGCCGGTCAGCACGGTGGAGCTTTCGACGACGCGCGGCGGAGCCCCGGACTTCCTGAGGGCGTCGGTCAGCGCCGCTGTCACCGCGTTCACGTCGATGTTGTCGACGACGCGCTTGGTCAGCCGGTCGGTCACGGCGTTCTGCACGGCCGGTTCGCGGGCCAGGGGTGTGACGGTCTGGACGTAGCGGTCCGTGTCGGCGACCGTGTCGTGCACCCAGGCCGCGACGATGGCCAGGGGGGCGAACACCAGCGTCACCACCAGCAGGACCGTGGCGCCCGCCCGGCGCATCCTCCGGTGCTTGACCGCGGCGGTCCGGCGGAGCCGTTCGTACTCGGCGTACTCCGCGGGGGTCAGGGAGCGCCGGGGCTCCCCGGCGCTCCCCGGGGCCGGCGGGACGGGGGCGTCGGCGGGGGCCATGGATCCTCCTTGGTCGTCGCGTGCGGGGCAGCGCGCCACACGGCGTGCGCACGGCGTGAACCGCTCGTACGGGGACCGCCCGGACGGGGGCTGGACGGCGGGCGTGCTCCCCCGGACCGGCGCGGCGGGCGGCGTACGAGGGGGCTCAGACCGTGGCCGCGGGCCCCGACGGGGTCCCCGTGGCGGCCCTGCGCAGCGCCGACCGCCAGGCGAAGGCGACGCCCAGTTCGACCAGGCCGAGCAGCACGAGCCACAGGCCGAGCAGCCGGGTCAGCACCAGGGCCGACTGCGTGGGCAGCGCCAGCACCACGATGCCCGCGACAATGCCGAGGGCCGCCGCGCCGAGGAGGACGCCGCGGTGGGGCAGGCTCCGGAAGCCGAGCGCCGTGTAGGCGGTGAGCATGCCGGACAGCAGCCAGACGATCCCGACGATCAGCGAGAGCGCGGCGATCGTCTGCAACGGGTGCCTCAGGCACAGCACCCCGGCGAGGACGAACAGCACCGCGACCAGCAGCCGCGGCAGGCGCTCGCCGTGCTCCTCCCGGGAGAACGCGGCGACGAACCGGAACGCGCCGGTCACGAGCAGGTACAGCCCGATCACGATCGCCAGGACGTGCAGGGTCTCGTTCGGCCAGGCGAGCACGATGATCCCCGGCACCAGCGTCGCCAGCGCCGAGCCCAGGAGCCAGGACCACGAACTGCCGAGGCCCGCCAGCATGTCGGCGGGGTCCCCGGCCGGGTGGGGGCCCGTCCCGCCGGGCCTGTGCTCCGTTCCGGCATGCGATGCCGAACCACGCGACACGGTCATGGCTCCTCCTCGCGGGGATCGGTTGCAGGTCGCTGCCGGACCGCCGACGGGACGGTGTGCGGGGACCCGTACGCCAGCGTCCCGCGGGTGGGTGTCCCACGGGTCACCCATGGGGGGTGATCCGTCCCCCGCGCTGCCGCGTTGATCTGGATGCCTGTGCGCGCGTTTCCCGGACAGCGGAACCGGAGGGACACGAGATGAGCGACTCGGCAGCTCCTCGCACCCCGGACACCGCGGGGAAGCGCCCGCCGCCGCGGGACCGGGAGCAGCATGTGCCCCGGTCGGCGGCCGTCCTGGTGCTCGCTCGCTCGGTGCTCGTCACAGCCGGTCTGGTGACGGCGTACTACCTGCTGCCGCTGGACGGCCGGGCCTCGGCCACGACGGTGATCCTGCTCGGGCTGGGGCTGGTCGGTGTCGCGCTGTTCTTCGCGTGGGAGGTGTGGGCCATCACCCGCTCGCCTTACCCCCGGCTGAAGGCCGTGGAGGCGCTGGCGATCACGCTTCCGCTCTTCCTGCTGCTGTTCGCCGGCGCCTACCACCTCCTGGACCACTCCGACCCCGGCTCCTTCACCGAGCCGCTGACCAGGACGGACGCCCTGTACTTCACGCTGACCACGTTCACCACCGTCGGATACGGCGACATCACGGCGCGGTCGCAGACGGGGCGGGTGCTGGCCATGCTCCAGATGACCGGCGGACTGCTGCTCGTGGGTGTCGCGGCGCGCGTGCTGACGGGTGCGATCCAGGCGGGTCTGCGCCAGCAGCACCGCGACCGGCCGCCCGGGTAGCTCACTCCGGGATGCGGCGCATCTCCAGGACCCGCAGGCCCAGTGACTGGCAGCGGGCCAGCAGCCCGTACAGGTGCGCCTCGTCCACGACGGGGCCGAACAGGACGGTCTGACCGGACATCACCACGTGGTCCAGCTCCGGGAATGCCTTGGTCAGCGTCTCCGACATATGCCCGTCGACGCGGATCTCGTAGCGCATCAGCCGCTCCCACGGTGGCCTGGGGACGGGCGTACCACGCCCCCTGTCCGAGGGTCCGCCCGGCCGGGGCGCCCGGGCCTCACCCGGCGCAGGTGATACGGCAGGTGGGTGCGTCCCGTGTCAGTGAGTGAGGACGACCTTGAACACGAGAATCAGCAGCCCGATCACCAGGTTGACCGCTGCCGTGCCCGCGACCAGGCCCCACGAGGCGCCGGCCCGGCGCGCCGCGGCCGCCGACCAGCCCACCTGGCCGGCCACGGCCACGGAGAGCGCCAGCCACAGCCCGCCCGCCAGGTCCAGGCCGAACAGCGGGCTGACGGTCAGCGCGAGGGCGGGCGGCAGGGCCGCCTGGGCGATCGGCCACTCGTCGCGGCACACGTGCAGGACGGTGCCGCGATCCGGGTGGCGCTGGGCCAGGCGGGCCCCGAACAGCTGGGCGTGCACGTGCCCGAGCCAGAACACCAGACCGGTGAGCACCAGCAACAGCGCCAGTCGCAGCCGCGGGAAGTATTCCGGTACCCCGGCGCCGACCACCACGGAGGCGGCGAGCATGGACCCGTACACCCCGCCGGTGTAGTCGGTGTGGGCCCGTGGCAGGCGGTTCACAGCAGGCGCAGGTCGCGGGCCCGGTGCACCGCTTCGTTGCGCCGGTTGACGCCGAGCTTGCGGTACACGCTCTTGAGGTGGGTCTTGACGGTGTTGACCGACACGAACAGGTCCGCGGCGATCTCCTCGGTCGTCATCATCAGCGCGAGCCGCTGGAGCACGTCCCGCTCGCGGCCGCTGAGCCGGTCGACGACCAGGGCGGGCGGGCGGTCCGTCCCCGGCTCGGTCCCGGGCGGGGGACCCGGGCGGGCCGGTGGCCGGGGGAACGCGTCCGTGTCCAGCAGGCGGCGCAACCACGGTCCGGCCTCGTGGAAGGGGCGCCGCAGTCGCTCGTTGCGGGCCTCCAGCAGCGCGCGGGTCGCCAGCCGGCGCGCGGTGGCGTGGTCGCCCTGCCTGCCGGTGGCCTCGGCACGCACGAGCAGGGCCCGGACCGTGACGGCGGGACCGCTGCGCTGCCCGGCGGGAAGCGCGTCGAGCAGGTCCAGGGCGGTGCCCGGGTCACCGGCGGCGAGGTGGGCGCGGGCGGCCGCCACCGTGCAGGCGGCGTCGTGGCCCACGGCGTCCTCCAGCACCTTCACGGCCAGCTCGGGGCGGCCCTCGGCGAGGTGGGCCGCGGAGACGACGAGCGCGGTGTGGGCTTCGGCCCAGGGTGAGGCCACGGCGGCGGGGACGGCCGAATCGGCGGTCTCCAGGGCGGCCCCGGCCTCTCCGCGGGCCAGTTGGAGCCGTGCCCGCGCGATGACCAGGCCGGCGGCCGCCACGGGATCCCACGGCACCGGCTGCGGGGCCGTCGCCCGGTCCAGCAGGGCCTGGGCCTCCCCCAGTTCGTCACGGTCGACGGCCACCGCGGCCAGCACCAGGTGGCCGAGTCCGGAGCCGGTCGGCTCGGTCAGGCTGAACCGTTCCGCGTCGGCGAGTGCCGCCAGGGCCTTGCGTTCCGCGCGCGTGGGCCAGCCGGTCAGGTAGTCGATGAGCGCGAGCTGGCTCAGGGACTCCTCCCGGGGCAGCGCCGTGGCCCCGTCGGAGCCGGCCGCCGCGGCGGACAGCGCGGCCCTGGCGTCCTCGAAGCGTCCCGCCCACAGGCGGGCGGCGCCCAGGTGGGTCTGCAGCAGGGCGGCGAGTTCGGGGTGCTTGTCCAGGAGTTCGGCGGGGAGGTCCTGTTGCAGCTCCCGCGCCGTCCGGGCGGCGTGTTCGGCCCGGCCCGGGGCGCCGGTCAGCCGGGCGGCGAGAATGTCCAGGAGGGCGAAGCTGAGCCGGGCCGCCGCCATGTCGGCACCGGCGCGGGCCAGTTCTCGACGGGCGTGCTCCAGGTGCGGGCGGGCGTGGCCGAGGTCGCCGTCGGACAGCTCGCGCGCCGCGCGGACGAGGTCGGCCTCGGGGCCGGTGGTCTCGGGGGTCATCCGCGAGAACAGCTCGCCCAGGTCCCCGGAGCGCAGGCCGGTGAAGAACTCCCCGATCGCGAGGTCGTCCACCAGGGCGCGGGCGGTGAACCGCCAGTCGCCGGCCGCGGCGCCGTGGGCGAGCGTCTCGGGCAGCGGCCCGGTGTGCCGCAGCCACTCGGCGGCCCTGCGGTGCAGTTCGGTCTCCAGGTTGGGGAACCGCACCCGCAGGTGCGCCGCGAGGATCTCCGCGAAGAGCGGGTGGAGGCGGTACCAGGAATGGCCGAGGTGCTCCACGAACGCGTTCGCCCGGTGCAGCTCGGCCAGGATGGGTTCGGCGTCCCGGCGCCCGGCGAGCGCGTTGGCCAGGTCGGGGCAGAACCGGTCCAGGACGCTGACCCGCAGCAGCAGGTCCTGGGTCGGGGCCGGCTGTCTCTTGAGCACCTCGGCCAGCAGGAAGTCGGCGATCGTGCTCTGTCCGGCCTCGAACTCCTTGAGGTAGGTCTCCGGGTCGCAGCTCTGCCGCGCGGCCAGGGCGCACAGCCGCAGGCCCGCCGCCCAGCCCCGGGTGCGCTCGACGAGCGCGCGGGCCGCGTCGCGGCCGAGCCGCAGCCCGTGCAGTTCCAGCAGGGTCCCCGCCTCTTCCGGGGTGAAGGCCAGTTCCGCGTCCCTGATCTCGGTCAACGTGCCGTCCGCGCGGTAGCGGTGCAGGGGCAGCGTCGGTTCGGTGCGGGTGACGAGGACCAGGTGCATGCCCTGTCCGGCGTGGTGCAGGACGAAACCGAGCTGATCGGCGATCTCCGGTGCGGTCACCCGGTCGTACTCGTCGAGGACGACGACCACGGGTCGGTCGCGGCCGTTCAGCCGCGCGGCGAGCCGGGCGAGCAGGCCGTGGTTCACCACTCCGGCCTCGGCCGGGCGGCCGACGTCGCGGATCTCGTGCGCCCCGCACGCGCGCAGGGCCTCCAGCAGGTAGGCCCAGAAGACTCCGGGTGCCTGGTCGGTGGTGCCCGCGGTGAGCCAGGCCACCGGCCGTTCCAGGTGGGCGGCCCAGTCGGCGACCAGCAGCGTCTTGCCCGCACCCGCGCCGCCGTTGACCATGGTCAGCGGTGTGGCCAGTGCCTGGTCCAGGTGATCGAGCAGGCGCTGCCGGCGCAGGAACGTGGCCGGCGGTACTGGCACGGCGAACCGGGTTCGGAGGAACGGGTCCCCCAGGGGATCAAGGCCCGCGGCCGTCGGCCCGGGACTGTTGTCGCCGCGTTCGGACACCGCGCTCACCACCACCGGTCATGTCATGGGCAGCGCTTCTCCCGCTCAGGATCTCAGTGATCGCCCGTACGCGCGCGTCGCGAGGGGGCACGGCGGCCCGACGTCGTAGGGCAGGCCCCCGGGAACGCGTGCCGTGCAACCTTGTCGCAACCTCCGTGCTGCTTGTCTGGGTCCGGCTTCTTCTTCCGGGGCGGCGAAGGACGGCGACGATGTACGAGGAGATCCCGCGTGTGGAGTTCACCCCCGCGGCGGCCGGCCTGGTGCGGCGGCTGAGCGAGGCGCACGGGCCGCTGATGTTCCACCAGTCCGGCGGCTGCTGCGACGGAAGCGCGCCGATGTGCTATCCGGACGGCGAGTTCCGTACCGGGGGCTCGGACGTGCTGCTGGCGGAACTGGAGGTCGAGGGGGTGGACCGGCCGGTTCCGTTCTGGATGTCGCGCAGCCAGTACGAAGTGTGGAGCCACACCCGGCTCATCGTCGACGTGGTGCCCGGACGGGGCAGCGGTTTCTCCCTGGAGGCACCCGAGGGAGTGCGCTTCCTCATCCGCTCCCGTGTCATCGAGGCCTGAGCCCCGCACGGGACATCACGTTCCGGAACGCGGGGCGCGGTTCCAGTACGGCGGCAGAACCACTCGTTCGGAGGACGCGTCTCCCGCACGGCCTGACCCTCCGCTACGCCACACTTGCGGCCGAAAGCCGCGAAGTGGGCGTGGCGGAGGAGGACGACGATGGCCATTTCCATCTCTGTGGTGCTGCTGCTTCTGCTCCTTGCGGTGATCTTCGTGCGCAACTGCGCGCTGAAGTTCTCGCACGCCCTGGTCTGCGTCCTGCTCGGCTTCTTCCTGGCGGGTACGAGCATGGCGCCCACCATTCACGAGGGCCTGATCGCCACAGCGCAGATCGTCGGCAGCCTGCACCCCTGACGCCCGGCTCGCGGGTCAGGGCGCTTCGAGGCCGACCAGCCGGGCCAGCGCCTCGCGGTGGGCGCCCGCGGTGCCGTACGCGATCGAGTCCGCCTTGGCCCGCTTCAGGTACAGGTGGACCGGATGCTCCCAGGTCATGCCGATGCCGCCGTGCAGTTGCAGCGCCTCCTCGGCCGCGTGGACGGCGACGGGCCCCGCGTAGGCCTGGGCGACGGCGACCGCCACGTCGGCGCCCTCCTCCCTGGCGAGCGCGTCGGCCGCGGACCGGGCGGCGGCGCGGAGGCCGGCGACCTCCAGCCACAGCTGGGCGAGCCGGTGCTTGAGCGCCTGGAAGCCGCCGACGGGCCGGTTGAACTGAGTGCGCTCCTTCAGGTAGCGCACGGTCTCGGTCAACGTCCAGTCGACGAGGCCGAGTTGTTCGGAGGCGAGCAGTCCGGCGCCGGCCCGCAGCGCCCGGTGCACGGCGGGCCCGGCGTCGCCCAGCCGGCGGCCCCGTACGGCGTCGAAGGAGACGGCCGCGAGCGGCCGGGTCAGGTCCAGCGACACCTGCGGGGTGATGGTGGCGTCGTCCGCGTCGACGGCGTAGAGCGCGCCGTCCTCCGCGGGCACGAGCAGCACGTCGGCGACCGCCGCGTCCGCGATGCCCGTCAACTCCCCGTGCAGCAGCCCGGATTCCAGCCGTACGGTCCTGAAGGCGCCCGGCGCGGTGTGCAGCCCGACCGCGAGGGCGCCGATCGCACGACCGGACGCCAGACGGGACAGGAGCCCGGCGCGGTCGTCACCCGTGCAGGCCAGCAGCGCCTCGGTGGCGACCACGGCGCTGGTGAGGTACGGGACGGGAGCCACCGCGCGGCCCAACTCCTCCAGGACTACGGCCGCTTCGCGGTGTGTGGCGCCCTGGCCGCCGTGCTCCTCGGGCACCAGCAGACCGGCCAGGCCCATTCCGTCGGCGAGCGTCTTCCACAGCGCGAGGTCGTGCGAGGCGTCCGTCTCGGCGCGCGCGATCACGTCCGCCGGGGCGCAGTGGTCGGTGAGCAGGTCCCGGACGGCGGCGCGCAGCGCCTCTTCCTCCTCCGAGTACAGCAGGTCGGGTTCGGCGCTCGTGGTGCTCATCGGGCGAGGTCCTTCCAGGCGACGTCCTTGTCGGTGCGCGGCTCGGCGGGCAGTCCGAGGACGCGCTCGGTGGTGGCCGGCGGGTGCGCGGCCAGCAACTCGCCGGTGCGGCAGCGCAGTTCGTCGGCGTCGGTCATGCGGCGACTCCGTTCTCCAGGGCGGGCACCACGGCGACGCGGCCGGTGGTGGCTCCGTCGGCCACCCGCTGGACGGCGGCCGCGGCCCCGGCCAGCGGCACCCGCTCGCTCACCAGCGGTTTGATCGCGCCCCGGGCGGCCAGGTCGGTGAGCTGCTCGTGGCAGTGCCGGACCAGCTCGGGGTTCTTGGTGTTGTACAGGCCCCAGTGCAGGCCGACGATCGAGTAGTTCTTGACGAGTGCGTGGTTCAGCGCCGGGCTGGGGATGGTCCCGCCGGCGAAGCCGACGACGAGGATCCGGCCCTCGAAGGCGACGGCCTTGGCGGACTGGGCGTAGGCAGTGCCGCCGACCGGGTCGTAGACCACGTCCGCGCCCCGGCCGCCGGTGGCCTCCTTCACGGCGGCGACGACGTCCTCGGTGTGCCGGTCGATCACCACGTCGCAGCCCAGCTCGCGGGCCACGGCGGCCTTCCCGGCACCGCCGGCGACACCGATGACCCGGGCGCCGGCCGCCTTGCCGAGCTGCACGGCCGCGCTGCCGACGCCTCCGGCGGCGGCGTGGACGAGCAGGGTCTCGCCGGCCTCCAGGCGCGCCCGGCGGTGCAGGCCGAACCAGCCCGTCTGGTAGCCGATGTGCAGGGCGGCCGCCTCGGCGTCGTCCAGCGCGTCGGGGGCGGGCAGTACGGCGTCGGTGGCGGCGACCGCGTACTCGGCGAAACCGCCGTGCGGCAGCTCCGGGTTGGCGATCACCCGGCGGCCGTCCTCCGTCTCGCCACAGATCTCCACGCCCGGGGTGAAGGGCAGCGGCGGCATGATCTGGTACTGGCCGCGGCACAGCAGCGCGTCAGGGAAGTTGATGTTGGCGGCACTCACCTTGAGCAGGATCCGGCCCTCGCCCGGGACGGGCGGCTCGGTCTCCTCCAGCCGCATCACCTTGCCCGGCTCGCCGTTGTCGTGCACTCGCCATGCCTGCATGCGCCGCCTCCAGGGGGACCGCGTCGTCGCGTCGTCTGACCGGGGTCGATCGCATACTAAGCAGTCGCTTGCCTATCCGGGAACACCCCGTGGTCAGCCGTCCTCGCCACCGCGCGCCGGCCGCGCCCGTACGTGCATGCGCTCGCCCTGCGGCCCGAACAGGCTCAGGAACTCCACCGGCCCCTCCCCCGTCGACCCGAACCAGTGCGGTACGCGCGTGTCGAACTCCGCCGCCTCCCCGGCCGTGAGCACCACGTCGTGCCCGCCGAGCACCAGCCGCAGCCTGCCGGACAGCACGTACAGCCACTCGTAGCCCTCGTGGGTCCGCGGGTCCGGTTCGAGCCTGCGCCGCGGTTCCAGCACCTTGAACGCCTGAAGGCCGCCCGGCTGCCGGGTCAGCGGCCAGTGGGTGCGGCCGCCGCGCACGATCGGCTCGGCCCGAACCCGCGGATCGCGCACCGGAGGGGCTCCGACCAGTTCGTCCAGCGGCATCCGATGGGCCTGGGCGATCGGGAGCAGCAGCTCCAGACTCGGCTTGCGCAGGCCCGCCTCCAGGCGCGACAGGGTGCTGACGGAGATCCCGGTCGCCTCCGCGAGGGCGGCGAGGGTGACCTCCCGTTCCTTGCGTATCCGGCGCAGCCGGGGGCCCACATCGGCCAGAACGTCCTCGATGCTCATGCCTCGATACTGCTGCCTCGCTTGCCGAACCAGCAAATGCGTTTGTCAGTCCGGCACTGGACCGGCGACCTTCTCGATGGAGGTGGTCACCATGACCGAGAAGAGTGAGAAGACGGAGCCGGCCGAGAAGTACGAGGCCGTCGTCGTCGGAGGCGGCGCGGCGGGCCTGTCCGCCGCGCTGGTCCTCGGCCGAGCCCGGCGGCGCACGCTGGTCGTCGACGCGGGCGAGCCGCGCAACGCGCCGTCCGCGCACATGCAGGGCTTCCTGTCCCGGGACGGTATGTCCCCGGAGCGGTTCCTCGCCGCCGGCCGCGAGGAGATCGAGCGGTACGGGGTCGAACTGGTCCGGGACCGGGCGGTGGAGGCCGTCCGGGACGCCGACGGCGAGTTCGACGTGACGCTGGCCGGCGGGCGTACGGTCCACGCCCGGCAGATGGTCGTCGCCACCGGCCTGAAGGACGAGCTCCCGGCGGTCCCGGGCCTCGCCGAACGCTTCGGCCGCGACGTCCTGCACTGCCCGTACTGCCACGGCTGGGAGGTGCGCGACCAGGCCTTCGGCGTGCTCGCCACGACCCCGCTGAGCGTCCACCAGGCGCTGATGGTGACCCAGTGGTCCAAGGACGTGACGCTCTTCCTGCACCGGGTCGCCGAGGACGAGCTGAACGACGACGACCTGCGCCGACTGGCCGCGGCCGGCGTCCACGTGGTGCCCGGCGAGGTGGCCGGGATCGTCGTCGAGGCGGACCGGCTGACCGGGGTCCGCCTTGCCGACGGCACGACGCACGCCCGCGAGGCGCTCTTCGTCGCGCCGCGCGCGCTGCCGCAGACCGACCTCCTCCAGCAACTGGGCGCCGAACTCCGCGAGACGCCGTTCGGCGCCTTCCCGGTGATCGACGAACGGGGCCTGACAACCGTCCCGGGCCTGTGGTCGGCCGGAAACGCGAGCGGCTTCGCCGAACAGGTGATCAACGCAGCCAGCCGCGGCTACCGCGCCGGCGCCGCAATCAACGGCGAGTTGCTGTTCACCGACCTCGACGCGGCGGTGGCGGCGGGGAGCACGGCCCGGGTGTAGGGGGCGCCCGGGTGCAGGCGGCGCCCACGCGCAAGGCGACGTCCGGGTGTAGGACGGCGTCCCGCGTTGCACCATGGCTGCATGTTGCTCGCGCGGTTGGCTCGGGTTTCGCGGGAGGTTGCTGCCGCCTCGGCTCGGTCCCGGAAGATCGTTCTGCTTGCGGAGTTGTTCCGGGAGGCGGGGGCGGAGGATGTGCCGGTCGTCATTCCTTATCTGGCGGGCCGGCTGCCGCAGGGGCGGCTCGGGGTGGGCTGGAAGGTGCTCGGCCGCCGGGTCGCCCCGGCCGCCGAGGCGTCTCTCACCGTGCGCGAGGTGGACGCCCGGCTGAGCGAGCTCGGCAAGGTCTCCGGCACCGGATCCCAGGCGGAACGCTCCCGGATCGTCGGTGAGTTGATGGCCGCGGCGACCGAGGACGAACAGCGGTTCCTGCTGGGGCTGCTCACCGGCGAGGTCCGGCAGGGGGCGCTGGACGCCATCGCCGTCGAGGCGCTGGCCGGGGCGACGGGCGCGCCCCCGGTGGACGTGCGGCGGGCGGTGATGCTGGCCGGATCGTTGCAGACGGTGGCCCAGGCCCTGCTCGCGGACGGCCCACCGGCGCTGGAGCGCTTCCGGCTCACCGTCGGCCGCCCGGTCCTGCCGATGCTGGCGCACAGCGCCTCCTCCGTGGCCGAGGCGGTCGAAAGGCTCGGCGCGTGCGCCGTCGAGGAGAAACTCGACGGCATCCGGGTCCAGGTCCACCGGGACGGCGACACCGTACGGGTGCACACCCGCACCCTGGACGACATCACCGACCGGCTTCCGGAACTGACGGCGGTCGCAAGGGAATTGAACGGCGAGCGGTTCATCCTGGACGGCGAGGTCATCTCCTTCGGGGCGGACGGGCGGCCGCGCTCGTTCCAGGAGACCGCCGGACGCGTGGGCTCGCGCGTCGACGTGGCCACGGCCGCCGAGGCCGTCCCCGTCTCCCCCGTCTTCTTCGACGCGCTGTCGGTCGGCGACCGCGACCTGCTCGACCTGCCGCTGACCGAGCGCCACGCCGAGCTGGCCCGTCTGGTGCCGGAGCCGATGCGGGTCAGGCGCACCCTGGTGTCCGGACCGGACGATGTGGGCGAGGCCGAACGGTTCCTGGCCGAGACACTGCGGCGCGGCCACGAGGGCGTGGTCGTCAAGGCCCTCGACGCCGGCTACAGCGCGGGCCGGCGAGGCGCGTCCTGGCTCAAGGTGAAGCCCGTGCACACCCTGGACCTGGTGATCCTGGCCGCCGAGTGGGGCCACGGCCGCCGCACCGGCAAACTCTCCAACCTGCACCTGGGCGCACGCACCGCCGACGGCGGCTTCGCGATGCTCGGCAAGACGTTCAAGGGGATGACGGACGCCATGCTGGCCTGGCAGACCGAGCGGCTGGGCCGGCTCGCCGTCGAGGACGACGGCTGGGTGGTGACCGTACGTCCCGAACTCGTCGTCGAGATCGCCTACGACGGCCTGCAGCGGTCCACCCGCTACCCCGCGGGCGTCACCCTCCGCTTCGCCCGGGTCGTGCGCTACCGCGAGGACAAGCGGCCCGAGGACGCGGACAGCGTCGCGACGCTGCTGGCCGCGCACCCGGAGGTCGCGCCATGAGCGCCCGGCGGGGTCGGCGCAGTGCCGGCCTGCTGCTGTACCGGCGCTCCGGCGACGGCCTGGAGGTGCTCCTCGGACACATGGGCGGCCCCTTCTTCGCCCGGCGGGAGGCGGGGGCGTGGACGGTGCCGAAGGGCGAGTACGACCCGGAGGAACCCGCGTGGGAGGCGGCCCGCCGCGAGTTCCGGGAGGAGCTGGGGCTGCCGCCGCCGGACGGGGAGGCCGTGCCGCTGGGCGAAGTCCGGCAGACGAACGGCAAGACCGTCACCGCCTGGGCGATCGAGGGCGACCTCGACCCGGCGGCGATCGTCCCCGGCACGTTCACCATGGAGTGGCCGCCGCGGTCCGGACGCGCCCAGGAGTTCCCGGAGCTCGACCGGGTGGCCTGGCTCGGTCTGGACCGGGCCCGCGAGGTGATCGTCACGGCCCAGACCGCGTTTCTCGACCGCCTGGCCGAGCACTCGCTCTGACGAGGACCTCACGCGTTGCGATCGGCACCGCGGCGCGGGAAGGTCGAAGCACAGCCCGCTCCCCGGGGAGGTCAGCCATGTCCATCGCCACGGTGAACCCGGCCAACGGCGAGACGCTCAAGACGTACGAGGCCATGGGCGAGGAGGAGATCGAGCGCCGGCTCCAGCTCGCGCAGGCCACGTTCCGTACGTACCGGACGACGGCCTTCGCCGAGCGGGCACGGCTGATGAACAGGGCCGCCGCCCTCCTCGACGAGGACCGGGAGGAGATCGCCCGTGTCATGACCACGGAGATGGGCAAGCCGGTCAAGCAGGCGCGCGCGGAGGCCGCGAAGTGCGCCAAGGCGATGCGCTGGTACGCCGAGCACGCCGAGGAACTGCTCGCCGACGAGCGGCCCGCCGAGTCGGACGTGAAGGACTCCGGGGCCTCCCGCGCCCTGGTCCGCTACCGGCCGCTCGGACCGGTGCTGGCCGTCATGCCCTGGAACTTCCCGCTGTGGCAGGTGGTCCGCTTCGCCGCGCCCGCCCTGATGGCCGGCAACGTCGGCCTGCTCAAGCACGCCTCCAACGTGCCGCAGACGGCCCTGTACCTGGAGGACCTGTTCCACCGGGCGGGCTTCGCCGAGGGCTGTTTCCAGACCCTGCTCATCGGCTCCGGAGCGGTCGACGACATCCTGCGCGACGAGCGTGTGAAGGCGGCCACCCTGACCGGCAGCGAGCCGGCCGGGCGGGCGGTGGCGTCCACCGCCGGGGAGATGATCAAGAAGACGGTGCTGGAGCTGGGCGGCAGCGACCCGTTCATCGTGATGCCGTCCGCCGACATCGACCGGGCCGCCGGGGTCGCGGTGACCGCGCGCGTGCAGAACAACGGCCAGTCCTGCATCGCCGCCAAGCGGTTCATCGTGCACACGGACGTCTACGACGCCTTCGCCGAGCGTTTCACCGCCGGTATGAGGGCGCTGCGGATCGGCGACCCGTTGCAGGAGGACACCGAGGTCGGGCCGCTGTCCAGCGAGCGGGGCCGCGCGGACCTGGAGGAGCTCGTCGACGACGCCCGGCGCGGCGGGGCCCATGTGATGTGCGGTGGCGAACGGCCCGACCGGCCCGGCTGGTACTACCCGCCGACCGTGCTGTCCGGCATCACCCGCGAGATGCGCATCCACCGCGAGGAGGCGTTCGGTCCGGTGGCCACGCTGTACCGGGCGGCCGACCTCGACGAGGCGGTGCTCATCGCCAACGACTCGCTCTTCGGCCTGAGTTCCAACGTCTGGACCGAGGACGAGACCGAGGTGGAACGGTTCGTACGGGACCTGGAGGCGGGCGGGGTGTACTTCAACGGGATGACCGCCTCGCACCCCGCGTTCCCGTTCGGGGGTGTGAAGCGGTCGGGGTTCGGACGTGAGCTGTCCGGGCACGGAATCCGCGAGTTCTGCAACATCACCACCGTGTGGCACGGGGCGTGAGCCTTCCACGGCTACGATCCCCTTTGTGAACCGCGAAGTGACTCTCCCTCTGATCGTCGACGACCGCGGTACCTTGCAGGTGGCCGCGGCCGACGTGAGCAAGCTGCTGCGCACGGTCGGTGGGCGGTGGCTGCGGCTGGTGGAGGCCGGCCAGGAGGGTCTCGACGAGGATACGGTGGCCGCGCTGACCATCGAGCTGGCCAAGCTGGCCGACCGCATCGACGTGGCCTGCATCGCCCACAGCAGCGGAACCGCCTCCGGCTGACCGGACCGACGGCACGGACGGGCCGGCGGGACCAACCGGGCTGACGGGCTCGACGTGGCACGCGGTCGGCTGCCGTGACCCGGCAGGCGCTTCAGCACGGCCGCCAAGCCCCCCGTGTTGCCATTCCCGTCCCGTCCCGCGAGCCGGTGAACCTTTCCGGTCGCAGCACTACCGCCCGGCCCCGCCCCGAGACACGGAGCCCGGCCGTGCGCCTGCGCGGCGTCCGCGCCGCAGGCTCGGCATGGACGGCGGCTGCCTCCGTGCGGGCCCGGTGCCGTACTCCTGAAGGCTGACGCCGACGCCCGCCCCCGACGGCCCAGGAGGCGCGGCTTCGATCTTCCTGTGGTGGGTGGCGGGTGGAGCAGGCCGCGGGGCCCGTGACGGAACGCGACCACAACGCTGTGAACAGGCGCTTTCCGGCCGCGGGAGCCGGTTTCCCGTCCTCCCGAACCGAGTCTCGCGAGCCCGCCGGGCCCTGTCCGCCGTCGCCGGATTGGAGTAGTTCCGCGAGAAGATCGTCGCTCTCTCGGGCGATCGTGGATGAGCCACCCTTCTGGTGCACCACCCTCTGACCGGGGGGCAACCGGCCTTCCGGAAGGCGAAAGCAGGCACGGCTCATGGCGACTTTGTGCAGACCCTCGGTGTCCGTTCCAGAGCACGTGATCACGATGGAGGAGACGCTGGAGCTCGCGCGGTCCCGCCACGCGGACCACCCGCAGCTCCCCCTGGCCCTCCGGCTGATCGAGAACACCGGCGTGCGGACCCGGCACATCGTTCAGCCCATCGAGGAGACCCTCAAGCACCCCGGCTTCGAGGAGCGCAACAAGCTCTACGAGGAGGAGGCGAAGGCCCGGGTCCCCGCGGTCATCCAGCGGGCTCTCGACGACGCCGAGCTCCTGGCCCGGGACATCGATGTCATCATCTACGTGTCGTGCACGGGCTTCATGATGCCCTCGCTCACCGCGTGGCTGATCAACGAGATGGAGTTCGACTCGACCACCCGGCAGCTGCCCATAGCCCAGCTGGGCTGTGCCGCCGGGGGCGCCGCGATCAACCGGGCCCACGACTTCTGCACGGCCTACCCGGACGCCAACGCGCTCATCGTGGCCTGCGAGTTCTGCTCGCTGTGCTACCAGCCCACCGACCTCGGCGTCGGCTCCCTGCTCTCCAACGGCCTGTTCGGCGACGGCATCGCCGCGGCCGTGGTCCGCGGCACCGGCGGAACGGGCGTCCGGCTGGAGCGCAACGGCTCGTACCTGATCCCCAAGACCGAGGAGTGGATCGCCTACGACGTCCGGGCGACCGGCTTCCACTTCATGCTGGACAAGCGGGTGCCCACCACGATGGAGCCGCTCGCCCCGGCCCTGCGGGACCTGGCCGGAGTGCACGGCTGGGACGCGTCCGACCTGGACTTCTACGTCATCCACGCAGGCGGCCCGCGCATCCTCGACGACCTCAGCAAGTTCCTGAACGTCGAGCCGCACGCGTTCCGGTTCAGCCGGGCCACGCTCACCGAGTACGGCAACATCGCCAGCGCCGTCGTCCTGGACGCGCTGCGCCGGCTGTTCGACGACGGCGGCACCGAGGACCGGGCGCGCGGACTGCTCGCCGGGTTCGGTCCCGGCATCACCGCCGAGATGTCGCTCGGCTACTGGCAGGCCGGGGGCGGGGCATGACCGAGGAGACGCTCGTCGAGGAGGCACGCACCGGGACGGTGCCGCCGCTCTGGCACTGGCCGGCGTTCGACCTGACGGGCGTGGCCTTCGACCCGGTGCTCTCCGAGCTGATGGAGCAGGGCCCGGTCACCCGTATCGAGCTGCCCAACGGCGAGGGCTGGGCGTGGCTGGTGACCCGCATGGACGACATGCGGACGGTCACCAACGACCCCCGGTTCAGCCGCGAGGCGGTCATCGACCGGCAGATCACCCGGCTGGCCCCGCACTTCATCCCGGCCCGCGACGCGGTCGGCTTCCTGGACCCGCCCGACCACACCCGGCTGCGCCGCGCGGTCGCCCCCGCCCTCACCGCGCCCGGTGTCGAGCGGGTGCGGGACAGCGCTCGCCGGATGCTGGACGAACTGGTCGACGACCTGCTCGCCAACGGCCCGCCCGCCGACCTGACCGCCGAGGTGCTCAGCCCGTTCCCGATCGCGGTGATCTGCGAGCTGATGGGGGTGCCGGTCGCGGACCGGCAGGGGATGCACGCCTGGACCCGGCTGATCCTGTCCTCCGCGCACGGCGCCGCCGTCAGCGAGCAGGCCAAGGAGGAGATGGGCACGTACTTCGCCGAGCTCCTCGACGCCCGCGCGGACAGCCCCGGGGAGGACATCGCCTCGCTGCTCGGGACCGCCGTGGCACGCCGTGAGATCGCCCTGGCGGAGGCCGTGGGGCTCGCGATCCTCCTCCAGATCGGCGGCGAGGCGGTCACCAGCAACAGCGGGCAGATGTTCCACATCCTGCTGACCCGTCCCGAGCTGGCCGACCGGCTGCGCGCGGACCGGCGGATGCGCCCCCGGGCCATCGACGAGCTGCTGCGCTACATCCCGCACCGCAACGCGGTCGGGCTGTCCCGGATCGCCCTGGAGGACGTGGAGATCAAGGGGGTGCGGATCCGGGCGGGCGACGCGGTCTACGTGTCGTACCTGGCCGCCAACCGCGACCCGGACGTCTTCCCCGACCCCGGGACGATCGACCTCACGCGCAGTCCGGACCCGCATGTGGCGTTCGGCTTCGGCCCGCACTACTGTCCGGGCGGCCAGTTGGCCCGGCTGGAGGCGGAGCTGCTGGTGGACGCCCTCCTTGACCGGGTGCCGAATCTGCGGCTCGCGGTGTCCCCGGAGCACGTGCCCTTCAGGAAGGGCGCGTTGATCCGGGTGCCCGAGGCCCTGCCCGTGACGTGGTGAGCCGGCGATGAGCACGGAAGGGCTGCTCGTACCGCCGGGCCAGGGCCGCGTCGTCGAGGCGCCGGCCCAGCGCGTGACGTTCAAGGTGACCGGCTCGCACTCGCGGACCGCGTCCACCTTCGAGGTGGAGGTCCCGCCGGGCTTCGACGTCGGCGCCCATGTGCACACCCGCAGCGAGGAGTTGTTCTACGTGCTCGAGGGCGAGCTGGACGTGCTCGCCTTCGAGCCGCGGATCCGGACCCCCGACCACTGGCAGCGGTGGGAGTCCCCCTCCGGCAACCGCGTGGTGCGGGCGACCCCGGGCACGGTCATCGTCGTCCCGCCGGGCTGCCCGCACGCCTTCGCCAACCCCACCGACACCCCCGCCAAGATGTTCTTCCAGGCGTCCCCACCGCCGGACCACGAGCGGTACTTCGAGGAACTGCTGGAGATCCTGGGCAACGGGGGCCCGCCGGACCACACGGCGATCGAGGCCCTCAGAAGGCGCTACGACATCGACCAACTGACGCCGCTGCGGCACCGCTAGCGGATCGGCATGCCCGAGATCGTGCGGGAGATCACCAGCCGCTGGATCTCGCTGGTCCCTTCGAAGATGGTGTAGATCGCCGCGTCGCGGTGCATCCGCTCCACCGGGTACTCCCGGGTGTAACCGTTGCCGCCGAGGATCTGGATGGCCTGGGCCGTGACCTTCTTCGCGGTCTCGCTGGCGAACAGCTTGGACATCGAGCCCTCGGCGGCCTCGAACGGCCTGCCGTTGACCGCCATCCACGAGGCCCGCCAGACCAGCAGCCGGGCGGCGTCGATCTGTGTGCGCATGTCGGCGAGCTGGAAGGCGACGCCCTGGTTGTCGATGATCGGCCGGCCGAACTGCTCCCGCGTCCTGGCGTAGTCCAGGGCGACCTCGTAGGCGGCCCGGGCGGTGCCGACCGCCATGGCGCCGACGGCGGGGCGGGACGCCTCGAACGTGGCCATCGCCGCGTTCTTCACCCTCTCACCGCCCTTCCGGGCCTTCTCCCGGGCGCGGGCGAGCCGCTCGTCGAGCTTCTCCTTGCCGCCGAGCAGGCAGGCCCCGGGAAGGCGTACGCCGTCCAGGACCACCTCGGCGGTGTGCGAGGCGCGAATGCCGTGCTTCTTGAACTTCTGGCCCTGCGTCAGTCCCGGTGTGCCCGGCGGGACGATGAAGGAGGCGTGGCCCTTGGAGCCGAGTTCGGGGTCGACGGAGGCGACGACCACGTGCACGTTGGCGATGCCGCCGTTGGTCGCCCAGGTCTTGGTGCCGTTGATCACCCATTCGTCCTTGGCCTCGTCGTACACCGCGCGGGTGCGCATCGAGGCCACGTCGGAGCCGGCGTCGGGCTCGGAGGAGCAGAAGGCGGCGACCTTCACGTCGCTCGGGTCGCCGTACATCTGCGGGATCCAGGTGCCGATCTGCTCCTCGGTGCCGTTGGCGAGGACGCCCACGGCGGCGAGGCCGGTGCCGACGATGGACAGGGCGATGCCGGCGTCGCCCCAGAACAGCTCCTCCATGGCCATCGGGATGCCGAGGCCGGTGGCGTCGAAGTACTGCTGGGCGTAGAAGTCGAGGGAGTAGATGCCGACCTTGGCTGCCTCCTGGATGACCGGCCAGGGGGTCTCCTCACGCTCGTCCCATTCGGCGGCGGCCGGGCGGATCACATCGGCCGCGAAGCCGTGCAGCCAGTCCCGGACCTCCTTCTGCTCTTCGTTGAGCTCCATGGTGAACTCGGCCATGTCCCCTCCAGCGGCGCACCTGCGTGTTACTTGCGGTAACGGTACTATGTTACCGCTCAGTAGAAAAAGTCAACTTCCGATCATTCCCCGGCAGCCCGTTCGAGGTATCCGACCCCGTCAGTGTTACTTTGCGCAGGCGTCACCGAACCAGCACGGGTGGGGAGATCTCATGGACACCACGCAGCGGACCGATCAGCAGCGGTCCGCCGACCGCCGACGGCGCGAGCTGCTGGAGGCCGCCGACCGGGTGGTGCTGCGCGACGGCCCGCACGCGTCGATGAACGCCATCGCCGCCGAGGCCGGCATCACCAAGCCGATCCTCTACCGCCACTTCGGCGACAAGGGAGGGCTGTACGCCGCCCTCGCCCAGCGGCACACCGACGCCCTGCTCGGCTCCCTGCGGGCCGCGCTGGACGCCCCCGCGGACCGGCGGGAGCGCGTGGAGTCGACGCTGGACACCTACCTCGCGGCCATCGAGGCCCGCCCGCAGGTCTACCGCTTCCTGATGCATCCGGCGGAGGGTGGCCAGGGCACCGACCAGGGCTTCGACGTCGGCAAGCACTCCGCCCCGCTGCTGCGCCGCATGGGCGAGGAACTGGCCCGGGTCATCGAGGAGCGGCTCGACCTGGGTCCCGCCGGGCAGCAACTGGCCCGTGTGTGGGGCCACGGCATCGTCGGCATGATGCACGCGGCCGGCGACTGGTGGCTGGGCGAACGGCCGTGCTCGCGGGCGGAACTGGTCCGCAGCCTGGCGGACCTCCTGTGGGGACGGCTGGCGGCGGTGGGCGACAAGATGGGCGGCCCCGGGTTCTGAGCCGCGCCCGCGGGCACGGCGCTCATCACCGTGCGGCGGCTCCGCCGCGGGGCGCGAACGGCCGCCGACGGCCCGCGGCCGCGCGGAGGTTCACCGCCCCCACGGTGCCCGCGCGGCCTGCCTCAGCAGCCGGCTGCGCCGCCATCCCGAGAGGCGGTCGGCGTACACCCGGCCGTCGAGGTGGTCGCACTCGTGCTGGAGGCAGCGCGCGAAGAACCCCGTCCCGTGCACGGTGACCGGCTCCCCGGTCACCGAAAAGCCCTCGACCACCGCGTGGTCGTAGCGCTCCGTCCCCGCCTCCAGGCCCGGCAGGGACAGGCAGCCCTCCGGACCGCGGATCTCCACTCCGTCCGCCTCCACCAGCCGCGGGTTGACCACATGGCCGAGGTGGCGCACGTCCTCGTCGTCCGGGCAGTCGTACACGAAGACGCGCAGCGGCAGCCCGATCTGGTTCGCGGCGAGGCCCACGCCGCGCGCCGCGTACATCGTCGCGAACAAGTCCTCCACCACCTGGAACAGTTCGGGACCGAAGTCGGTGACCTCCTCGCAGGGGGCGTGCAGAACGGGGCTGCCGAGCAGGGAAAGGGGCCGGACGCGCCCGCGGGCGCCCGGGATCGAGCCATGTCGCATGGCGGCAAGGGTACGGTTCCATGTGCCCCTGCCTGCCGCGCTGGCATGGGCCGGGATTCGGGAGCTCAACGGATCTCGATAGGCTGAGCTCCACACCACGTTGCCGGATGGCTCAGGGCGCGGCGCGTACGCAAGGAGGATCGAGAACTGATGGCAGGCAACTCGGACCCGCTCACGCCGCGGGCCAAGCTGGCCGTGACCGCGGGCAAGGCGGTCGCTGCGGCATCGCGTGCCGCGGGACGCGGCAGCGGTTCGGTGATCGGCGGTCGAGTGGCCCTCAAGCTCGACCCCGATCTGCTCGCCCGGCTCGCCACGCACCTGGACGTGATCCTGGTCTCGGCGACCAACGGCAAGACGACGACCACCCGGCTCATCGCCGAGGCGCTGCGGGCCGCGGGGCCGGTCGTCTCCAACGCGCTCGGCGCGAACATGCCCGCGGGCATCACCTCGGCGCTCGCCGGCGGCTCGGACGCCAAGTTCGGCGTGATAGAGGTCGACGAGAAGTACCTCGCGGGCGTGGCCCGGGACACATCTCCCAAGTGCATCGCGCTGCTCAACCTGTCCCGCGACCAGCTCGACCGGGCCGGCGAGACCCGGATGCTCGCCGAGAACTGGCGCGAGGCGCTGAGCGGCTCCAAGGCCGTGCTTGTCGCCAACTGCGACGACCCGCTGGTGGTATGGGCCGCGTCCTCGTCCCCCAACGTGATCTGGGTGGCCGCCGGGCAGATGTGGAAGGACGACGCCTGGTCCTGCCCCTCCTGCGGCGGAGTGATGCAGCGTCCGGGCGACGACTGGTACTGCGGCGAGTGCGGCTTCCGCCGGCCCACCCCCAGCTGGGCCCTGTCCGGCGACCACGTCCTCGACCCGCACGGCTCGGCCTGGCCGATCCACCTTCAGCTGCCGGGCCGCGCCAACAAGGCCAACGCCGCCTCGTCCGCGGCCGTCGCCGCCGTCTTCGGGGTGCCGCCGCAGGTCGCCCTGGAGCGGATGTACCAGGTGCAGGCGGTCGCCGGCCGCTACGACGTCGTCCAGTTCCAGGGCCGCGACCTGCGCCTGCTGCTGGCGAAGAACCCGGCCGGCTGGCTGGAGACGTTCTCCCTGATCGATCCGCCGCCCACCCCGGTCATCCTGTCGGTCAACGCGCGCAGCGCCGACGGCACCGACACGTCCTGGCTGTGGGACGTCGACTACACGCGCCTGACCGGCCACCCGCTCTTCGTGCTCGGGGACCGGAAGCTGGACCTCGCGGTGCGCCTGGAGGTGGCGGGCCAGCAGTTCCAGGTCTGCGACAGCCTGGACCAGGCCGTGCAGCAGGCCCCGGCCGGCCGGATCGAGGTCATCGCCAACTACACCGCGTTCCAGGACCTGCGCCGCCGCGTCGGCAACTGACCACAAAGGACGACCACTTCATGAGCGACAACCAACTGCGGCTGGTGTGGATCTACCCGGACCTGCTGAGCACCTACGGCGACCAGGGCAACGTCCTCGTGGTGGAGCGCAGGGCCCGCCAGCGCGGCCTGGACGTGGCCCGTCTCGACGTGCGCAGCGACCAGCCGATCCCGACCTCCGGCGACATCTACCTGATCGGCGGCGGCGAGGACCGGCCGCAGCGGCTGGCGGCGGAGCGGCTGCGCCGCGACGGCGGTCTGCACAAGGCGGCCGAGAACGGCGCGATCGTCTTCTCCGTCTGCGCCGGGTACCAGATCCTCGGCCACGAGTTCGTCAACGACCTCGGGCAGCGTGAGCCGGGGCTCGGCCTGCTCGACGTCGTGTCGGTGCGCGGTGAGGGCGAGCGGTGCGTAGGCGACGTGCTCGGCGACGTCGACCCGCGGCTCGGCCTGCCCCAGCTGACCGGGTTCGAGAACCACCAGGGCGTCACCCACCTCGGCCCCACCGCCCGCCCGCTCGCCCAGGTCCGCCTGGGCAGGGGCAACGGCACGGGCGACGGCACGGAGGGTGCGTACAACGACACCGTCTTCGGCACGTACATGCACGGGCCGGTACTGGCCCGCAACCCGCTGATCGCGGACCTGCTGCTGAAGCTGGCGCTGGACGTGAACGCGCTGCCGCCGATCGAGGACCACTGGTACGAGGCACTGCGCAACGAGCGCATCGCGGCTGCGCAGCAGCCTGCGTAGGAACAGTTGCGCAGCAGCCTGCGTAGGAACAGTTGCGCAGCAGCCTGCGTAGGAACAGCTGCGCAGCAGCCTGCATAGTGACAGTTGCGCAGGCTGCGCAGGCCGCCTGGGCGGCCCCGGCGGGAGCCCGTCTGGCACGGTGTCCGCACAGGTGAGCGGGCCCGTCCAGCAGGCGGACGCACGGTTCGGCCCGACCGCCCGGTGCCGCTAGGGTGGCGGGGACCGACCGGACAGTGTGGTCCGGTCCCCACGCCCACGTTGAGAAGGTTATCCGGGCTATGCGCATTGGCGTCCTCACCTCCGGCGGCGACTGTCCCGGCCTGAACGCCGTCATCCGGTCCGTCGTGCACCGTGCCGTCGTCGACCACGGCGACGAGGTCATCGGCTTCCGCGACGGCTGGAAGGGCCTCCTGGAGTGCGACTACCTCAAGCTCGATCTCGACGCGGTGAGCGGCATCCTCGCCCGCGGCGGGACCATCCTCGGCTCCTCCCGGGTCCGTCCCGAGCACCTGCGGGACGGCGTGCGGCGGGCCAAGGGCCATGTCGAGGAGCTGGGGCTCGACGCGATCATCCCGATCGGCGGTGAGGGCACGCTCAAGGCGGCCCGGCTGCTGTCGGACAACGGCCTGCCGATCGTCGGCGTGCCCAAGACCATCGACAACGACATCGCGGTCACGGACCTCACCTTCGGCTTCGACACCGCCGTGACCGTCGCCACCGAGGCCCTGGACCGGCTGAAGACCACCGCCGAGTCCCACCAGCGGGTGCTGATCGTGGAGGTGATGGGCCGTCACACTGGCTGGATCGCGCTCCAGTCCGGCATGGCGGCCGGCGCCCACGCCATCGTCGTCCCCGAACGCCCCTTCGACATCGAGGAGTTGGCGGCGAAGGTCGGCGAACGTTTCGCGGCGGGCAAGCGGTTCGCGATCGTCGTGGCCGCGGAGGGCGCCAAGCCCCGTGCGGGCACCATGGACTTCGACGAGGGCGGCAAGGACGTCTACGGCCACGAGCGGTTCGCCGGCGTCGCCCGGCAGCTCTCCCTCGAACTGGAGCAGCGGCTCGGCAAGGAGGCCCGGCCGGTGATCCTCGGGCACGTCCAGCGCGGCGGCACGCCGACGGCGTACGACCGGGTGCTGGCCACCCGGTTCGGCTGGCACGCCGTGGAGGCGGTGCACCGCGGGGAGTTCGGCCGGATGACGGCGCTGCGCGGCACGGACATCGTGATGGTGTCCCTGGCCGAGGCGGTGGCGACCCTCAAGACGGTCCCCGCGGAGCGGTACGCCGAGGCGGAGTGCGTGCTGTAGAACACGCCGCGCGTCCCCACCGCCCCCGGTCGCGGACGCGGCCGGGGGCGGTTCTACTCTGGGTGCGGACAGACAGCTGTGGACAGACAGCGCACAATCCCCACGAATCAGGAGCCGGCGGATGGATCACAGCGGGCACGGCACGATGCACGATCTGCCGCCGTTCACGCTGGGACGCGGTCTCGAGTGGTCCGCGGACCCGTTCTTCCTCGTCGCCTGCCTGCTGGGGCTCGGCCTGTACGGCTGGGGTGTGGTGCGGCTGCGGCGGCGCGGCGACGCCTGGCCGGTGGGGCGGACGGTGGCGTACGTCATCGGTGTGCTGACCGTGGCCCTGGTGATGTGCACCAAGCTGAACGACTACGGCATGGTCATGTTCAGCGTGCACATGGTCCAGCACATGATCATCAGCATGCTGTCGCCGATCCTGATCCTGCTCGGCGGCCCGATCACGCTGGCGCTGCGCGCGCTGCCGGTGGCCGGAAGGGGCCGCAAGGGTCCGCGTGAGCTGCTGCTGGCCCTGCTGCACAGCCGGTACCTGCGGGTCGTCACGCACCCCGCCTTCACCATCCCGATGTTCGTCGCGAGCCTGTACGCCCTGTACTTCACTCCGCTCTTCGACTTCCTGATGGGCTCGAGGGCCGGGCACATCGCGATGATGGTGCACTTCCTCGCGGTGGGCCTGGTGTTCTTCTGGCCGATCATGGGCGTGGACCCGGGCCCGAACCGGCCGGGTCACCTCATGCGGATGCTGGAGCTGTTCGCGGGCATGCCGTTCCACGCGTTCTTCGGCATCGCGCTGATGATGGCGACCACGCCCATGGTCGACACCTTCGTGAACCCGCCCGCCTCGCTCGGCATCGACGCCCTGACCGACCAGAACGCGGCCGGCGGCATCGCCTGGGCGTTCAGTGAGATCCCCTCGGTCCTGGTGCTGCTCGCCCTGCTCTTCCAGTGGTACAAATCCGAACAACGACAGGCCCGCCGCAAGGACCGCGCCGCGGACCGCGACGGCGACAAGGAACTCGAGGCGTACAACGCATACCTGGCGTCCCTGAACGCACGGGGCAACTGAGCCCATCCTCATCCGGACGGTCCGGGGGCGCGGCATCACCGCCGCGTCCCCGGACCGTTCGCGTCCACGCGGCCCAGCGGTGCGGGCCGGTACCCCCATCCGGCCCGCCGCCCGGCGCAGCGGACCATCAGCCGCGAGAGCACCGCTCGCCGCCGTCGCCCGTGGCGGTCCCCGTCGGGCCCTTCGCTCCCGGCCGGCCATCCCGCATCGCCTCCCCGCGCCCCCGCCGGTGCCCCGCGACCGACCGTCGTCGCACGGCCCCCGGCGCTGCCGGGCCCGGGTTACCCGGCCCGGGGCGCCGCCTTGTGGTGGGGGTGAGGATGAAAGCGGCTTGTCGTGGGGGGATGCCGATGGGCCGAATCGGGGCACCATGGAGGTTACGGACCATGAGGAGGGTGCCGGGATGCACGAATCCACGGACGGTTCCACGAAGGCGATGGGGGTGCTCACCGTCGGCGCGCTCGTCGCGGTGACGGCCTACACGGTGGCGCTCGGCGGCAACGGCTGGCTGTGGTTCGGCTGGGTCGTGCTGGGCCTGGTCACGCTGGGCATGGTCGTCACCCGCGGCACCTGAGGAGGGTCACTCCCCGGTGAGCCGCGTCGCCGAGTGGACGCCCGGCTGGTACTTCGGCAGCCGGGCGCTGATCTTCATGCCCGCGCCCTGCGCGGTCTCGATGACCAGTCCGTGGTCGTCGCCGTAGACCTGCCGGAGCCGGTCGTCGACGTTGGACAGGCCGATGCCGCCGGAGGGGCTGTCCTCTCCCGCGAGGATGCGGCGCAGCAGGCCGGGGTCCATGCCGGCGCCGTCGTCCTCGATGACGACCACCGCCTCGGCGCCCTCGTCGCGCGCGGTGATCCTGATGTGGCAGGTGCCGGTCTTGCCCTCGAGGCCGTGCTTGACGGCGTTCTCCACCAGCGGTTGCAGGCACAGGAACGGCAGGGCGATGGGGAGCACCTCGGGCGCGATCTGGAGGGTGACCGACAGGCGGTCGCCGAATCGGGCCCGTACGAGCGCCAGGTAGTGCTCGATGGCGTGGAGTTCGTCGGCGAGCGTGGTGAAGTCGCCGTGCCTGCGGAACGAGTAGCGGGTGAAGTCGGCGAACTCCAGCAGCAGGTCCCGCGCCCGCTCGGGGTCGGTGCGGACGAACGAGGCGATCACCGCGAGCGAGTTGAAGATGAAGTGCGGGGAGATCTGCGCGCGCAGGGCCTTGATCTCGGCCTCGATGAGCCGGGTGCGGGACCGGTCGAGGTCCGCGAGCTCCAGTTGCACGGAGACCCAGCGGGCGACCTCGGCCGCGGCGCGGGCCAGCACGGCCGACTCGCGGGGCGCGCAGGCGACGAGGGCGCCGTGGACGCGGTCGTCGACGGTGAGCGGGGTGACGACGGCCCAGCGCACCGGGCAGTCCGGAGTCCGGCAGGTGAGCCGGAAGGCCTCGCCGCGGCCGGTCTCCAGGGGCCCGGCGAGGCGTTCCATGATCTCGGTGCGGTGGTGGCCGCCCACACCGTCCCAGGCGAGGACCCGCGCGTCGTCCGTGAGGCACAGGGCGTCGGTGCCGAGCAGGGAGCGCAGTCGGCGGGCCGACTTGCGGGCGGTCTCCTCCGTCAGCCCGGCCCGCAGCGGGGGTGCCGCGAGCGAGGCGGCGTGCAGGGTCTGGAAGGTGGCGTGCTCCACGGGGGTGCCGAGCCCGCCGAGGGTCTGCGGGCGGGCGGTGCGCCGGCCGAGCCAGTACCCGGCGGCGAGCAGCGGCAGCGCGGCCACGCACAGCCCGGCCAGGAAGCCGCTCATGCCTTCACCTCCGCCCGCAGCTGCTCCGGCAGGTGGAACCGGGCCAGGACGGCCGCGGTGCCGGCCGGCACCCGGCCGGGCGTGGCCAGGGACACCAGCATCATCGTGAGGAAGCCCAGCGGCACCGACCACAGGGCGGGCCAGGCGAGCAGCGCGTGCAGCGGCCCGGTGCCCGGGAAGCCGGCCATGGTCACGGCGACGGCGACGAGCGCGGCGCCGCCGCCCGCCAGCATGCCGGCGGCCGCGCCGGGCGGGGTGAGCCGCCGCCACCAGATGCCGAGGACGAGCAGCGGGCAGAAGGAGGAGGCGGACACCGCGAAGGCGAGCCCGACGGCGTCGGCGACGGGCAGCCCGCCGACCAGGACGCTCGCCGCGAGCGGTACGGCCATGGCGAGCACCGTGCCCAGCCGGAAGTGGCGTACGCCGCGCGAGGGCAGCACGTCCTGGGTGAGCACCCCGGCCACCGCCATGGTCAGGCCGGAGGCGGTCGACAGGAACGCCGCGAACGCGCCGCCCGCGACCAGCGCGCCCAGCAGGTCCCCGCCGAGGCCGCCGATCACCCGGTCGGGCAGCAGCAGTACGGCGGCGTCCGCGCTCCCGGTGAGGGTGAGTTCGGGGGCGTAGAGGCGGCCGAGGGCGCCGTACACCGGGGGCAGCAGGTAGAAGGCGCCGATCAGGCCGAGCACGGCCACCGTGGTGCGGCGGGCGGCCACGCCGTGCGGGCTGGTGTAGAAGCGGACGACGACGTGCGGCAGGCCCATGGTGCCGAGGAAGGTGGCGAGGATCAGCCCGTAGGTGGCGTACAGCGGGCGTTCCTCACGGCCCGCGGCCAGTGAGGTGGACATGCCGCCGCTGCCGCCGCGCTCGGCCACCGGGACTTCGGCGCCCCGGGCGAAGGTGAGCCGGGTGCCGCCCTCGACGCGGTGCGTCCCGGCCGGCAGGCTCACCCGCCGCTCGTGGTGGGCGCGGCGGTCGACGGTGCCGGTCACGGTGACGGTGAGCGGGCGCTCCAGCCTGAGGTCGAGGGTTTCCGCGACGCGTACGGTGCGCTGCTCGCGGAAGGCGGTCGGCTCGTCGTAGGCACGGTGTGGTGCCCCGTCGCCATGCCAGGCCAGGACGAGGAAGAGGGCGGGGACGAGCAGTGCGGTCAGTTTCAGCCAGTACTGGAAGGCCTGGACGAAGGTGATGCTGCGCATCCCGCCCGCGGCGACGATGGCCACCACGACGACGGAGACGATCACTGCGCCGAGCGCGGCGGGCGCCCCGGTCAGTACCGCCAGGGTGAGTCCGGCTCCCTGGAGCTGCGGCAGCAGGTACAGCCATCCGACGCCGACGACGAAGGCGCCCGCGAGCCGCCGCACGCCCTGGGAGGCGAGCCGGGCCTCGGCGAAGTCGGGCAGCGTGTAGGCCCCGGACCGGCGCAGCGGGGCGGCGACGAACAGGAGCAGGACCAGGTAGCCGGCCGTGTAGCCGACCGGGTACCACAGCATGTCGGCGCCCTGGACGAGGACCAGTCCGGCTATGCCCAGGAACGAGGCCGCGGAGAGGTACTCCCCGCTGATGGCGGCCGCGTTCAGGCGCGGGCCCACGGTGCGGGAGGCGACGTAGAAGTCGGAGGTGGTGCGGGAGATGCGCAGGCCGAAGGCGCCGACGAGGATGGTGGCCACCACGACGAGGGCGACGGCGGGGACGGTGTAGGCGGAGTTCACGGCGGTCAGCGGTCTCCGACGAGCCGTACGAAGTCGCGTTCGTTGCGCTCGGCGCGGCGCACGTACCAGCGGGCGAGCAGCACCAGCGGGGCGTAGAGGCCGAAGCCGAGGACCGCCCACTTCAGCCGGCGGGCGTCGGGGGCCGCGGCGAACACCAGCGGCAGGGGGCCGACAAGAAGCACGAGCACCGCGAACACCGTGAGGGCGGCCCGCAGTTGGCTGCGCATCAGGGAGCGGACGTAAGTGTGGCCGAGGGTGGTCTGCTCGTCGATCTCCGTGCGCGGACGGTAGTGGACCGGGGCCCGGCGGGTGCGGCGGGGCGGCCCGGTGACGACGACACGGCGTTCGGTCGGGTCCTGCGGCATGGCGTACGGCTCCCTAGCGCGCGGTCCGGCGTATCAGCAGCTCGCGCAGTTCCCGCGCGTGCCGTCGGCTGACCTGGAGTTCCTCGGTGCCGACCAGGACGCTCACGGTGCCCGCGTCCAGGCGGAGTTCACCGATGTGGCGCAGGGCCACCAGGTACCGGCGGTGGATGCGGACGAAGCCGCGGGAGCGCCAGCGCTCCTCCAGGGTGGACAGCGGGATGCGCACGAGGTGGCTGCCCTTGCCGGTGTGCAGCCGGGCGTAGTCGCCGTGCGCCTCGACGTGGGTGATGTCCTCGACGGCCACGAACCGGGTCACCCCGCCGAGTTCGACGGGCAGATGGTCGGGATCGGGCTCGCTGACGGGTATTCGCGGGGCGGTGCCGCGTAGTTGGGCGGCGCGGCGGACGGCCTCGGCGAGGCGTTCCGTGCGGACGGGCTTGAGCACGTAGTCGACGGCCTTGAGGTCGAAGGCCTGCACGGCGAAGTCCTCGTGGGCGGTGACGAACACGATCAGCGGCGGCTGGGCGAACCCGTTCAGCAGCCGGGCCAGGTCGAGGCCGTCGAGGCCCGGCATGTGGATGTCGAGGAAGACGACGTCGATCGCGTCGGGTCCGTCCGGGCCGGACTCCAGCGCCCGGTTGATGCGGCGCAACGCCTCGGTCGCGTCGCCGGCGCCCTCCACGCCGGCGATCCGGGGATCGGCGTTCAGGAGGTACAGCAGTTCCTCGAGCGAGGGGCGTTCGTCGTCGACGGCGAGGGCGCGCAGCATGAACGTGGAGTGTAGGGGCGAAAAGCACGCTGTGACATGTGCCGGGCACCGACGTCCGCGCTGGATACAGTGCCGCCATGAACAGCAGGCAGGCCCCGTTCGACGAACTCGACCGGAAGATCCTCACCGCTCTGATGGCGAACGCACGGAGCAGTTTCGCCGAGATCGGCGCCGCCATCGGCCTGTCCGCGACGGCCGTCAAGCGGCGCGTGGACCGGCTTCGCGAGAGCGACGTGATCACCGGGTTCACGGCCACGGTGAAGCCGGCGGCGCTGGGCTGGCGCACGGAGGCGTACGTCGAGGTGTACTGCGAGGGCGCGGCCCCGCCGCGGCGGCTGGCCGAGGTGGTGCGCCACCATCCGGAGATCACGGCGGCGATGACGGTGACGGGCGGCGCGGACGCGCTGCTGCACGTGCGGGCGCGGGACGTGGAGCACTTCGAGGAGGTGCTGGAACGCATCCGTACCGAGCCGTTCATCCGCAAGACGATCAGCGTGATGGTGCTGTCCCACCTGCTGCCGGACAGTCCTGAGGCGGGCGCCAGTCAGCCCGCTCCGCCGGACGCAGCAGACGTGCGCTGAGCCGTCGACACACGCAGCATTCCTGCTTGAACGCGCAGCTTTTGTTTCTTGTCGTCCGTCTTCGCCACTTCCTACCTTTGAGTCACCCCAGTCGACCCCCAGGAAGCGGAGGGACCCCTCTGTGCCCGAGACCCGTGTGCCGCGCCGGCGGCGCTTCCTCGTCTGCGAACCCAGACACTTCGCCGTGCAGTACGCGATCAACCCCTGGATGCGTCCCGACGTCCCCGTGGACGTGTCCCTGGCCCAGGCGCAGTGGCACGAGCTGACGCGCGTCTACCGCGCCCACGGCCACAGCGTCGACACCGTGGAGCCCGTGCCCGGCCTGCCCGACATGGTCTTCGCCGCCAACGCGGCGGTGGTCGTGGACGGCCGCGTCTTCGGCTCCCTCTTCCACGCGCCGGAGCGCCGTCCGGAGTCCCTTCCCTACGACACGTGGTTCAAGTCGGCCGGCTTCGACGTCTACCGTCCCGAGGCGGTGTGCGAGGGCGAGGGCGACTTCGTTCCGGCCGGCCGCTGGATCCTCGCCGGCACCGGTTTCCGCACCACCCGTGAGGCCCATCGGGAGGCGCAGGAGTTCCTCGGCGCCCCGGTGATCGGCCTGACCCTGGTGGACCCGTACTTCTACCACCTGGACACGGCGCTGTTCGTCCTCGACGACGAGGGCGAGGGGAACATCGCGTACTACCCGGACGCGTTCTCGCCGGGCAGCCGCGAGGTGCTCGCCCGGTTGTACCCGGACGCGCTGATCGCCACCCGCGAGGACGCCATGTCCTTCGGCCTGAACTCCGTCTCGGACGGACACCACGTCTTCATCTCGCCCGGGGCCACGGCCCTGGCCGAACAGCTCGCCGACCGCGGCTACGTCCCCGTCCCCGTCGACCTGTCCGAGTTCCACAAGGCCGGCGGGGGAATCAAGTGCTGCACCCAGGAGATCCGCTGATGACCGCACCTGCCCGTACCCGTACCTCCGCAGAGCTGATCCAGGCCGAGGAGCCGGTCCTCGCGCACAACTACCACCCGCTGCCCGTGGTCGTGGCCGGCGCCGAGGGCGCCTGGGTGGAGGACGTCGAGGGGCGCCGCTACCTCGACATGCTGGCCGGTTACTCGGCGCTCAACTTCGGTCACCGCCATCCCGTGCTGACCGAGGCGGCCCACCGCCAGCTCGACCGGCTCACCCTGACCTCGCGGGCGTTCCACAACGACCGCCTCGCCGAGTTCGCCGAGCGGCTGGCGCCGCTGACGGGGCAGGACATGGTGCTGCCGATGAACACCGGCGCCGAGGCGGTGGAGAGCGGCATCAAGGTCGCCCGCAAGTGGGCGTACGAGGTCAAGGGCGTCCCGGCCGACCGGGCGACGATCGTGGTCGCGGCGGACAACTTCCACGGCCGTACGACGACGATCGTCAGTTTCTCGACGGACGAGACGGCGCGGTCGGGCTTCGGGCCGTTCACTCCGGGCTTCAAGATCGTCCCGTACAACGATCTGGCGGCCATGGAGGCCGCGATCGACGAGACGACGGCGGCGGTGCTGATCGAGCCGATCCAGGGCGAGGCCGGCGTGCTCATCCCCGACGACGGCTACCTCGCCGGCGTGCGGGAGCTGACCCGCCGGGCGGGCTGCCTGTTCGTCGCGGACGAGATCCAGTCGGGCCTCGGCCGCACCGGGCGCACCCTCGCCGTCGAGCACGAGGACGTCGTCCCGGACGTCCTGCTGCTGGGCAAGGCCCTCGGCGGCGGCATCGTGCCGGTGTCCGCGGTCGTCGGGTCCCGGGAGGTGCTCGGGGTGCTGCGGCCCGGTGAGCACGGGTCGACGTTCGGCGGCAACCCGCTGGCCGCGGCGGTCGGCACGGCGGTGGTCGGGCTCCTGGAGACGGGCGAGTTCCAGCTCCGGGCGGCGGAGCTGGGCAAGGTACTGCACGAGGGGCTCGTCCAGCTGGTCGGCCGGGGTGTCGTCGGCTTCCGCTCACGGGGCCTGTGGGCGGGCGTGGACGTGGATCCGGCGATCGGCACCGGGCGGGAGATCAGCGAGCGCCTGATGCGCGAGGGCGTCCTGGTCAAGGACACCCACGGTTCCACGATCCGGCTGGCGCCGCCGCTGACCATCACCGAGGCGGAGCTGCGCTCGGCGCTCGCCTCCCTGGAGAAGGTGCTGGCCGACTGAGGCGCACACCGGCGCCGGACGCACACCGCCGGAGCCTTCCGGCGGTGTGCGGCGTCCCGGTTCGGGCTCCGTCGCAGCCGAGGGCGCCGGCCGGATCGCCTGGCCGGTGGTGGACCGGCTGGTGCCGGGCTGGTCGGTCGTGGGCTGGTCGCCGACGGGCTGGGTACCCGCTTCGATGAGTGACTCTTCGAGGAGATGACTCCCATGCTGCTCATCGGCCTGCTCCTCCTCGCGGCGACGGCCGCCTTCACCGGCCTGGCCATCGCCGACAACCTGTCCGGCGGCCCGCAGTACCCGGTGTCGATGCTCGGCAACCACATCGCCACCATGAACACGCTCGAGGTCTTCAGCGCGGGCCTCGCCCTCGCCCTGCTCTTCTGCCTGGGCGCGAGCCTCCTGACCGGTGCCGCGACGCACCACCGGCACGCGCACCGGGCCCCGCGCCGCTACGGCGGCGGGCGGGACACCGGCTCGCTGAACGAGCCCACGGGCCGGGACGGCCGCTGACGCCCACGGCCGCATCCGTAAGACCGGTGCCGGTGGTGAGCGCGCGTGCCCGTGGGGAGCACGTGTGTCCAGGGGCCGGCAGGTGGGCCTCGTGGACAGCGCGCGTGACGCCGTCAGTCCTCGCGTCGCCTGCGCCGCAGCAGGTGCCACACGATCAGCGCGACGACGAGGACCCCGAGTGCCACGAGCACGTACACCTCGTAGCGGCGGATCTCGTCGTAGACGGTGCCGATGTGCGTGCCCGCGGCGTAGGCGAGGGTCACCCACAGGCCCACCCACAGCGCCGCGCCGAGCGCGTTGAAGGCGAGGAACCGGAGCCAGTGCATGCCCGTGGTGCCGGCGATGATGCCGTTGGCCTGGCGCAGTCCCTCGATGAACCGGGCCACCACGACGACCTTGCCGCCGTGCCGGCCGAAGAACCGCTCGGCCGTCGCGAACCGCTCGGGCGTCAGGAAGATGTACCGGCCCCAGCGGTGCACGAAGGGGCGTCCGCCGAGATGGCCGACGAGGTAGCCGATGTTGTCCCCGACGACGGCCGCGGCGAACGCGATCAGGGCCACGGCCACGACGTCGAGCTGCCCGGCCCCGGCATACACCCCGGCCGCGATCAGGATCGTCTCGCCCGGGGCCGGGACGCCGAAGTCCTCCACCAGGACCACGGCGCCGACGGCCCAGTAGCCGTAGTGGCTGAGCAGCGGTGCCAGGTGCGCCAGCGGACCCGGAAGCGGAGGGGCCATGCCCACACCGTACGACGGCGCGCGAGCGGTCACCGGCAGGCACGGCAACGCGCCGCCGCGTACTTCCGGAACTCGGACGGCGCCCCGCGACCCCGTCACGGCACGATCGGCCGGCCCGTCACGGTCTTGGGCCTCGGCGGTGCGTAGCTGCGCACCTTGCTGGTGCTGAGGCCGAGCCGGACGAGCCCTTCGGCGAGGGTGACCGCGGCGGCGACGCCGTCGACGACGGGAACGCCGGTGGCGGCACTGATCTTCTGGTCGAGCCCGGCCATACCGCCGCAGCCCAGGCAGATCACCTCCGCCCGGTCCTCGTCGACGGCCCTGCGGGCCTCCGTCACGATCGCGTCGGCCGCGCGCGCCGGATCCGCCTCCAGCTCCAGCACCGGCAGCCCGGAGGCCCGCACCGAGGCGCACCGCTCGTTCAGCCCGGCGAGCGGCAGCCGGTCCTGGATCTGCGGCACGGCCCGGTCCAGGGTGGTGACCACCGAGTACGTGCGGCCGATCAGCATCGCCACCTGCGCCGCCGCCTCGGTGATGTCCACCACCGGGACGTCCAGCAGTTCCTGGAGGCCCTCACGGCCGTGCTCGCCGAACCCGGCCTGGATCACCGCGTCGTAGGGCTCGTCGTAGCGGACGATCCGGTCCATCGCGGCGACGGCGGCCAGGTAGCTCAGGAAGTTGCCCTCCACCGACTCCGGTCCGACGACGGGGTGACCGCGGCGCCGGCCGGCTCGTCGATCAACGGGCCGGATGGGCTGCGGGCCTGGGTGGGTTCTCGTCGGACCCCAGCCGGTCAGGACAGGTGTACTTCGGTGCCGATGCCGTGACGTCGGGCGGCGTCGACGACGAGCCGGGCCGCCACCACGTCCTGGATGCCGACCCCGACCGAGTTGTAGAGCGTGACGTCGTCCTCGGAACGCCGTCCGGGGGCCCTGCCGGTGATGACGTCGCCGAGTTCGGTACGGAAGTGCTCCGGGGTGATCGCCCCTTCCCTCATCGGGATCAGCACCTCACCGGACTCGTGGGAGGACACCGAGAAACTGTCGACCACGACACGGCTGCGCACGATGCCCGCCGTGTCGATCTCCCGGTGGTCCGGCCGCGGCGGCGCGCCGACCGCGTTGACGTGCAGACCTTGGCCGAACCACTCCCCCCGCACCACCGGCTTGCGCGACGGCGTCAGCGTGCACAGCACCTCCGCCGCGCGCACCACCTGCTCCGGATCGTCGACGACCTTGACCGCGTACCCCTGCCCGCGGGCGTGCTCGGCGAACGCCTCGACGGTGGCGCGGCTCCTGCTCCACACCAGCACCTGGTCGATGTCCATCACCCGGGCAAGCGCGGCGAGATGGGCGCGGGCCTGGGCTCCGGCGCCGATCAGGCCGAGGGTGCCCGCGCCCTGGCGGGCCAGGTGCCGGGTGGCGACGGCCGACGCCGCCGCGGTGCGCAGCAGGGTGATCGGGGCGCCGTTGAGGACCGCTTCGCAGGTGCCGGTGTCGGGGTCGATGAGTGTGATCACCGACTGCTGGACCGGCAGTCCCCGGTCGGCGTTGGGCGGGGTGTCGGTGAGGAGTTTGACCCCGGCACTGGACAGCGGGTCGACCGCTGCGACCATCGGCACCAGCAGTCCGGCCCCGCCGGGCAGTTCCATCGCGGACCGGTCGGGCTGGCGTGCCGTGCCGGTCGAGAGGGCCGCGTGGGCCTGCTCGACGACGTGCATCACCTCGCCCAGGTCCAGCAGGCTCGCGACCTGCGCGCGGTCCAGCACCAGCAGGGGTGCCCGGCCGGTACCCGTCTGGTCCGTCACGGCGTCACCTCGGCGGGGATGCGCAGTACATCAACCGCCGCAGCGCCGGCTGAGTTGATGGACGTGTCGCCGGAACCGGAGCCACCGGTGTCCGGAGTGGGGGAATCCGATCTGTGCAATGGAGCCGATCTCCTTCAGGGGACGCTCGGGCTCCGGAGAGGAGCCCAGGCACGAGACAGCCCGGGAGGACGCGAGGGGCCGGGCTGCTGAGAGGCCACCTGAAGGCCTCTGGTGACACAATTAGCAGTCATCTGATGACTTCGTGAAGAGGCGGGATGAAGAAGATCGAGCGAGTCTCTCTGGTCGAAGCCGCGAGCAGGCAATTGCGGGCGCAGATCGAGAGCGGCCACTGGGAGGTCGGCCGGCGGCTGCCGTCGGAGGGTGAGCTGGCCGAACGCCTCGGCCTCAGCCGCGTGTCGATACGCGCCGCCGTCCACGGCCTGGCCCAGATGGGACTGCTCACCACCCGCCAGGGCGACGGCACCTACGTGGCCGCCAGGGACGCGACCGACGTGGCGATACGTCGCCGGCTCGACGACGCCGACGACGGCGACGTCCTCGAAGTCCGCCGCGGCCTGGACATCCGCGCCGCCGGACTCGCCGCCACCCGCCGCACCCAGCACGACATCACCGCCCTCGACGACGCGCTCGCCCGGCGTGCCGCGGCCGGAACCGCGGGCGACGAAGCCGCCTTCGTCGCCGCCGACGTCGACTTCCACCTCCACGTCGCCCGCGCGTCCCACAACGAACTCCTCGTCGAGCTCTACTCGACCTTCACCAGGGCACTGGCCGACAGCATCCGCGACGACCGCTGCCTGAAGGTCTTCACCCAGGGACGGGACACCTGGCACAACACCCTCGCCACGGCCATCGCCGAAGGCGACGCCGACAAGGCCACCACCGCCTCACTGGCCCTGCTGCGGAACGGCCCGGCGGCGACCCGGGATCGCTGATGGCGCGTCACATCGGTATCACCGAGGAGAACATGAGCCGATCCGCGCCAGGGCTGACCGCCTGCTCGGCCCAGATGGTCTTCCCTCGCTGGCTGTAGCGGCTGCCCCAGCGGGTGCTGAGCTGGGCCACGAGGAACAGGCCCCGGCCTCCTTCGTCGGTGGTGTGGGCGCGGCGCAGGCGGGGCTGGGTGTTGCTCGGGTCGCTGACCTCGCAGACCAGGACGTCCTCGTGGATCAGCCGCAGTCCGATGGGGCCGCCGGCGTAGCGAACGGCGTTGGTGACCAGTTCGCTGACCACGAGCTCGGTGCTGAAGGCGATGTCGTCGAGCCCCCACGCGGCCAGCTGGCGGGTGGTGGCATCCCGGGCGTCGGACACGCTGGCGGGGTCCGCGGGGAACTCCCAGTGGGCGACGGACTTCGCGGGGACCGCGCGGGTGCGGACGAGCAGCAGCGTGATGTCGTCCCTGGGCGGATGGTCGTCGAGGCCGGCGAGGAGCGCGCGGCCGATCTCGTCCAGCGGCCGGTCGGGGCGGCAGTGGGCGGCGAGGCGGTCGGTCAGCCGTCGCAGTCCGGCGTCGGTGTCGCCGTCGTCGCCCTTGATCAGTCCGTCGGTGTACAGGGCGAGGACGCTGCCGGGCGCCAGATCGAGCGTGGCGGTCTCGAAGGGCATCCCGCCGACGCCCAGGGGCGGGCCGGGAGAGAGGTCCACGGGTCGGGCCGTGCCGTCGCAGGGGGAGACGACGGGCATCGGATGTCCGGCGCTGGCGAGGGCGCAGCGGCGGGCGACCGGATCGTAGAGGGCGTACAGGCAGGTGGCGCCGACGGTGTCCCGGTTCTCGGGGGCGGCCTCGCCCGCGAGTCGCTGCACCAGGTCGTCGAGGTGGGTGAGCAGTTCGTCGCAGTCGAGTTCCAGGTCGGCCAGGGTCTGCACGGCGGTGCGCAGCCGGCCCATGGTGGCGGTGGCGTGCAGGCCGTGACCGATGACGTCGCCGACGACGAACGCGGCCCGCAGCGAGGGCAGCGAGAGGACGTCGAACCAGTCGCCGCTGATCTCCGCTCCGCCGCCCGCGGGCCGGTAGACGCCGATGGTCTCGGCGGCCGGGGTCGCGGTGGTCGCGCGAGGGAGGAGGCGCCTTTGGAGCGCGACGGCGGCACGGTGCTCCCGTGTGTAGCGGCGGGCGTTGTCGACGCTGAGCGCGGCCCTGGACGCGATCTTCTTCAGCAGGTCCGCCTCGTCCTCGTCGAAGGACTCCCCCTGCTCGTTGCGGCTGATCCCGACGACTCCGAGCACCGTGCCGCGCGCGAACAGCGGTGCCACGGCGAGCCAACGCGCGTTCTCCGGCACCAGCAACTCGATCAGCTGCGGCTCGCCGAACATGGCGCTGATCGTCTCGCTGTCGACGACGACGACGTCGCCGCGCTGGACCGCGAGCAGGGTGGGAATGTCCGGTTGCCGGGGCGCCGCCGCGCCCTTCTGGAGCAGACGAGAGGGCCACGTCCCGTCGGCCGAGGCGACCGCGACCCGTCGCCAGCTCAGCCAGGCGCCGCCGAGCACGTTGGCGGGCTCGTCCCCCTCGATGACGGGGTCCGCCAGCTCCACCCAGGCGAGGTCTCCGAGCGCGGGGACGAGGACGTCGACCAGGTCCTGCGCGGTGCACGCGACGTCCAGTGAGCCGCCGATGCGGGTGGAGGCGTCGCGCAGCAGGTCCAGGTGGTCGCGCGTCCGCTGCTGCTCGGTGATGTCGGTGACCAGCGTGACGACGCCCGCGGGCTCCCCCTGCGCGTCCTCCAGCCGGAAGGCGGACAGGGAGAGCGTCCGGTGCCGCCCGGGAAGGAGCGGCGAGCACACGTCCTGCGCCTCCCCGATCAGCGGCGTGCCCGTCTCCAGCACCCGGCGCAGGGCCGCCTCCGCGGCTTCGGCGTTCCTGGCGTTGGCCACCTCCCTCATCTCCACGCCGGCGGCGCCGGGAGTTCCGCCGAGCGTCTCGAGGGTGATGTTGGTCCGTACGAGGGCCAGGTCCGTATCGCGGAGGGTGACCCCCATCCGGGCCTGGGCGAAGAGCGCGCGCAGCAGCGACAGGCCCTGTTCCCGCTCGGTCGCGTCGGCCGCGGGGGCGGCCAGGGCCAGCAGTTCGGAGGATCCCTCCAGGCGCACGATCCGGAAGGCGACCTCCACGGCACGGCCTGAGCGGTGCCGCAGCAGGGTCCGGCCGGCGGCCGGAAACCCGTCCGCCGCGAGCGCGCAGTGGTGCGGCTCGTCGGGGGCATCGGCGAGAAGCTCCCCGACCGGGCGGCCGCAGACGTGCTCGGCCGGGTGGCCCAGGAGGTCGGCCGCCGCGCGGGACCACCGCACGACGGTCCCGGCTTCGTCGAGCACGGCGGCTGCCACGGCGCCGAGGGCAAGGGCGCCGGCGGGGTCGAACCCGTTCATCTCGCTCCTCGCTGGCGGTCGAGCCGCCCGACAGGCTCGTCCCCATTATCGGCGATTTCGGGCAGCCCGCGCCTCCGCTCCCCCGCCGGGCCCGCCCGGCGTCCCTGGTCCGGAACGGGGTCGTCGGCCCCGCAGGCCCCGCACACGGCGACGGCCGGGCCGGCCGGGGTGCACGCCCCTCGCCGCCCCGGCCGCCGCCGTCCAGCGGGCCGTCGGGAGCCGCCCTCAGATCGCCGCCGCGGCGCTCACGCGTCCTCTTCGTCGCCGCCTTCGAGGATCGCCAGCGCGGCGCTGGTCGCGGCGACCGGGTCGCCGGCGCTCACCGCCTCGAACAGAGCGCTGTGGAACGGGTCCTGGCCGGCCTCGTCCATGCACCGGCCGGCCTTGACGGTCTCCCGCAGGGCGTCGCTCATGTTCCGGTACAGGTCCCGGAGCAGCGGGTTGTGCGCGGCCTCCGCGACACACAGGTGGAAGTCGACGTCGGCGTCGGTGAACGCGTCCAGGTCGGCGGCCCGCCCCGCGGCGGTGCGCCGGTCCATGGCCTGGCGGAGCGCCGTGAGGTCCTCCTCGGTCCGCGCGGTGGCGGCCAACCGGGCCGCGACGATGTCCAGGCCTCGCCGCACGTCGAGGATGTCGCCGGCCGTCACGCCGCCGAGGTGCCGACGGAGCGCGATCTGGCCCTCGTCGGTGGCGGTCACGTAGGTGCCGGCGCCCTGGCGGGTGCTCAGCAGTCCGGAGTGCACCAGCACGCGGACGGCTTCGCGGACCGAGAGCCGGCTCACGCCGAGGGACTCGGCCAGCTGGCCCTCCGGCGGGATCCGTTCGCCGACCTGCCACGCGCCCTGGGCGATCTCCGCGCGTAGCTCACTGATCACGGTGTCGACGATCGACACGCGCCCCACCGCTTCCATCCGGCCCCCTTCTCCGTCATCCGACGACGTCAGAACCCTAGGAAGCCCCAGAGCCCAGCCGCCTTCGGCCATCGGCAGGAAGGTGTACATGCGGCCGTGGGTGAGCGGCACGTCGAGGCGCAGCGCGACCGCCACCCATGCCTC
>NZ_JBSGBZ010000058.1:0-48142 GCF_053601495.1 Streptomyces sp. NPDC004721
CGGTGGCGCGAGGGCGGGCTGGGTGCGGACGGCGTTGTCAGCTCTCAGGGCAGGAGCAGGCTGGGGCCGGGCTCTGGTGAGCGAGGGGTGCGGGGGCAGGGCCCCCACCGCTGTGCCGTCGTCCGCTCCGAAACCGCTGGCTGGGCAACGGGCCGCGAGAGCGTCTCACCGGTCGAAGTAGTTGATATCCCCCACGGTCCATGCACTGACGTCCTTGATCGCGACTCGGTACATGCCGCCCGTCTCCGGGATCCCGAGGCTGCCCTGCAGGATCCGGGCGAGATGAAAGTGCAGATGCGTGGGCGCCTCACCGCGACCGGGCCGGTTGCCTCGCGGCCCGCGGGCGAAGACGTCCGAGAACGGGCCGAGACGGTCCGAGCCCTTCAGGACCTCCGCTACCCGCTCCCGCCACATGGCCTCAGGAGCCAGCCGACCGGTTATGACGGCACCGGACGACCACCGTCAGCGACATCTGATTGCTTCGCTCGGACTCCACCGCGGCGGCGACGGCGACGAGCAGCTCATCAGGGTTCGACATGACAGCAGAGCTTATTCGGCCCACCCGTGGCGGCAGGGTTCCTCCTCCGCCGGAAGGATGAAATCTACGTTTGCCAGAGTAGACATTCCTTCCGGCGTGAGTATGCTTCATTGCATAGACAGGGTCGAATGAGACCCGCCAGACATGAACTGGCGGGTGGACTGAAGACGAAGTACGCAGGTCAGTGCGGTCGGACTGAGAGCCGCACTGGGCGGCTCGCACGTCGAGGAGCCGCCAACAGCATTACCGGTTCATTCAGTGGTTGGTACCGAGAGGAACGGAGGAGCAGACGCCATCAGGATCGCCCGGCCCGAGGAGCACTCGGCCCGGGTACCGCAAGACCCCGGATTGGATGGTGGTCCCCGGTCACGCAGCTGCGATCCCCCGCTCCGCCCTGCCGGGCCGGGTAGCGGAAACAGAAGGTCGGCACAGCAGTAGGGCCGACAGATGGTGTTCAATTCCTTCGGGGCCCTGGTGCCGTACGGCACCAGGGCCCCTCGACGCGTTGCACAGCGAGGTGACATGACATCGGACAACCCTCTGAATGATCGTCTGGACGACGACGACTATCCCGCGTACTCGATGGGCCGGGCAGCCGAGATGCTCGGCACCACCGCAGGCTTCCTGCGAGCCATCGGTGAGGCTCGTCTGATCACTCCGCTCCGCTCGGAGGGAGGACATCGCCGGTACTCCCGCTACCAACTGCGGATCGCCGCCCGCGCCCGCGAGCTCGTCGACAAGGGGACCCCGATCGAGGCTGCGTGCCGCATCGTCATCCTCGAGGACCAGCTCGAGGAAGCGCAGCGCATCAACGCCGAGTACCGCCGTGCCGCCAGCGAATCGGCGGGCAGTTCCGGCTCCGGCTCCGGCTGAATCGCGGGCGCGGGCAGTATCCGGGACCCCGACCAGACCGATGAGGAGCCGACCCTGACCAGCTCGCCGCCGTCGCCGGACACATCCCCGACGACCGCCTCGGCGGACGCCGATAACCCCCAGAAACGGCCCCATAAAGGCCAACGGCCCTGCACGCCACGCCAATAAGCGCTGTCCGCCCCGGCTGCTAGCGTCACCGCCCATGACGATCAAGGGCATACTCGGCGCCGCCGGCGTGGCGTGCGCGGCCGTCACGGCGGGCGTGATCTGGCTGTGGCCGCACCCGGACGCACCCCACGACACCAAGCCCCCCACCGACGCCCAGATCAAGGCCTCCGCGCAGGCCCGCCTGGACGCCTCCCTGGACGAGGGGCGCACCTACCGGCAGGTGCTCCTGGACGACGACCAGGAGCCCAACGACGTGACGTGCCAGGCCACCTGGGACCGCAAGCCGCGCGCCAACCAGAAGGAGCTGCGGTACGCGATGTGGATGTACGGCTGCACCCACGCTCCCCAGCCGTAAACGGGGGCGCTGCGTATTCTGGTCGGCGCGGGCGCGGGGCCCTGGTACGCCTGGAGGGGCACCCGTGAGGCTGCGCGAACTGCTAATCGACGCCTGGTCGTGGCTCAACTACAAGCAGGCCATGGCCGATCCGAACCGGCCCGGCCAGCACGCGTTCCCTGAGCTGAACACTTCGTGGGTGCCCGGCGAGGACCTGCGCCGCCTGGCCGCGTACAAGTTCCTCGCCGCGTACGACTCCAACCAGGCCGGGCAGCTCGCCTCCGTCACCGGCGACGACCACGGTGTGGAGCGCCGCGAACTCGGTGATCCGTCCAAGCTGATCGACACCACCCTCGGCTACCTGCTCGGTGCGGAGCAGAACATCGTGGTGCCCGGCGCCGACCACGCCGGCCAGGACAAGCCGACGCCCGAGTCGGTCGCCGCAGCCGACCTGCAGGAGCGGCTGCGCGCCTGGGCGGACAAGGAGCTGCTGCCGCTGCGCGTCCAGCAGTGCGAACGGTGCGCGGTCCGCTCAGGGGACGGCGTCTACACCCTCGCCTGGGAGCCGAGCAAACAGCGGGTGCTGCTGCGCACCTACGACCCCGGCTTCTACTTCCCCGAGTGGGACGAGGGTGAGCAGGACGCGCAGGAGTACCCGACCCGTGTGCACTTCGCGTGGGACCTTGCCGCCGACCCGGCACGCGGCATCAAGGCGCGCGTACGGCGGATCACCTACGAACTCGCCCCGATCAGCTGGGCGACCCAGCCGGGCGCCGTGGACGGGCGTAGCGTGCGCGAGCTGGTCGTCGGCGGCGACGGCGAACCCGTGCTCACCGCCGGCGACACCCTCGACGCGGCGACCGGCACGGTGACCCGCGCCTACCCGTGGGCGCCGGACAAGCCGTCCGCGATCACCTGCTACCTCACCGATGCGGAATGGCTGCTGGAGGACCTGGGGCGCGCCCACGATGTGTTCTCCCTGCCGCCGGACAAGGCCACCTACCGGGTGCGCTCGGACGGGCAGGTCCTCGACCGCCTGGACCTGATGGTGGACTTCATCCCTGTGGTGCACATCCCGAACTCGATCCCGGATGTCGGCGAGCACTGGGGCAAGTCCACCCTGGCGACCCCGCTGCAGCTGCTGGACGAGCTGGCCGCCACCGACACCGACAGCGCGTCCGCGTCGGCGACCACCGGCACACCGATCGTGGCACTGGCCGGGGCACGCCTGCCCATCGACCGCACTACCGGGCAGCCACTGCCCGTGCGGGTGGAGGCCGGATCGGTGTGGCAGCTGTCCGACAGCGGGCGCATGGACACCCTCGACACGTCCGCGCAGCTCGCCGAGCTCCGCCAGCGCATCGACCACCTGATGGACCGGCTCGCCTCCAACACCCGCCTGACCACGGCCGGGCTCGGCAGTCTCGACCCGGCGAAGGTGCCGTCCGGGTACGCACTGCAGCTCGCGTTGAGCCCGCTGGACTCCCTTGTTGGCGCGATGCGCCTGGCCCGCAACCACAAGTACCAGCTGCTGCTGCGCATGGTGCAGCGCCTGCACCAGGCCGGGCAGGTGTGGCCCGCCGGCGAGTCGCTGCCCGCACGCCTGGTGTGGGGGGCGCACACGCCCACCGACCGCACCACCGTCCTCAACGATGTCACGACGGGCTACGTGGGGGGCGTGTTCTCCCTGGAGACCGCGGTGCGGATGCTGCAGGAGGCCGGGTATCCGATCGACGACGTCGCCAAGGAGATCGAACGCATCCAGAAGCGGGCCTTCGACCAGGCTGCCCGGCTTGCCGACGCGACTGGCGACAACGGGGCCGTGCGGGAGTACTTGCAGCTGCCCGAAGCCGACCCCATACCGCCGGTGCCCCTGATTTCCGCGGCCCAGCAGCCAAGCCGCAGCGCGGCGCCGCCGTCCCAGCTGCCGGCTCTCGGTGAGTAGTTGTTGTCTTTTCGTTCTAGAGCGGTGGCGGTCGAACGCAGGTTCCCGGCCAGCGTCGAGCGGCCGACGGCACCGTCCATCCGGCTGGCTCGGCGTCATGAGGCATGGGCGATGCGAGCGAACTCACCGAGGCCGGTGAACGACCTGCTCAGCGACGACGACCGCAACGTCGGATGGGAAGACACCGAGTCGTACGAGTGGACGCGCTGAAACCACCTGGTTCAGAGGAGCCTTCTGATTGTCAGTGAGGGACGGTGCCAGTGCACCACGGGCCATGAAGTGACCGGGCATCAGGGTGATGCCGGTTGTGGGCGCCGATTTCGTCGGGCACGGGGTTCTCGCCCTGCCCGCCTGCGGCCGCGAACAACGCGCCGTCACCGAAGCCCGCACCAATACTCGCGTTCCCGTGCAGGGACGCAGCGCAGACCCTTCTCCGAAGTCCGGCACCGCCCTGCTTCCCCTCTACTTCTGCCACCCGCACAGGAACCGTCCCCGGCCGTCGCGGAGGAGTTATCGCACCGCTGGGTGCACTGGTGAGTAACTGGCCGATGATCTGCTCTCCGGCGTCCGCCGACGGGGGCCGTCCTCGCCGTGGCTCACCCGCAAACCCGCCCTGTGCCGGCCAGGTATGGGCCCTCGGGCCGGGCAGCGTCACTCGGGCAGCGCCGCCTTCAGGGCGGAGGCCAGTCCGGCGACCGTGGGCCGGGACGACGGATCGGCCCGCAGACAGGTGTCGACGGCGGCGGCGAGGGCAAGCGGCAGGCGCCGCCGGGACCCGATCGGCGGGGCGGCCTCCTCAAGCTGCCAATACCGGTCATCGGTGTCATGGCCGTCTGCCGTTGCCTTGCTCGCCCCGCAGGCGACCGGCTCCTCCCCGCAGGCCGTTTCGAACAGCGTGATGCCGATGCCCCACACGTCGGCGGCGGCCGTGAGCGACCCGCCCCGGGCCTGCTCCGGAGCGAGATAGCAGCACGTGCCCAGCCCCGCGGGCGCGGGCCCCGGAGGCCGGGCGAGACTCAGGTCCAGTACCTTGGCGTGGCCGCGATCCACCACTACGTTGGCAGGCTTGAGATCCAGATGGAGCAGGCCCCGACCGTGGAGGTAATGGACCGCCGAACACATCTGCACCCCGAGCAGCGCCACATCGGCGGCGGCCGGCCTCCGCCGCAACCGGTGCACGAGGTGGGACAGCGTCTCACCGGTCAGCGTCTCCAGGACGACGAGCGGCTCGGGCGACTGGAAGATCTCGTAGCCACGGACCAGATGTGGATGGGCGAAGTCCCGCAGCCACCGCCCCTCGCGCAGCAGCCGCTCGTCCAGCCGCTGCTCGCCGCGGTGGTCCGGTCGCACCACCTTGATCACGCACCGGCATTCGCGTTCCTGGCTCCAGGCGTCGTAGACGTCGAGCCAGCCGGTGCGCGTCAGATGCTCCAGGATCATGTAGCCCGGCGCCGGTTTCGTGCCCGGGGCCCAGGGTGCGGGGGCGGTCATGACAGCACCGCGCCCGCGCTGAGCCGGTGCGGCCGGGCGTACGTGCCGTCGCGGCCCGGCAGGTCGTCGTGGGCGCCGTGCTCGGCGAGCGCCATCGCGGGCGCTGCCGCAACGACGGCGTCGGAAGCCTCCGCCGACAGCAGACGCCGCAGTACATGCACCATGAGATGCGCACCTCGGGGGTCTGCGGAGCGGACCAGGGCATCCAGTCTCCGGCCCGCTCAGCACTCGATCTGTCAGTGGCGGCTACGGCGGTGACCCGAACGGTGGCCGCTGCGGTGGTGGCCGCTGCGGTGACGCGAGCCGTGGTGGCCGCTGTGGTGCCTCGACGAGCGGTAGTCGTCACTTCGTGCCGGCATGAGTTTGCTGAAGATAGCCATTGATCCTCCTGAACCTCATTGAGGACGTCTCTTCACTACAGATACGTCTCAGGGCCGGATTCGGATGGCTCGCGAGAAAAAATGCCGTCCTCAGCCTCATCGTGCTGCAAGCCCCCGGGTGCAGCGCACCGTCGCCCGCAGTGATCAACAGGCCCTCGACGTCCGGCAGCGCCGTGCGTCCAAGGGGCATCGGATGGCCCCTGTAACGGAGGGGGCAATCGCAGCAGCCCTCGCCAGCCGGCTCCGAACATGATCGGCCGGACAAGTCCTAGCTGTGGGCGCTACCGAACGAGCGAGAGATGTGGTCGTTCACGATCTGCGTGTTCCGCGCTGGTGCGGCTGTTGCCGGTGCGCGCGGTGACGATGAGGCCGAAGACCCAGCTGCTGAGTTCTTCGGTGGAAACATGCAGGTCGCGGGCGATGTCATGGAGCGTGACGCCCTTGGCCTTCATCGCGGTGAAGACCTTGTCGAGTAGCTGGGAGTTCTCACGGCTGGGCATGCCGGATGGTTCCGACCGCCGATAGCCGAGTTTGCCCAGTTCGATGCAGGCGCGGCGGTAGTGCCAGTCCGACAGCATGTCCAGGTCGTGCAGTCGGTAGGTGAGCGCGAGTGCGGCCACCTTCCAGATCTTCTTTCCGTGAAGGATCTGCTGGACCAGAGGTGTTTTCGGCATGTGCTCCATGACGCTCGTGCGCGGCATGAGGAACGCGCTGGCGAAGGCGTTGGCTTCTTGTTCTGCCTGGGGGCCAGCCAAGGAGCGGTCTTCTCCGTGCAGGACGAGGTGTCCCAACTCGTGGGCTGCATCGAAGCGGCCCCGTTCTGGGGTCTTCAGCGTGTTGAGGAAGACAAAGGGGGTGCCGTCGCGCCACATGGCGAAGGCGTCGACGTCGGCGTACTCAGGGGGGAGGGAGAAGACGCGTACGCCGTGAGCTTCCAGGAGGTGCACCATATTGCTGATCGGCGCTGTGCCAAGGCCCCAGCGGGCACGGACCATATCGGCTGCGGTTTCTGGGTCCGGCCTGCCCAGGGTGGGGATCTCGTTCTGAGGCAGACGGAAGCGGTCTTCGATCCAGGTGTGAAGTTCCAGCGCGAGGCGACTGGCCCAGAGGGCAGCGTCGCGAGGGCCTGCGGCCAGCTTGCTGCGGGCGCGGAAGGACACTGCCTCTAGCGGGACTGGCTCGAGGTCGGGTTGGAAGAAGAATGACTCGGGGAAGTCGAGGGCGGTTGCAAGCCGGGCGAGGGTGTCAGGGGTGGGCTCGGTACGGCCTCGCTCATAGTTGGAGAGGCTCTGCACGCTCACCCCGACGCGCGCTGAAAGCTCGGCGAGCGTGAGACCGCGTCGCTTCCGGGCAGTGGTGATGCGCGAGGATGTGATCATGTCTCCTCGTCATCCTTGATGTCTGTCGGATCTTGTCCTTCTACCGCTCTTCGACGGGAACGACGATGTCACCGGTGGTTTCGACAGCGTAGTCCTTCACGCTCGGGAACTTGATGTCGGGCAGGAGGATCCGACGCTGGTAGCTGTCGACTTTTCCTCCGGGGCCGACCCGGTCAGGGAGCGACAACTCACTGCGCACGGTCACGACTCCCGTCTGCCGGGCCTCGTAGCGGTAGGTCAACAGGTACCAGGTCACCATCTGCGCGTACTCATCGGCGTCTGGCTGTGACCCGTCAGGCTCAACGAATTCGATCTCCTCGAAGGTGAGCTGGAGGTCCTGGTTGCGGGCGACGGCCTGCTCCTTGGTCACGCCGGCCGGTCGCTTGCTGCGAGGGTGGGGGAAGCCAGGGAGGCCGGTGCGGGCGTCTCCGAGGAGGACACCGATCCCCACGGTCTTGTCCTCATTGACAATGAGCGGAGCCTGCAGCGGGTCGTAGGGATGCCAGCCCAGCTCGGTACGAAGGGTGTACCGGAGCTCACGGACGCGCGTGAAGTAGTCCTGGGACCCTGGCGCGTTCTTGGCGTCGTCCTTCGTCATGCCGGCCCGCCGCGCCTGCTCGCTCATGCGGAGAATCTGCTCGAAGTGCTCCACCTTGAGGCCGAGGGCCGCGAGCTGGTTCTCGTGTCCTCCGGGCTCCCCGCCCGGCTGGATGAGGCTGTTGCTGATCATGCGACCTCCGCGCTTATAGGTATCCCCCCTCAAATGAGGGCGGGTTTTTTAAAGAGTAGCCTGCGGGACTGACACCAGGGCTGCACAGAGCGGTAGTTGACGATCCGTAGGGGACACGCGGTTTCCCTCGGACTACACTGATCGACGGCGCGGGGGCGCTGCTGCTGGAGGACTGGATCCGCATGGACAGGCTGCTGCCCGACCCCCGTACGCCCGTCGGCTACCGGCGTGACGGCCGGCCCATCTTCTCCATCCTGGGCGCGGACCCCACTGACCCGTCCAACCATCAACTCCCGCCCGCCCCGAACCCGGCCGCGCCTCCGACGCCGACGCTGGACCAGGAGGCACTGAACCGGCTCCTGGCCCGCGAGAAGCAGCAGGGCGCACGCACCGGGGTCCGTGAGCTCGTCGAGCAGCTGGGGTTCACCAAGGCCGACGACCTGACCGCGTTCGTGCAGCAGCAGCGCGACGCACAGACGGCGGCCCTGTCCGACCTGGAGCGGCGTGAGCAGGCCGCCGCCGACAAGGAGACGGCCGCGGTGCAGCGTGAGGCGCAGGCTGTGGCCCGTGAGCGGGCAGCGGCACGCCGTACCGTCCTCGTGGGGCTTGGTGCGACCGGCGCTGACCTGAAGGACGCCGAGCTGCTCCTGGTCGTCGAGGACGACGCCGACGAGCAGGCCCTCACCGAGGCTGCAGAGGCGTTGAAGGCGCGCAGGCCCGAGCTGTTCGGAGCCAGCTCGGCGCCGGTGCCGCCTGCCGCGCCCGGAGGCTCCCCCGCAGGCGGGCCCCCGCCGCGCGGCGCCAATATGCCCAAGCCCGGCCAGCACGGCGCGGACATAGCCCGCCAGCGCGGCTTCCTGACGGGCAACTGAGATTTCCCACCGGCGGGTCAAGGCCGGATCCGGGGACCACGCCCCTCCTCGTGGACGACGCCACCAGCCGGTGAGCGGACGATCACCCGCTTCGTCGCGTCCACGGGAGGACCCATGACCATTCAGCCGGTCACTACCACCCTGAACCTGACAGCCGACCGGTCGTGGCTGGACAGCCTGCACGGCACCGACTCGGTCGACACGATCACCCTCGACATGTCCACCCTCGTGTCCGGCACGCACTACAAGCCGTCGACCGACACGAGCATCCCCTACAGCCGGGTTCTGTCCGGCATCCCCGTCGGCAAGATCACCGCCAGCGGCCTGTACGGCCTCTACAAGACCGATGCCACCGACGGCCGCGAGAAGCTCGCCGGGTTCGTCTTCGCCGAGGTGCTGTTCGGGCCGGCGCAGACGAAGGTCCCGGCCGCGCTGCTGTGGCACGGCTCGGTGCGCACAGCGAAGCTCCCGGTCCCGGTCACCCCGGTCGCCCCGTCCGCCAGCTGCCAGATCCGCTTCGTGTAAGGAGGCCCTGTCGATGAGTGTTCAGGACCTGATCAAGGACATCAGCGTCGCGGACCTGACGACGTTCGCCCGCTACATCCCCACCCCGGCCGACTTCCTGCTCACGCAGACCGTGTTCGCCAAGGTGTCCGTGCAGGACGTCATGTGGCGGATCAAGAACACCGGCCGCTACGTGAACGCCGCGAAGTACCGGGCGTTCGACGCCTCGGTGCCGTTCGCGGACCGGCAGGCGTGGCAGACGTCCACGCAGGGCATGCTGCCGTCCCTCGGCCAGAAGCTGATGGTGGGTGAGGTCGAGCTGCTGCTGCAGGAGGCCTCCCGAGGCGCGGACGCCTCCCGCCTGGAGCAGCTGCTGTACGACGATGTGGAGCGGCACGTCGAGGCCATCAACTCCCGTCTGGAGCTGGCCGCCGGCGATGTCCTCACGGACGGCAAGTTCTCCCTGCAGGGCGAGAACGGACTCACCCAGGAGGTCGACTACGGTGTCCCGGCCGCGAACATGCCGACCGCGCCGAAGATGTGGTCGGACCCCACGGCGGACATGATCGCGGACGAACTGCGCTGGATCGACTACCTCGACTCCATCGGAGCGCCCACGCCCGAGGGTGTCTTCACCTCGCGGCGCGTGTACTCCTACCTGGGCGGCAACAACGCGTACAGGGCGGCCTATTACGGGTCGGTGAACCCGTCGACGACGCCGACGGCGACGCTGACGCCGCAGCAGGTCGACGTGGTGCGCGGCAACTACAGCCTGCCTCCGATCACGCTCTACAAGGGGCAGGTCCGTGTGGACGGCACCGCTACGAAGTGCCTGCCGGACGACCGGTGGATCATGCTGCCCCCAGACCGGGCGAAGTGGGGCCAGACCCTGTACGGCACCACGGCGGAGTCGCTGGTGCTGTCCCGGGGCGGCAACCCCGCGATCACCCGCGAGGACGCCCCCGGCCTGATCATCACCCGCGGCGGCAAGGATGACCCGGTGCAGATCTGGACCAAGGGCGCGGCCGTGGCCATGCCGGTCCTGTTCTCCCCGGACTGCCACATCACTGCGAAGGTGCTGTGACATGGGGCGGCGACTGGCGGCAGCGGTGCACGTGCAGCACCCGCAGACGAACGAGTGGCTGATCCTGCAGCCCGGTGACGAGCCGGACGAGGACCTGGCCGCGACCATCACCCACCCGGACGCGTGGGAGCCCAACGAGGGGGAACCCGGCGAGAACGGGGAGGGCGCCGACGACGGCGACCGGGAGCCCGCTGCTCAGCGGGTGACGGATCCGGCGCCCTCGCCCGCAGCCACGCCCGAGCCCGAGCCGACGCCTGCCCAGGAGCCGGAGGCGAAGCCCCGGCCCCGGATCCGCAAGCAGGCCGACGCGTAACCCAGCAGGCCCGGTCCGGCACCCCTTGCGGCGGGGGGTGCCGGGCCGCTCTCTCTTCCCGAAAGGTGCTGCCTGTGGACTCCGCTGTCCTCGCCTGGCTCATGGGGCAGCTCGGCCCCGCCACCGACCAGAGCGACCTGCAGACCCGCTACGCCCGGCTCGGCTCCGCCAAGGCTGTCGCCCTGGAAGTGCTCTCCGAGCGGCGGGCGAAGCTGCTCGCCGAGCCTCTGCAGCTGACCGTGAGCGGTGTCGCCACCCTCGACCAGTCCAACAACCTCACCGGCCTGGAACGGCAGATCGCCTCCATGAAGGATGCGACCGCGCCTGATGAGCCGAACGGCGGGGACACCCTGGTCGTCGCCCCGGTGCGGCGTGCCCACGGCTGGCGGCGGTAGTGGGCTACGAGTTCCCACCACTGACGCCCGGCGACGCCGAGACCGTGGCGGCGCGCGTCGCCACGGTGTTGGAGGATGCCTGGCAGCGCCTGGCCGCGCATCAGGCCGCCGTGATTACCGCGATCGGCGACAACGAACGTTCCCGGATGGTGGCCGACCGGCTCGCCCAGTTCCAGGCCGCCATGGTCGACTTCCGGCGCCGTGTAGATGCGGAGGCCCTCGCGTTCGTGTCCCGGCAGCTGCCCCACCTGTACGAGGAGGGGGCGCGTGCTGGGGCGCGCGTGGCCGGCGGGCACTTCACGTGGTCGCTGATCCACCGGGAGGCCCTGCAGTCGCTGGCGTCGGACTCCTACGTCGACTTCCTGCGCCGCTCGGAGGAGCAGCAGCGCATGGCGGCATCGTTCTACCGGGCGGTGCGGGAGGCCTCGCGGCGGGAGGTGCCGCAGCTGGCGGCAGGCCACACCACGGCGTTGCAGGCGGCGAAGGCCCTCGCGGACCGTCTGGCTGCTGAGCATCAGCTGTCGTACGTGATCTACCGCAACGGGGCGAGGATGCCGGTGCAGGTGTGGGCGGAGGCAGCGACGCTCGCCAAAAGCGCCGTCGCCTACAACGCGGGCACCCTGAACCGGTGCCGTGAGCTGGGGGTGCGGTTCATGGAGGTGTTCGACGGCTCCGGGTGCGGCTGGACCAGCCACAAGGACCCCGACAAGGCCGGGGGCACGCTGCGGACGGTGGAAGAGGCCGCTCAGTGGCCGATCTCCCACCCGCGCTGCATGCGCGCGTTCAGCCCCAGGCCGGATGCCGCGGAGGCGGGATGACTGTATGGATAGTGTGGAGAGCTGCGCGGAAGACTGCTTGAGAACCTGTGAACACCTTCCACCTCTGCTGACGGAGCGTTATGTTAGGAGGCCGCGCATCATCAACAGGGGGAAAAAGCGTTCATGTCAGCTGTGCTGCGGCCCACACGCTCGTCTGAACCGGTCGATGACACCATGATCTTCTTCGCTATGCCATACGGGATGAAGCCGCTTCGCCGCGGTGAGCCCCATGTGCGGCATAACTTTAACGATCTCTACGAGTACCAGATCAAGCGACCACTGGTTAAGGCGGGCTTGAGGCCTCTTCGTGCTGACGAAACGCCAGGCGCGGAACTGGTGTCGACGATTGCATGGGACGGCATTGATCGAGCTGGGATCGTCGTGGTCGATTTCTCCGCAGAGTCGGAGTCCGTGGCCCTTGAAGCTGGCTGGGCGATGTGCCTACACAAGCGCATGATCGTCCTCGCCCAGAGCGAGGAGGACATTCCCACCAATCTCCGGGGGCTGCGGCCCATTGTGTACGACTTCAGTGTCAAGGGGCTCGGAGAGCTCGGTGAGAACCTACTGGCAGAGATCGAGAGGCTCCGGAAGCAGCCACTGCGTGAGATGGACCTCAGGCCGCGTAACCCCCTGGTGGCCACAGTGGTGCAGGTGGAGGCGGTGTTCGATGATCGGGTGCGCGTCCGAGATATAGGTAATACAGATCGTTCGGCTGAGCTGTTCCGGTCCGACGTGAGCTACATGGAAGTGCTTCCGCAACAGGGCATGCCCAAGGGCAAGAAATTTCAAGTCAATGGGCAACTGAGAGGCGCTTTCCTGCTCCGGGATGATGTCTACATCTTCTCTCAGAAAGAGATCGAAGATGACCCCTGGGATGCCTGGGAGCAAGCCTACCCGTTGCACAGCACCGTGTCGGCACGGGTGAGCAACGTGGTGGGCAGCGACGCATTCATTGACCTGCCCGGAGGCGGGAAGTCCAGATTCACCGTCTTTCCGGGTGAAGAGGTCGATCGGGACGATGAAGTCCTTGTCGTAATCACACGTGTGGACCGAGTTCTGCATCGAATCGATGTGAGACGAACTGAATCACCACCCACGACACTTCCCCTCCCGGATGTCTACCCCGAGGAGCAGGAACGCTTGTACGCCACCGTGCGAGACGTTCGGTCGGATAAAGGCTTCCTCCTGGTCGACCTCGACAACTACCCGAACATGCCGCGACCGGCGATGCTTCACTTCCGAAAGATGACCCAGGGCCTGAATGAACGGTTTCATTCCGAGCGGGTACTCAAAGGCGAACGCTTGACAGTGCAAATTGTCAGTGTGTCAGCGGACCCCAGACGCCCTGGGCAAATGAAGGTTGATGTCCGCGACCTGCTGCCAGAGGAGCCCTTGCAGCCGGACGAGGAGCCAGCGGCGTGAGCAACCCAACGACGGGTCTCCCTCAGCGGCTTTGGAACGGAGCCGTGACGTCGCATGACTATTCGACGCCGGGGGGTGAGAAGTACCAGGCGGCGGTCCTAGAGCAGTACAAGCTTTACGTCGAGATGGCCGATCGGGTCAGTGCGCGGCGGAGTCTGACGAACACGTTCTTTCTGACTGTGAATACCGCATTCCTAGCGGGTGCTGGCACCATTTTCCGTGCTTCGCTGAACGACGTTCCCATTTGGGGACTCACTCTTGCCGCTCTAGCGGCGTTTGTCCAATGCGTCATCTGGCAACTACTCATTCGCTCGTACAAGCAGCTCAACAAGGCGAAGTATCAGGTGATCGGAGAGCTGGAGAGGAGACTGCCAGCACTTCTCTATGGCGAAGCGGAGTGGAAGGAGTTGGGCGAGGGCGGATCGTGGGACAGGTATGTGCGGCTCACGAACGTCGAGCTGGCGGTTCCCGCAGTCTTCGCCGGGCTCTACCTGGTCGCTGTGAGCGTGGCGATCGCCGTGAGGTGATTTGAACAGCGCGTAGTGCCCACCTGGCACGTGAACCAGATGGGGCAGGCAGAGGGCGCCGATGGATGGCACCGGCAGATACTCGTCTCGCTAGCAGGATGGTCAGTCGCGGCTGGCGCCTTCAGGCCAGATGATGCGGACTGGCACGCCGACGCGCTGTGCGTAGGCCACGACATCGGCGGTCCCGCCGTACCCTCGGGCCGGCTGCCCGTCCCACACGGCGATCATCTCGTCCGCCAGACCCACCACGATCTCGCTGCCCGCCTGGTGGGCTTGCGATGAGGATTCGCGCATACCGGTGTGGTGGACGTCGACGGCGCGTGCCATCAGGTCGTCGTACACCGGGTGGTGCCAGTCGGGCAGGCTGTCTCGGTACTCGGCTGCGGGGATGACGGCTTCCAGGCGGCCGCCGTGCGTGAGGACGGCGTCAGCGAACCAGGAGTCGGGGCCGTCGGCGATACAGCTGATGGCCACCAGGTCCTCGGCGTTGAAGGCTTCGACGACCTTGGCGAGGTCGGCTCGGACTTGGGCTTCGACCTTCGGTGACAGGCCCCGATGGCCCGTGATGCCCACGCGCATGCTGGCTTCTCCCTTACAGGTAGGTGTCGTGCAGCAGGGTGTCGAAGTCGCGGACGATACCGGGCGGTGTCGGCGAGGTGTAGGTGCGGCGGAAGGTGCGGGCGCGCTCGACGACGCGCCCGGACCGCAGCCGCACTCCGTCGTGGACGGCGCGGGTGGCGAGGGCGAACGCGGAATCGATACGGCCGGTGCTGAGGTGGCCGGTGGCGACGTCGAGGGTGAGCAGCGCCCGCTGCTTCTCGTGGCCGGAGGACAGCGCCGTGGCGATCTCGGAGGAGGTCAGTTTCCACCAGGAGCGGCCCAGGCGGGCCCCGCACACCACGCGGCAGGAAGCTACTTTCCGCTCGTCGAAGGAGAACACCCACGGCCAGGGCGGCGGGTCTTCGCGGGGCACGCGCGCGGTGTGCTGCTCGCAGGAGCGCAGGGCACGTTCGGTGGCGCGTTCGTCGCCGGTGGTGGCGTGTGCGATGGCCTCGATGGAAGCGAGCCAGGCGGCGGCGATGGCGGGCAGGTCGGGGCCGAGCTGGCGGCGGGCCCGGGTGGTCAGGCGTAGTCCTTCGGCGGTGTTACCGGCCTCTACCTCGAACTGGGCGAGGCTGCCGGTCTGGTAGGCGGCCAGCAGCGGGTCACCGGCTGTGCGTGCGGCTTTGATGGCTGAGCCGTACCAGGTGCGTGCTGAGCCGTGGTCGGCCATGTCCCAGGCGAGCCAGCCGACCAGGGAAGCGGCTTCGGAGCCAACGGCCGCCATGCGCGCTTTGTGGGAGGCGTCGGGGGCCTGGGAGGCGACTCGTTGGATGAGCCGCAGGTGGGCTTGTACGGCGTCCGTCAGGTCGCGGGATCCGACGTTGGCGTCGAGGCGTCGGAATGCGGCTGTGGCGACGCGCAGGGCCGCCGCTTGGCCGCTGTCCCAGTCGGGGGGAGGTGCCTGGTGCTGCGGCATGGCGGGCGTCGCGGCGATGGCGGCGACGCCGGCGAGGAATTCACGACGTTCCACCGTGCTGTTCCCGTTCCGGTCGTAGTCGGCGAGGCCGACCAGGTTCGGAGGGATACCGAGGTGGCTGGCCGCGCTCGCCAGGAGGTTCATGTTGTAGGTGCCGACGCCGCGGTCTTCGAGGCGGGACATCGCGGACTGGGACAGGCCGCAGGCTTCCCCGAGCTGGCGTTGCGTCAGGCCGATGGCCTTACGTGCGTGCCTGATGACGAGTCCATAGTCGCCATCCCGTGCAGCCTCTCGTAAAGCCTTGTTCGCAGACCAATCCATCCGCTTCCCCTCCACGCTACGTACCGCGGTCCAGGATGTACCCGCTTCGCATGCGGGGTGCGCATAACCGTATGCGGGGGCCGCATCGGAGATGGTCAGCCCTCCCATTAACCGGTTTCCTACAGACAGGGTCTGACTGCCAGTCAGGCCCGCTGACCTCTTGGAATTCCCGACCGGGGCGCTGAGGCCCCATGGAGGGGAAGCTGCACCTGTGAACCACAACACCAGCCGCGGTCGAGGGAGCAGCACCGAGCCCCGTGGACGATGCCCGGCCCCACTGGTTCCGATGCGTGTGCTGCGCAAGGGCGACTGGGATCGCTTCATGACGGCGCAGGAGTGGCTGTATCGGGCGGCCCCGTCCCGGGAGACGGCGGAAGGCGAGTGGACACACCAGGGTGTCGCGCTGCTGACCGCAGGTGTCATCTGGGACGCCGTACGGATTCCGTACGGCGCCCTCGGTGTGGACCCTGAGCAGGACAACGAAACGGAGGCGCTGCGGGGCCGGATGGAGGAGCTGGAGCTGTCCGGCCCGGCCTTCTGCGACCCCTACCGGCCGTTCCTGTACATCCTCGTGCCGCCCGGCACGGACGAGCAGTGGCCGCTCACGCTCGGCCCGGCCGGCGTGGAGTGCCTGGGCGGCACCCGGCCGTACGTCCACTACGTGGGGGTGCCTCGCGTCGACCGGCTCCAGCCTCCCGGCCCGCACTGGGTGACGCTCCCGGACGGCAGCTCCCGGTTCACCAACCCGCGGCATCTGTTCCAGGTGCTCCAGGCGCGCATAGAGGAGTCGACGCCGCTGCGTGACGCCCCGGCGGGCTTACCCGAGGTGATCGTGTGAAGAAGCCCCTCGACCCGGTAGGTGCCGCGCTGACGACGTTATGGACGGCCGGGCACATCGCCGCCTTCACTCTCCTCGGCGTCACCGTCTTCGAGCACGTCGGGTCTGCCAGCGCGGCGGTGGCCGTGCCGGACCTGCCGTTGACTCAGCCCGACCCGCCGCCCACACCGGGCGACGCATAGACCGGCGCTGGCCGTGCGCGCTCCCCGTCGTACGGCCAGCGCCTTCCACTTTCCGCCTCGCTGCCGTGAGAGAGACATGACTGCTGCTCCCCTCACCTACAAGGGCCACCCCGTCCCGTACGTCGCCGCCTGGAGCAGCGAGATCGTTCCGCTGCCGCGCGTGTGCGCCGCACCGGCTGGTCTTGGCCTGGTCGGGCACGCCCGTGACGTAGACGGCGTCCTGTGGAAGCCGATTGGGATCCGTCAGGGTGTTGGCCGCCCCGAGTACGGCACGGTGCACGGGCCCCGGCAGCGGCGGTGCATGCGGCGGCTGCTGTGCCAGGTGTGCGGGCAGCCTGCGGACCGTGACGGGCAGGGCGTGCTGTGGCTGTTGGAGGACGGCCGGGGCGAGCGGGGCTGGCCGGAGGGCCAGGTGACCACGCATCCGCCGGTGTGCCGTCCCTGTGCGGGTGTGGCTGCCCGGCTGTGCCCGCACCTGCAGGGGAAGGTTGTGGCTGTGCGTGTCGCCCGGCCCGTCGTCGATGCGGTGTACGGGCAGCGGTACGTACCCCAGCGGGCGATCTTGCGTCCGAGGCCGGCGGATGTCGTCCTGAAGTCCGACCCGGCCGTGCGGTGGATGCTCGGTACCCAGTTGGCCGCGTCGCTGTTGGGGGCGACGGTGGTGGATCTGCCTGAGCTGCGTGCCGAGGTTCCGGCGTGAGTGACGCCGGTTGATAGCGCCGGTCCGGTGGTCTACGCCCCGATGCGCCACCGGACCGGTACACCCCCTCTGACCTGCGGTTTTGTAGAAAGAATTCTTGACCCCTGACCCGGAACGCAGTAAAATAAGAGCAGGTCGGAGGGGGTGGGAGCCCCCGAGGCCACCGGTCGGCCGCCCGGCTGACCGGCACACCAACCCTTGATGGGAGACCACCGTGGCAGCTGAGCTGACACAGACCGGCACCACCAACGAGCCCTGGGGCGCCAGCCGTCTGGGCCACTACACCGAGACGGCGCCGGTGCCGGCGTTCACCGCGGTCCTCGACCCGGAGACGCAGACCACCGTCCTGGTCGACGAGAACGGCCGGACCGTGGAGATGGGTAAGCACGGCACCAGCACCAGCACCAGCACGCCCACGTCCACGTCCGGCGACGGCTCCCAGCCGGGCAGCAGCGACAGCGACTCCGTCCCGGCGAACGACCAGGACTGAGGTGAGCTGACGTGAGCAAGCGCCACCGGCCCGTGCTGGTCGTGACGAACCTTCTGGACGAGACCGCTGATGTGGTGATCCGCGTCCTGAACGCCCGCGCGGTGCCGGTGGCGCGGCTCGACCCGGGCGTGGACCTCCGCGAGGGCGGCGCCCTCGCGGCCACGCTCGGGCCTGACGGGATGCAGGGTCACATCACCACCGTGACCCGCCGCATCGAACTGGGCGACGTGCGCTCCGTGTACTGGCGTCGCCCCACGGCCTACAGCCCGCCCGCCAACCTGGACGGTGCGGCGGGCGAGTGGGCTGTGCACCAGTTCCGGTGGGGCATGGGCGGCGTCCTCGCCGCCCTGCCCCGCTGCCTGTACTTGAACCATCCCTTGCGCAACCGGACCGCCGAGTACAAGCCGTCGCAGCTCGCGGTGGCCAGCCGGGTCGGCCTGTCCACGCCGGCCACTCTGATCACCACCGACCCGCAGCAGGCCAGGGAGTTCTGCACCGCGCAGCGCGACGGTGCGATCTACAAGCCGCTGTGGACCAGCCCGTACCCGGACGCGGAAGGCCAGGCACGGACGGTGTGGGTGTCCGCCGTCGACCCCGGCGACATCACCGACGCCGTGTCGGTGTGCCCGCACCTGTTCCAGGCGAAGGTTCCCAAGGAGTTCGACGTCCGGCTCACCGCCGTCGGTGACAAGCTGTTCGCGGTGCGCATCGACATCGACGGCAGCCACCTGGACTGGCGCAAGGACTACTCCAAGCTCCACTACGCGGCCGTGCCTGTGCCCGCCGACGTGGCGGGCGGCATCCGCGCGTACCTGCGCGAGTTCGGCCTGACCTACGGGGCGTTCGACTTCGCTGTCACAGGCGACGGCCAGTGGACGTTCATTGAGTGCAACGCCAACGGCCAGTGGGCGTGGTTCCCCGAGGAGATCCGCGATCCGATCGCGCAGGCCCTGGCCGACCAACTGCAGAAAGGTCTCTCGTGACTTCATCACAAGCCCTGCGGGACGCCTTGGCCGACCGGCTCAAGGCGTCCGGCGATCTCGACGACCCGGCGTGGGAGCGCGCCGCTCGGGGCGTGCCCCGTGAGGCGTTCGTCTGCGACGGGTTCATGCGGGCCCTGCCCGGCACCCAGCCCACCCTGTACGAGCCGGTCACACCGGCCGACGAGGGCTGGCTGGAGGGCGTGTACGACGACGCCACCCTGATCACCCAGCTCGACGGGCACGTGCGCGCGGTCAACGTGACCGCGCCCACGGGCGGCGACCCCACATCGTCGTCCACGCTGCCGTCGCTGGTGCTGCGCATGTGGCAGCAGCTCGGCGTGGCCGGCGGGCAGCGGGTGCTGGAGATCGGCACCGGCACCGGCTACTCCACCGCGCTGGCCTGCCACCGGCTCGGCGACGCCAACGTCACCTCGGTCGAGGTCGACGCCGACAACGCCGAGCGGGCCGCCGCCTCGCTCAAGCAGCTGGGCTACGCGCCCACCCTGCTCGTCGGTGACGGCCTGGATGCGACGGTCATCGACGGCGACTACGACGCGCTGATCGCCACGTGCGCGGTGCGGCACATCCCGTACGGCTGGCTGGACCAGGTTGGTGACGGCGGGACCGTGCTGGTCACCCTCGGCGGGTGGATGGGCGCGTACGGCCTGGTGAAGCTGACGGTCACCGGGCGCGGGCACGCCTCGGGGCGGTTCCTGCCCGGCACCACCCAGTTCATGATTGCCCGCCCGCACGGCAGGCCCCCGCGGCCGCCGCTGGTGCTGCTGCCCGGCCGGACCACGACCACGGAGGTGCCGCCCGTGCGCCTTGATGACTGGACGGGCCGGTGGGTGGCGCAGCTTGCCGCGCCCTCCGCCGAGCGGCTCGGCGGTGGGGAGTTTCAGGTGCTGTCCGACGTCGCTACGGGCTCCCTGGCCTACTTTGGTGCGGACGAGGACGGGCGCACGCAGGTCACGCAGCGCGGCCCGCTCCCGCTGTGGGATCGGGTGACGGACGCCCTGTCGGAATGGGAGGCGGCCGGCGCCCCCCACCAGTCCGGCTTCGGCGTGACGATCACACCGGAGGCGCAGACGGTGTGGATCGGGGACGAAGGAGGCCCGTCGTGGCGGCTGCCGGTATGAGCGGGGAGGAGCGGACACACCCCGGCCAGGCGGCGTACCGTACGGGTAGCACGGCGAGAGCGCGGAAGGGGACACCCATGCGGCTGCAGTTCGACGAGGACGAGAAGCCCGCGATCCTGGAGCAGGCCACGGAGGCCGACGAGGCAGGCAAGCCGATGCTGGCCGACTCCCTTCGCGGGATGGTCGACAACGGCGTGGACCTGAGCCGGGACTGGGAGACGCTGCGCGTGGAGCTGTACGCCGCGCAGGGCATCGACGTCACCGGTGATGGCGGGGATGCCCGTGTCGCCTAAGCACTCGCCGCGGCGGGCGCAGATCGCCTTCACTCCCGAATGCGAGCCTGTTCTGCGTAAGCTGAGCGTGGCTGAGCTGGTGCGCCTGGATCGCGCGCTGGTGGCCATCTCTCTGGACCCGTGGATCGGGCAAGAGAGGGCGTCACGTGCGGGTCACGTGCCGCTGAGGGAGTACATCGAAGGCTCCGCCCGCATCATCTACCACGTCACCGTCCTCGGGTCGGTCGTCATCGTGGCCTACCTTGAGGCCTGACCGCCCCTCCTGCTGCCCCGCCCCCGGTACCCCCGTCCCGGGAGGCGGGGCCTCCTCGCTCGCCGCAGCGAAGCACGGGCCGCCTGTAGTCAGGCTCTCGCGTGTATGTGCAAGCGGTCGAACTCTTCACGCGCCCAGCGGCATAGGTCGACGCGGCAAGGGGTCAATCGGCGGGCCGCTGCTTCGGACTCGAACTGGGCGGGGAACGAGTCCGGCTGCCGGCCAGCTCCGGAGACACGGCCGCATGCTGTGGTGTAGTGGTAGATCTTGAGACGGGCGCCGGGAGTGGTCCTGGTCCAGACAATCGGTTCGTCCCAGTGAGCCCGTAGGGCAGCCTCGCGTGCTTCGAGAGCTCACGTTCACGTGGGAGCGGGTCGAGAACGGTTGCGAAGTCCACACGGGCTAGACCTCGGATCCGTTGAGACTCTCCTGGGTCTTCGAAACGACAACGGTCGGCCTCTGCCTCATGCGCGATGCACCGCTCGTAGCTGGCCTGCGCTACCTGTCTACGCTGCCGTTCATAGGTTTCCCGGTCGGCAAGAAGCTGCTTGAGCCGACGGGCGCGGAACTCGTTGCGGCGTGGAGTAGGTCTGGGGTGGTGATGAACTCCATCATGCTGGTCCCCTCATCGTGCACGCTATGCGCGCGAGCGTAGCTGGAACCACGGACGGTCCGCAGTGTGCTCTCAGTCTTGGATGGCACACGCTCAACGGTTGCTGACAGGACGCCCTTTGCCGCAGTCATCGGCATCCGGCGAGGTCTGATGGTTCTCTTCATGAGTTCCGGTTCTGGCTCGCTTTCCGTGATGCGCGCACGCTCAGTAACGGCTGACGCTCGAATCAGACTCCGGGAAGTTGCCTGAAAGAGTCGTGAACGGCGAAGCAGTGCCGACACGGTAGCGACCCCTTCACCGACCTGACACAATGGAGTGTCGGTCCGCCCTGCGCCGTGATGAACTGCACGTTGTCGACAAGCCGGATCCCCACCTGACGGCCGGCGTTCGGCCTAAGCCGTGAGCAGGCCACCGGGACCTGGTTCGAGGAGCTCTTCCCTATTCGGTCGGGCGCCGACACGACCGGCACCCCCTGAACCACGACCACACAGGAGTTGCCATGCACAACTTCTTGATCATCCTGCACGCGGTGTCCGGGGCGGTGGGCTTGTGTACCGGGGTCGTCGTGCTCTTGAATCCGCGAGATCACACCTCTGGTTGGTTCCGCTCCTATTACTGGTCGATCGTGGCGATGGTCGCCTTCGTGATCGCTGCGGTCGGCTACGACTGGCAGCGTCTTGGGGCCGTCCAGCGGCCAGCTTTCGGGGCTCTCGTCATCCTTGCGCTCTACACGGCCCGGCGTGCGCATCAGGCACGGCAGGCTGTACGGCGGCGGACCGTCGACTGGCCGTCCGCGTACCGGGACCATGTCGGGTTCACCGTCATCGCGCTGTTCGACGGCTTCGTAATCGTTGGCGCCATCGATGTGACCGCTCCGGTCTGGCTGGTCGCGGTTCTCGGCGTCATCGGGGTCGCAGGGGGCATCCAGGCCGTGAAAGCCGCGAAACGAAGGCCGGTAGCTATGATTTCACCAACCTGACACGATGGAGTGTCCGTGTCAGAAGTATCGCGTTACGAGAAGGGACGATGACGGACCGCCGCATCAATGCCACCGCAGCGTCGCTGCTCGGCTTCCTCCATCAGGGACCGATGAGTGGCTGGGACCTGGTGGCGATCGCACAACAACAGATCGGCGGTTTCTGGTCTCTGACGCCGAGTCAGGTATACCGGGAACTCGCGAGCATGGCCAAAGCCAAGCTGGTGGAGGCCGGCGAGCCAGGGCGCCGCGACCGGCGGCCGTACGCGATCAGCGAGGAGGGCCGCGCCGCATTCCGCGAGTGGGTTTCAAGTGAGCCGGGCCCCGAGACGATCCGGTTTCCCCTGCTGCTGACGGTGTTGTTCTCCGCTCACCTCCCCGCAGATCAGCTCGCCGACTCCCTGCGCACCCACCGCGAGGTTCACATGAACCGGATGGCGCAGTACAAGATGCGCTGGGAGGAACTGCATGCCGCCGGCGAGACGGAACCCCACCTGACAGCCACATTGGCATTCGGCCTGAAGTACGAGCAGGCCATCCTGAGCTGGTTCGAAGAGCTTCCGTCACTACTGGGCCGGGCCAACGCGACCGATAGCCCCTGAATCACAGCTAGCGCTAGCCATGCTTCCTGACGCGGGGGAGGCTACGGCTCCCATGTCCGCACCCACCACCACTGAGCATCCGCGACCGGCAACCGTGGAGGCTCTCCCGCGTCCAGGACGAGCACCGCAACGCTCGCCCAGCAGGGAGAGACGCTGGCACGGGGCGCGCACGGGTGAGCAGGGGCTGCAGCCGGGTGCGGACCCGGATGACCCAGCGCCTCGGCCAGGGTCCAGCAGTTGCGCGTGTCCACCTCCGCCAACAGCGCCGTGATCATCTTTGCCGCCGCCGCACGTGCCTCACACCGCGCGAAGCAGGGCTATCGTGGCCTCCACGGCCATCTGGTTCTGACACGTCTTCACAAACGTTCATGATCACGGTGGCCGTACCCATACCCACACACCACTCCGTGGCTGCGCACCGCCCGACCATGGACCCGACCACAGCCTGCGCAACCCCCGCCAGACCCCGACCACGGTGGCCACTAGACCAGTAGACGTTGGCCGGCAGCCGGACCCCGGTGGGGCCACCCCGGCGCATCGAGTCCCCTGCCTCCCTGCGAGCCACATGTGAAGCACCCCCTGGGGAGGGGCCAGTACCTCTATTCATCGGTACGGCAGCCCGATACTGTGTGACAACGCCGACGTACGACAGCGGACGAGCGCGGACGCCTGCGGACCATCGGCGCAGGTGAGGAGCTGGCCGGCCTCAGGCAGAGCCCAACACTGGCCCTGGACCAACGACTTCACGCAGTTCTTCGACCTGATGCACGGACCACCTCCCACCGCCTGAAAAGCCCTGACCACCCCGCGCAAGGGCCCGAGACCGCCGAACAGTGAAAGAGCTGGGCAGGCCAGCGGATACTCCCTGCCCGAACGGCCGGATCATGTCGACCACCGCCACAGGCAACCCCCAAACGATCACCGGAATCAAACCGGTGGATTCGGGTTCAGCGACAGGCTACGTGCAGCACGATCCCGCTTTTCTGTAACGGTACTGTCCACGCCTGGGTGATCGGGCTCCTGGGGGTACGCGGGCACCGTACTCTGTCCGACGGCAAGCGTGGGGCAGGGGGAGGATATGTCAATTCTAGGCAATGACGCCGAAGGAATTGAAAATCGGTCAATCGGCATCTATCGACTGACTTCCCGACTCGGTGCGGGTGGCATGGGTGAGGTCTACCTGGCCCACTCCCCCTCGGGTCGCCGTGTGGCCGTCAAGGTGGTGCACTCACAACTGGTGGAGGATCCCCTGTTCCGGGCTCGGTTTCGTCAAGAGGTGGCGGCCGCCCGGCGAGTCAGTGGGGCCTTTACCGCCCCAGTGGTAGACGCCGACCCGGACGCCCAGCAACCCTGGATGGCCACGGTTTATGTGCCTGCCCCGACCCTCTCGAGGCATATCCAGGAAAATGGCCCCATGCCTGTGGACGAACTGTGGCAACTCTTTGCCGGATTAGCCGAGGCTCTGCGCGACATCCACCGTGCCCAGGTGATCCACCGGGACCTGAAACCTAGCAATGTACTCATTACCGATGACGGGCCACGGGTCATCGATTTCGGTATCGCCAAAGCCATCGACTGCAGCGCCAGCGAAGTGCACACCAAAACCGGCCAAGTAATCGGAACTCCGCCGTTCATGGCCCCTGAGCAGTGGCAGGTACCGCCGGCAATCAGTCCGGCCGCCGATGTCTTTGCGCTCGGCTCGCTCTTGGTCTACGCGGCCACCGGCCGCGGACCCTTCGACGCGGATCATCCATATGTGACCGCCTACCAGATCGTCCATCACGACCCCGACCTGAGCGCCCTACCTGATCCGCTGCGGCCCATCATCGAAAAGTGCCTGGACAAGAACCCGACCCGTCGGCCCACCCCGGATGAGTTGCTTACCGTGGTGCACTCTCGCCGCGCCACCATTACTGCGCAGGACCCGACGGACCAGGGTGCGGCGAGCGTGCGGTACAGGCGTCGCAGCAAGCACGGTTTCACACGCGCTCTCACGTCTGGGCTCGCAGCCATCAGTCTGCTGGCCGTGGGGATTCCAGTCGTGCTGAACTGGCGACACGAGTCAGCCCAGCGGACAGCCGACTCCGGCGCCGGGTACAACGCCGCCACCAAAGGCATCGCCAACGCATCGGAGACCAAGGGCGGTACGCTGCGGTTTGTCTCCGCCCAGGAGGCCGACTCCTGGGACCCTCAGCGCACCTACTACGGGTTCGTGTGGGACTTCGCCCGCTACTACACCCGCAATTTGGTCACCTTCGCCCCGCAGCCAGGGCGCAAGAGCACCGCCCTGGTGCCTGACCTTGCCGCCGGCCTGGCCAAGGTCTCGGACAGTGGCACGACGTACACCTACGCACTACGTGACGGCATCACCTGGGAAGACGGTTCGCGAATCACTTCCCAGGACATCAAGTACGGCATTGAGCGGGGCTGGGCAGACGATGTCATCTCCGGCGGCCCCGCCCACCTCCAGAAGGCCCTCGACCCGAACAAAACCTACAAGGGGCCATATAACGACAAGGATCCACAGAAGCTGGGCCTGCAGGCCATCGAGACCCCTGACGAGAAGACGATCGTCTTCCATCTGCCCGAGCCAAACGGCGACTTCGAGCAGATGCTTGCTCTGCCGACGGCGTCCCCGTTCAAACGCGAGCGTGACACTGGCCGCCTATACGAACTGAAACCTTTTTCATCGGGTCCATACAAGTTCGCCGCATATGACCCGCACCGCAAGCTGGTCCTGGTCCGCAACGAACAGTGGAACAAGGAATCCGATCCGATCCGTCCGGCGCTACCCGACCGCATTGAGGTCACTTTCGTCACCGATGCGAACGATATGGACAACCGTCTCCTCAGCGGTGAATTTGATCTCGACTTGAACGGGACAGGACTCAGTCAGGCCGCCATCTCCAAGGCGCTGGGGAACGCTGACCTCAAGGAGCATCTGGACAATCCGAGGACCGGCTACATCAGATACGCAGCCTTTCCGAAATCAGTCAAGCCGCTGGATAATATTCACTGTCGCAAGGCCATCATCTTCGCCGCCGACCATAAGGCGCTCCAAATGGCCCGAGGTGGGCCAATCGTCGGTGGCGATATCGCTCCGAATATGCTCCCTCCATCCATTGCAGGATCCGACCGGACCTACGATCTTTACGGCGTGCTCGACAACAACGGCAAGCAGAACCTTGAAAGAGCCAGGAGGGAACTCCAGGCATGCGGCAAGCCGAACGGTTTCTCCACGACCATTGCCGTGCGTAAAAACATACCAGCCGAGCTGGACACCGCTGCGGCCCTGCAGAAGGAACTGAAGAAAGTTAATATCACCACCACGATCGACCGGATCGACGGCGCAGCGACCTTTGGACTATTTAAGTCACCCAAGGGGGTGAAAGATAGAGGGTACGGCATCATCCTTGAGGGTTTCGCTGCAGATTTTCCAACCGGTCAGGGTTTCTTGCGATCTCTGGTTGACGGGCGATTCATCCTGGAGGCGGGTAACATCAACTACAGCGAGCTCAACGATCCGGAGATCAACGCCCTGTTCGACGATGCAATTGCCGAACGGGATCCGGTCAAGGCGGGAAGAATCTACCAACAGATCAACCGCAAAGTCTCCGAGAATGCAGCATACATGCCCATCACTTATGAGAAGATCATGATGTGGCGCGGCCCCCGATTGACCAACACATACACCGCCGACTCCTATTATGGCCGCTATGACTATGTGTCGTTGGGCGTAAAATAGGAAATTACTGACCTTTAAGGCGTGGTGTCGGCGGGGGGCCTATGAATCCTGCGGGATGCCGATTGCATGCGGTATCCGCAAGGGGGCGGACTGACCGAGAAGTGGCGGGTCCACGGATCGCCGACGTCGGCCGCGAACTCGACACTCTCTTCAGGCAACTCATCACCCTGGTCGGCGACGACGCCCCATCACAACTGGTCGCCGCGCACCCGTGAGGTCCAGGAGTTCCAGCCGACAGTTCTGTGATCCACGACCTTCACTTCAGAAGAGCCACAGCCTTCTCAGAGTCGCTCTACCGGGCCAAAGCCCGATGCGCGGCGATTACTGTAGACCCGGTAGCCGGTGCCCGCGGCGAGTGCGACCACGCTGGTGACCGGCATGCCCGGCAGACCAGGCGTCGAGAAGGCGGCAACGCCTGTCGTTCTGGCGATCCGTCGCTGATCTGCGGACAAGGCCTAAACAAGCCGCGCACGCGAGCAGGTGTCTCACATCGTTCACGGACCGCATTGCCGTTACTTGAACTTCAACTGCGTTCCATTGGGCACGATCTGGATATCGAGTCCAACCTTGATGTTGGAGCCAACCACTGCGATGCCACGGGCCAGCATGGTCTTCCAGTTGATGGTGTAGTCCTCACGGTGCAACTCGGTGGTGGCTCTGACGGCCAAGCGAGTCTCACCCTCCATGCCGGTGCGCATACCGCCATAGGTGGCGTCGAGGGTCACCGTGCGGGTGACGCCGTGCAGCGTGAACCCGCCGGTGATCGCCCAGTTGTTTCCGCCGCGGTGCACGAAGTGGTCGCTGTAGAACTCCATAGTGGGGTAGTGCTCCACGTCGAGGAAGTCCGCGGACCGCAGATGGTCGTCGCGCATCTGAACATTGGTATCGATCGAAGCGGCGTCGATGACGACATGCATCGCCGAGTCCTCGATGGTGTTGCCGATCCGGATCGCGCCAGCGAAGTTGTTGAAGCGGCCGTAGACCTGGGCGAGGCCGATGTGACGTGCGGAGAACCCGATCCGGGTGTGGGCCTGTTCGATCTCCCATTCGCCGGGGTCGGGCACCGGAAGCGATGGGGCCATCTGGAGCGTGATGTCTCCGAGGCCGGCCGGCCCCCCGTCATTGGTGACCGGAATGCTGCCCCGGTAAGGGGCGAAACCCTCGGCGGAGACGACCAGCCGGTATTCCCCGCATGGAACCATCGCCACGACCAGGCCGTAGGGATCGGCCTCACCACGCACTACCTTGCGACCGTGGCTGTCGTTCACCGTGAACTCAGCTTGGCCCACGGGCTCGCCCACGGGGTCGAGGACTCGGCAGATGAGGAGACCTGCGCCGGGCGGCACGGTGAGTCCGGTGAGTGGGTTTCCCCTCCGATGAGAGGCCTTCCGTCGGCTGAGAAGGCGGCTGATCATGGTGTGCGTGCCCCTATGCGGTCGCGCTCCGCGGGCCGCGCACAGCGCGACGTCGGCTGGCGACCCATGACGGATATGCATTTGATTCTTGCCTGTTCGAGGTAAACGTACAGGCGGGTGGAGGCTCTGGCCTCAGCTGTGGTTAAGAATTCCTGTGAAATTGTTAAGGAGTCCTGTGAAAATGAGGTCTTCAGGCGTTGCCAGGAGATGACGGCCATGTCGAGGGTGAGGAACGCTTCGTGAATATTGTCGCGGACCTCCCAGCGGATACGTAGGCGGCGGAACCAGCGCAGGAGGGCGAACGCCGCTTCGACGACCCAGCGGTGGACGCCCAGGCCGGAGCCGTGCTCGACGCCGCGGCGGGCGATGACGGGGCGAGTGCCCAGGTCGCGCAGGTCTCGGCGGTAGGTGTCGTAGAAGAACTGCCGGCCACCAGCCTTCGCTGAGAGACGCTCCACCTTCCCTACGAGATATCACTTCCTTCTGGCCGCCTGGGTGTCCGTGTGAACGCTTACGCTCGAACGTATGAGCAGTCCCATCTCGCTGGCCGCCCTCGCGCCGATCATGTCGCGGATCATGGTGGATACCGTGCAGATCTTCCGGCCCGGCCCGGAGGTACTGGACCCGGAATCTGGCGTGTACATACCGGGCCCGGACTTCGTCGTGTACGAGGGGCTGGGTGCGGTGTTCTCCGCCGGCGGGCCCGGCATGGTGCTGTCCCTGGCGGGTCAGGTGTACGCGGACGACACCCGCGACCGGTACCGGCTGCTGACGCCGTTGGACGCTCCGCTGGCGTCCCGCGAGGACAGTGTGCGGGTTATCGCCGCAACCCTGGATCAGGGGCTGCTCAACCGGGTGTGGCGGGTTCTGGACCTCTCTGACGCGAACACGTTGGGGGTTGTCCGCACCACGTGGATGGACGAGTCCACGCAGTCGACGGGAGCTTGAGCAGTGGATATCGGGCAGGCACGCAACGACCTTGAGGCGCTGATGACGGACACGGTGCGGGTCTTCCGCACGGCCGGTCAGCCCGAGCTTGATCCGGTGACGGGGGAGCCCGGCGCGACGCCGACGAGTGTCGTGTATGAGGGGCCGGGCGCGGTGCTGTCCTCGCATGGGCAGATCGTGGTCTCTCAAATCCTCGGCTTCGACTGGCTGTCGGAGGGCGCTGCCTGGTACCGGCTGGTGACTCCTGTGGGGGCGCCGGTCGCCATGCCGGGGGACCTGGTCGAGGTCATCACCGTTGGTGCGGACGGCCGGACAGGCCGCACTTGGCTGGCCGAGGACGCCACCGAGGCGTCGACGGTGGAGATCTGCCGCACGACCAGGCTCACGGAGCGGATCACCTGGGCCGCTGCCGCGATCTGAGGGGCTGTCCGCGCCCGTCCGTAGGCTGATCGGCATGGATGATCAGCTACACCAGGTGCAGATCACCGCCGACCACGCCACCGGCTCGGTGGCTCTCGACGGCCGCGACATCTCCAACGTGGTGTCCGGCTACTCGCTCAGCCAGCAGGCCGGGAAGCCGGCGGAACTGTTGCTGTTCCTGAACGCGCGTGCCAAGGACGACTTCGAGGGCCTGGCCCGCGTCGTCGTCGGCGTGCCCCCGGACCCGGGCCCGGCCGCCGCGGCGTTCCTCTCCGCCATCGATGCGGGCGAGCTGGAGAAGCATGTGCTGTCCCGGCACGACCTGATGGACGGCGGCCCGCACGAGCTGACGCGGGCGATGCTGCGGCTCCTGCAGGAGTGGGCGTCCGGCGGGTGGCAGCCGCAGGGGGTGGGCGGCTAGTGGCTGAGGGTCGCGCGTACAGCAACGCCGCGCAGGTCGCTGCCGCCCTGCAGGCGCGTGCCGAACGGGTGCTGCCGCAGACGGTGTCGGTGGTGCGGCACTACGCGATGCTGCTGGAGACCCGGGTCAAAGCGAACGCGAGCGGCCGGCCGGGCCCTAACGTGATCACGGGTGACTACCGGCGCTCGTGGACGCACGAGGTGCATGTGGAGGGCGACGTGGTGACCGGCGTTGTCGGCACCAGCAAGCCGCAGGGGCGCCGTCTGGAGTACGGGTACGTCGGCCCGGACAGTTTGGGTCGTGTCTTCCACCAGCCGCCCAGGGCGCACGTCGGCCCGGCCGTGGAGACCGTACGACCGCTGTTCGTTGAGGCTTTCGGCCGGGTTGTCGACGGGAGGCTGCCGTGAGCATGTCGGAGGACCTGCACCAGGCGGTCTCCGATGTGATGCGCGCCCACGGCTTCGGCATGGTGTCGCGGCTGGTGTTCGTGGCGGAACTCGTCGACGACAACGGCGAGCTGGGGCTGCTGCGCGGGTCGTGCCCCGGCGACATGCCGGTGTGGTCCGAGCTGGGCCTGCACGCCTATGCGGTCACCGACATTGATGCGCTTGTCACCACGTCCAGGGTGGCGGGCACTAGGGAGGATGAGTAGATGAGTGTGTCGGGGCGCCAAGTGGCGCTCGCAGTACAGACGATGCTGCAGACGGCGACTGGCCGCTCGTGCGGGTACGGCACTGCGCCCACGACGACGTCGCTGCCGACGGGCAACACGATCCCGTACAGCGTGCTGTACGAGCTGGGGCAGACGTCCGGGATCGGCCCCTCGCTCGGGGACGCCGACGCGGACGCCCGCGTGCTGCTGCAGGTGTCGTCGGTGGGCACCACCGCCGAGCAGGCGTCACTGCACGCCGACAAGGTGCGGCAGGCGTTCCTGCAGCGAGTGCCGGGCAGCGGGCTGTACCTCAACGCGATCAGCGTCGTGGGCGGGACGGTGATCGGTCGGGAGCTGGACCGTGAGGACGGGACCAGTGTCGTCAGCTCCACCTACACTTACGTGCAGCGTTTCGTACTGACGGTGTCGATGCCGAACACCTGAACGGAACGCAACCTCACCGCGGAGGCCCATTTCGCGGACGTCCGGCCACACGGCACGGGCTGACCCCACCTGTTGGGGACGGGCCTCCGTGTCTCTGGGGCCGGGTCCCCGGAGAGTGAGATCCCCCTTGGGTACCACCCAGCAGCGGTTCATGCGCCGCGGCGTCACGAAGTTCTTCTTCCTGAAGACGATCGCCGCCGCCGACAACGTGCCGACCCGTTCCGAGCTCGCGGCGGCCAACGCCACCGACCTGTCCGGTGCGATCGCCGACATCGCCGGCTGGTCGCTGGCCAACTCGCCCGTCGACACTCCCGATCTCGGTTCGACGCTGACGACGTCGATCCCGGGTGAGGACAAGGCGGACGCCTCCACGCTCACCTTCTACGAGGACAAGGCGTCCGAGACCATCGAGAGCCTGCTGTCCAAGGGCGTCGAAGGCTTCGTGGTCATCCTGCGCAAGGGCGACGTCCCGCAGAGCAAGTCGATGGACGTCTTCCCGGTGCGTGTCGCGGGCCGTGCCCCCGCGTACTCGACGGGCTCGGATCCGGCGAAGTTCACGGTGACGTACGCCATCAGCGACCAGCCGACGCTCGACGCCGCCATTCCGGCCGCGGCCGACTGATCCGAGGGGGATGCCGCATGACCACCACCATTGAACCGCCGGCCGCCGCTGTCGCCAAGGACGCGCACTGGGCCGCGAAGATGGCCAAGCTGCGGGCGAGGAAGCTGCCCGAGCACACCCTGTCGATCTGCGACAACGAGGACGCCAAGAGGGCTGTCGGCGAGGCGGCGCTGGGGCTGGCGAAGGCCCGGGCCGAGGCGTTGGCGGAGTGCGCCGAGCAGGGGATCCGCGAGGATCAGCGTGACGCCTGGGTGGCGTCCAGTCCGCAGGTCGTCGCTGCCGATGGGGCCCTGACCGGCGCTCAGGAGGGCCTGGATGAGGCGACGTTGCGGTTGACGTTCCGGGCGCTCCCCCGGCCGGTGTGGGAGCAGCTGCTGCGCGAGCACGCGCCGACGGAGGCGCAGGCCGACCAGGGCATGGAGTACAACGTCGAGACGTTCCCGGCCGCTCTGATCTCCGCCTGCCATGTCGAGCGCGGCGAGGAGGGGGCGGAGCTTGAGGGCATGAGCGTCGCTGACGCGCAGGAGCTGCTTGACTCCTGGCCGGATGCGGAGGCCAAGGCCCTGTTCACGGCGGCCCTGGTCGTCAACCAGACGCTGCGCGCGGACCTGGGAAAAGGCTGATCTCCGACCCTTCCTTCCGGGCGGAGATGGAGCTGTGCCACATCTATGGAATACCGCACAGCCAGTTCACGAGGGCTGGTGACGGGCGGTGGACGGCACTGGACAGGGCCAAGGCCCTGGCGTGGCTGGCGTACACGCGGGCGGTGTGCTCCGGGTGTGGCACGAGGGCGGATGAGTGGCGGCCGGACCTGGGCGGGGACCGGTTCGCCTATGTCGCCGAGGCGAGCACCTGTCTGGGGTGCGAGCTGCTGGCGATGGAGCGGGAGCAGGTGCCGGACGGTCCGGATGGGCGCGGGGTCAAGATCGGGCTCAAGCCCAGACGGGAGCAGTAGGTGAGCAGCGCCTACAACCTGTACGTCAATCTGCAGGCCCAGACTGCCGGACTGACCGGCGGTCTGCGGCAGTCCGCTGGCCAGTTGCGGCAGTTCGACGGGCAGTTGCAGCAGGTCAACCGGACGCTGGCGGAGACGGGTACCGCGACGCAGCGGCTCGCCCGGCTGCAGGCGTCGGCGTCGGCTGACGCGGTCATCGGCCAGACGCGTGTCACCGCGGCCGTGAACCGTACCGTGGCCGCGCAGAGGGCTGCCGCCGCGGCGGCCGAGCGTTCAGGCAGGGCGCAGGCACTGTCGGCGAGGCTGGCGGCCCGGGCGGAGGCGGAGCGGGCGGCGGCGGTCGCCGCCGGCGAACGCACCCTGCGCGCGCAGGCCCTCGCGCAGAACATGGCCACTCGCGCCCAGGCCGCGACGGGCAGGGGTGCGGCTGCCGCGCAGGCCACCGCGAACGCTGCCGCCGCCGCGGCGACGCGCGCGGCGCAGGCGCAGGCACTGCAGGAGGAGCGGGCGGCTGCCGCGCAGTCCGCTGCCGCGCGGGCCTCGGGGCTGGCGGCGCGGGCCTCGCAGACCCGGCAGGCGGCCGATGCGCGGGCCGCGCAGACGTTGGCCGCACGGAATCAGGCCGAGGCCGCCGCGGCGCAGCGTGCTGCGGCGAACGCTGCCGCGCTGCGGCAGGCGCAGGCCGCTGCCACCGCGGAGGCCACGGCGGCGTCGCAGGCCCGCATCGACGGCTACCTGCGCACCGGTGTGGTGCTGTCGGCGGTCCTCGCGGCCGGTGTCCTGGGGGCGGTGAAGCTGGAGCGGCACATGGCGGACGTCATGACGATCTCCGAGCAGATCCTCCCGGAGAACGTCGGCCGCTTCACCGATCAGGTCGTCGACATGTCGAAGGGCCTGACGCAGTCCTCCAGCCAGCTCGCCGAGGGCCTGTACCAGGTCGTGTCGACCGGTTTCGACGGCGCGGAAGCGATGACGATCCTCGGCGCCGCTGCGCGGGGCGCCAGCGCCGGCATGACGACGACGGAGATCTCCGCGACGGCCCTGCTGGGTGTGCTGAAGGCGTACGGCATGCCCGCATCGAAGGCCTCCGACGTCATGGACATCATGTTCCAGACGGTCAACAAGGGTGTCATCAGCTTCGAGCAGCTGGCCCTGCATCTGGGCGACATCGTGCCGATGGCTGCCGCGGCCGGCATCAGCTTCGACGAGCTGAGTGCCGCGTACGCGGGGATCACGCTGGCGGCTGTTCCGGCGGCGGAGTCCGCGACCGGCCTGAACATGCTGATGACCCGGCTGATGCAGCCCACCACCGAGCTGACCAACCTGATCCACAAGCTCGGCTATGAGTCGACGGCGACGGCTGTGCAGCAGGACGGCCTGTACGTCGTCGTCAACAAGATCAACAAGGTGACGGGTGGCTCCGCCGAGGCCATCACCGGCCTGATGCACGACATCCGGGCCACGCGCGCTCTGCTGGCGCTGGCCGCCAACGACGGCAAGAACTACGCCGACACCTACCAGGGCATCGCCATTCAGGTGGAGCGGGCGGGCGCCACGCAGAAGGCGTTCGACCTGCAGATGAACACCACCGCCGGCCAGTGGCAGATGTTCGTCAACCGCTCCAAGGCCCTGGGTATCGACCTCGGCCGGGCGCTGCTGCCGGTGATGCAGACCCTCGGCAACGCCCTGTCGACGTTCGCGGGCGCCCTCGCGGACGCGCCGGGCCCGTTGAAGGAGATCGGCGCCGGGCTGCTGGCGCTGACGGCGACGAGCATGTTCGCCCTGGCCGGGGTGACCAGGCTCACGAGGCAGTGGCAGGAGTTCCGGGCGGCGCAGACCGCGGCCCGTGCGGGCGGATCGATGCTGCCGGTCGCGCTCAAGGGCGCAGGCCTGGCCGTGTCGGGGCTGACCGCGCTGCTGACGGTGGGTGTCCTCGCCTACGCGGCGTACTCGGCGTCGAAGGTGAAGGCGAAGCAGGCCACCGACGAACTGGTGTCGGCGCTGCGCTCTGAGCGGGAGCAGGGCGACAGCGGGGCCGGTATCCGCAAGCTGACCGAGCAGCTGACCTCCGGTGACTTCGCCGCGAAGATGCGCGCTGCCGGTGTGGACATCACCGATGCGGTGGATGCGGTCGCCAACGGCGGGTCGAAGATGCAGGGCCTGCTGCTCCAGCTGCAGTCGCAGAGCATCGAGTACAAGCAGAAGGTCCTGTCGGGCAAGGCGCCCGGCAACCAGGAGTTCGCGGGGAAGTGGGACGACGCGGCGAAGGCGCTGGGGGACGCGCACGGCCGCTGGTCGAAGGCGTTGAAGGACGAGGCTGCCCTCGCCGCCCAGATGGAGATCATCAACGCGAAGGTGCTGCAGGCCAAGTACCAGGCGGGCAAGGCGTGGACGCTGGACCTGCTGGTGCCGCCCGGTGATGACGGCCTGCCGAAGTACACCGACGACATGAAGGCGATGGCGCAGGCCCTTGGCGCCATCGTCGACCCGGCCAAGGCGTGGCAGACCGCGCAGGACAAGGTCGCCAAAGCCAACAAGAAGGCCACAGCGAGCCTGAAGGACTATCTCAAGGAGCTGCGCGGCCAGGTGCGGGCGCAGCGCGGCTTCCAGGGCAACCTGACCAAGCTGGCCATGGCCGGATACGGGGACCTCACCGACCACTTCGCCAAGCTCGGTGTGTCCTCGGCGCCGATCCTGTATGAGCTGGTCGCACAGCTCGGCAAGGGCAAGACGAAGGTCGCCGACGAGCTGGCGGCGATCGTCACCGAGTCGTCGTCCCGCTCGCAGAACGCGTTCCGTGCGGGCCTGGCGCAGCTTCCGGCGATCGCCGCCCGCTACGGCAAGAAGATCGCCGCCGAGTTCGCGGAGGCCGCCGAGACCAACGACGCGGGCAAGTTCGCCAGGGTCATGCAGAAGATGGCCGTCCATGACATGACGAAGGCGGTGAAGGCGGGCAGCTCGGCCGCCAAGACGCAGCTGTCGCGCGGCATGGGTCTGCTGGCGCAGGTCGCTGAGGAGAAGGGCGCGGCTGCGGCGACCGCCCTGCAGGGGGCCCTGCTGTCGGGTGATGTGACGACAGCTATGGACCAGCTGCATGCGATCTGGGGGGCGAACCCGCCGCTCACCGATAGCGACCTGGCCGGTGTCGTGGCCGCGTTCAAAACAGCGGGCAGCAACGCCAAGGGTGAGTGGTCGGCGATGCTGGAGCTGATCCAGCAGGTGTCCGCCCAGAAGGGCACCGCAGCCGCGCAGGCCCTCACCGCCGCGCTGCTGTCGGGCGACATGGCGGCCGTGGAGACGCAGCTCGATGCGATCGGCGCGAGCGTGCGGGAGATCCCCAACACGAAGCAGATCACCGTCTCCGTGACCCCGCCGGCGCCGGTGACGGTGACGGTCATCCCGCGTGTGGCGCCCGGCTCGAAGGTGCCGTGGGCGAACAAGCCGGTGCCGCAGGCGGACGGCGGCCTGCTCAGCTTCTATGCCGACGGCGGTGTGCGCCGTGAGCAGCATGTCGCGCAGATCGCGCCTGCCGGGTCGTGGCGGGTGTGGGCCGAGCCGGAGACCTACCCGGGGGAGGCGTACATCCCGCTGGCCCCGTCGAAGCGGCACCGGTCCAGGCAGATCTTGGAGGAGGTGGCGCACCGGTTCGGGGGGTCCATCAGGTACCACGCGCAGGGCGGCCTCTCGAACTGGACGTATTCGCCGACGGCCGGCCCGGAGCTGTACACGCTGTCGTCGATCGCGTCGGACTCGATGAAGAAGAAGGGCGACGTCATCGACCTCGACAAGTTCGCCAAGAACTTGCACAAGTCGGTGGAGCGCGCGCAGCGGTGGCGTGCGGACCTGAGGACGGTGGCCCGCCGCGCCGGCCAGGACGTCGCCGACGCGTTGGAGGCGATGGGCGCCGAGGGTGTCGCCCTGACACGCAAGATGGCCACCGGCAGCTCGAAGTACGTCAAGAGCATGTCGGCGGATCTGAAGAAGCTCGCCGCCACAGCGAAGGCCACCCTGAGCGACTACACCAGCCAGCTCGGCCTGGCCACGAAGCAGACCGCCGAGTTCCAGAAGAACCTGACGACGCTCGCCGCGCAGGGTTACGGGGATCTGGCGTCCAGGCTGGCCGCACAGGGCGACCAGGCCGCCCAGGACCTCGCGGCGGAAGCCGTGAAGAACAAGAAGAAGGCCGCGAAGGCCAACAAGGCCTCCAAGAAGGCCTCGGCGACGCTGTCCGATGAGGACCTGGCGGACCTGCTGACGATCATCGGCGCGATCAAGACGTCGAAGACGGGCATCCACCAGGTCGCCGAGGCCACCGAGCTCGGCGAGGACCGCATCATCGAGGTCGCCAACGCGGGCAAGTCCCGGCTGCAGAAGGCCCTGGGCAAGCGTGCCGCCCGGTTCCTCGCCGACCTGGCGAAGGCGAACAAGGGCCTGTCGTACGAGTTCGGTGGCGTGCTGACGCCCGGCCTGTACGCAACGAGCAACGGCCTAGTCAGGTTTGCCGAGCCCAGCACCGGGGGCGAGGCGTACATCCCGCTCGGGGCGGCGAGGCGGCCGGCTGCCACACAGGTGCTCGAGGACGTCGCCCACCGCTTCGGCTACACGCTCACCAAGCACGGGGTGACCGGCCCCGCGCGGATGGACGCCCACCCGGCCGGCGCGGTGCAGGTCGTGGTGGTGAAGGAGACGGAACGGCCGCTGATCGGCCACATGCCGGTGACCGTCAGCGGCAGCGGGGACGGCCGCTCGACGGCGCAGCACATCGGTGCGGAGGTGATGCGGCGCCTGCGTGCCGCGCAGCGAGGAGGCAAGCTGTGACGACCGCTCTTGGCGACTGGCAGTTCGACGTCGGCGGCGTGGTGATCGGGACGGGCACGCTGGTGCCGGTCGGCGACCTCAACGGGATAGGCGCCCCCGGCCAGCGCACCGCCGACGTCGACAACCCGACCGACGACGGCGGCTTCCCGGGTGTGGACCTGTTCGGGACGCGGACGCTGTCCATCGAGGCGGGTATCCGCAGCCCCGCCGATCCGGCCAAGGCGCTCGACCTGCTCGCCCAGCTGGAGGAGGTCACCGGAGACGACAAGGTCCGCAAGACGGCGGGCGCCCTCGCGGTGCTGCGCGCCAAGATGCCCGGCCGGCCAGTCAAGCGCGTGTACGGCAGGTGGCGGCGCGTGGAGGCCATCTCCATGTCGCAGGCCGTCTACGGGTGGATCCCGTTGACGCTGGAGTTCGCGGCGACGGACCCGCGCTGGCACGCCGACGAATCGCAGGCCCTGACGCTGCCGCTGGACATCTCCGACGACTCCCAGGGGTTCAAAGCCCCCGTGGTCGCGCCGATCACGACCGGGGTGTCCAGCCCCTCGCAGCGGCCCGGCTGGGTCCTCAACAACGGCAACGCGTCCGCGTGGCCGACGGTGCGCATCGACGGCCCGGTCACCAATCCGAAGGTATGGGTGGTGGAGACCGGCCGCTACCTGCAGCTGAACACCACTTTGGCGGTCGGGGAGTGGATCGAGATCGAGACCCGGCCCGGTACCCGCTGGGTGCTGCGCAACGGGTCCGGTAACGCGGCGCCGGCACTGACTGCTGGTTCTCGCCTCGACCTGTTCCAGATCCCGCCGAAGCGGAGCGAGATCCGGTGGACGGCCACCGACTACACGAACACCTGCCGCCTGACTGTGTCGTGGCGCGACGCCTACAAGGCCCTGTGAGGACACAACGATGACGCTGATCCAGCCGCCCATGATGATCAACGGGGGCACCCATCCCGCCCGCACCATGCGGATGATGATCCGTGACCTGTCGCGCGGATCGCAGGGCGTGACCGAGTACAACGACCTGAAGGTGACCCAGCAGACCACGCCGGGTGCCGGCGTGCAGGTGTCCGACGGTTCCGGGATCGTGCGGGGCAATGCCTGGGGGCAGGGCTCGTACACCCAGTACAACGTGGGCACCGCCCTGGTGCCCGTCGCCCCTACCGGGGCGCAGGGCCGCACCGACATGGTCGTGCTGCGGATCCTGGACCCCGAGTACGAGGGCGGCCTGAACCCGGCGAAGGACAACGTCGGCTACTTCGACGTGGTGTCGAATGTGTCGGCGTCGGCGACGCAGCCCCCTGCGGGCATGACGGCGATACCGCTCGCGCGCATCACGCAGCCGGCGAACTGTGCCACCGTCACCAACGCGATGATCACCGACCTGCGGTCGATCGCGAACCCGCGCAAGGACCGGGAGATCTACGTCGCTTCGCCCTCCGGGGACCAGAACTGGTCGGGCAACAAGGACGGCACGTTCGTTCAGTGGCCTGCGACTGCGAAGTGGACAATCCCCGTGCCGGTGTGGGCGGTGAAGGCCCGCATCATCTTCACGGTCGCCGCCGTACAGGTCATCAGCGGCAACGTGTGGGGCCGTGCCACGTTCAAGCTGGGCACGGTTCAGGGCCAGAGCATCAACTACGACACGGGCGCGTTCGTCGGCGGCGACAAGTCCCAGCGCGTCAACCTGATCTCCGCCGACACCATGACGGTGCCCGCGGCGATGCGCGGCACCAACCAGGTCCTGCAAGCCATGGTCTCCCTGGCCGCCAAGGAAGCGGGCTACCTCCAGGCGGACACGGCCACGACCGCGATCGCGGACGTGGAGTTCCAGGAGGGCGTGTACTGACGTGACCTCCTACCGCTACCTGACGTGCGATGCGGTGTCCGGGCAGGTCCGGGCGTGGGATCTGCCGCTGTCAGACGTGGCCTACGGGCCGGAGCTGAATGGGCCGGGGCAGATGCAGGCCACGCTGGAACCGCACCTGGCGCACGTCCTGCCCAGCATGGTCGACCCGGGCAACACGCTGATCTTCGCCGAGCGGGACTCGAAGCTGATGTGGGGCGGCCTGATCTGGCGGGCCGATCCGGTGGGCGGGAAGTACCCGATCGAGGCGGCCGGCTTCGGCTCCTACCTGGCCAAGCGGAACGACACCCACGGCAACCTCGCGGGGCGCGGCCCCTACACGAACGCCGACCCGTGCAAGCTGATCCGCGACGTGTGGGCGTACTGCCAGGCGCAGCCGGACGGCAGCCTCGGCGTCGTCGTCGACTCCACCACCTCCAAGGCGACGATCGGCACGCCGGCCGAACCGTACGCGTCGACGTGGTGGGAGACCCGCTCGCTCGCGGACATCGTCGCCGATGCGGTCGGCGTGTTCGGCGGCCCGGAGTGGACCGAGCAGGTGGCGTGGGTGGGCGACAGGCCAGAGCGGCGCATCCGGCTCGGCTGGCCGCGCCTGGGCACCCGCCGCACAGATGTGTCGTTCACGACCGGCGTGAACATAGCCTCCCAGCAGCCGGTCACCTACGACGGCGACTCCAACGCGCAGGTCGTGGTCGCATTGGGCTCCGGGGAGGGGCGGGCCCGGCTGCGTGCCATCGACGCGGTACGTGACGGGCGGCTGCGCCTGGAGAACGTGTTGGACCTGCCCACCGTGAAGGGGCAGGACCAGTTGGCGTCCAAGGCCCGCACAGCGCGTATCGCAAGCCAGACGCGCGGCGCGATCGAGCAGGTCGAACTCATCGACCATCCGGCCGCCCGGTTCGGCTCGTTCGCTGTCGGCGACGACGTGTGGGTGCAGGTCCACGACGAGTGGACCGACTACGACGGTTGGGCGCGGGTGACCGGATGGACACTCACGCCGGCGCAGAGGGACCAGCAGGAACGGATGACGGTGAGCCTCGCGCGCGCCGACTCCTTCATTTACGGAGGCTGAACCGCTGTGGCTGACACAGTCGCTGATCTGGCGGGCAGGATCGCCGCCCTGGAACGTCTGGTGCGTGACCTGGCACGCTCCAGCCGCCTGGCGAACTCCTCGATCGAGAACGGCGCCCTGACCTGGTACGACGACCTGGGCCTGCTGCGCGGCAGCTGGGGCCTACTGGGCGATGGCACGTTCGGCATGGCGGCCGTCAACGGGCCGCCCCCGCCCATACCGAGCACGCCCACCATCACCCCCGTCCTGGGGGGCGTCGCCGTCACCTGGGACGGGTCGTTCGCCGACGGCAGCGAGGCCCCGGCCGACCTCGCCTACGTGGAGGTCCACTTCTCCGCCACTGCCGACTTCGGCGACGACAAGCTGTACGCCGCGTTCTACTCGGCCGCTGGCGGCACGATGACCGTGCCCGCCAGCAGGCCGCTGTGGGTGCGCCTGGTGTGCGTGTCGACGTCGGGCGTCGAGTCCGAGCCGTCGCAGGTGGCGGGCCCGGCCGGGCCGCTGCCAGTGGTCGCGCAGGAAGTGCTGGACGGCATCGTCAACGAGCTGTCGCTGGCCGACGGTGCGGTCACCCGGGCGAAGCTCGAAGCGGGCGCGGTGGACGGTACGGTCCTGGCCGACGGCGCGGTCACCACGCCGAAGCTCGTCGCCGGGGAGATCGACGGCCTGGTCCTCGCAGCCGGGACAGTCAACGCCGACCGGCTCGTTGCGGCCAGCATCACCGCCGCGCAGATCAAGGCACTGAGCCTCACCGGTGACCGGCTGGAGTTCAACACGGTCACCGCTGACCAGCTCGCCGTGGGGACGATCACCGCGGCGTCCGGGGTGATCTCCTCCATCGACGCCGCGGTGATCAGCGTGGGGAAGATCAAGGCGTCGCAGATCGACGCGACGAACCTGGTGGTCTCGGCCGCGAACGTCAACGGCACGGTCGCCTCGGCGGCCACGGCGGGCAGCGCGGACACGGTCACCGGGTCGATCGGCTCCGGGGTGACCCTGCCGCCCACCCAGCTGGGTTCGGGGCAGATACCGCAGACCACCACCATCAACGGCGGCTCGATACTGACCGGCACGCTGGATGCGGCCGCCATCAAGGCGGGGACGATCTCCGTGGACCGCCTGTCGGCCGGTCTGGCCGGGCAGGTCGGGCAGAAGTGGTACGACTTCGGCGACTCGGCGTCCAAGTGGCTGAACCCGACGGGTGGCGGCACGATGGCGACGGTCGCTGTCGCGGACGCGCAGTCCGGTGGCAGCGTGATGCGGTGCGCCGGGTACGTAGCGGGCGCGTACCGGCCCGATGTGAAGATCCCCTTCGACCCGTCGGTGACGTACCGGGTCAGTGTCCGGGTGCGGCAGACCGTCGCCAACTCCACGCCGGGTACGAACCAGAAGCTGTATGCGGGCGTGGCCGGCCTCGCCGCGGACGGTGTCACCTTCGTCAACGTCAGCGGGGCGAACGCCATCAGCAGCCAGTTCTACGTGGCGGCCAACGCCCAGGACGTGGTGGCCGGGGCGGGCTGGGTGACGTACACCGGCTACATCAAGGGCACGTCGGCGACGCCGACGGGTTCGGTCAGGCCGAACGCGAACGCGCCTGCCGCGATCCATGCGAACGTCCGCTACCTGACGCCGATCCTGTACCTGAACTACCAGGGCGGCAATGGCACGGCCGAGGTGGACATGTTCGCCATCGAGGTCGTCGAGTCCGGCGGCATCACTGCGAGCAACATCAGGGCAGGGGCCATCGACGGGCAGACGATCACGGGCGCCGTCGTCCGGGCTGTCCGTCCCGACGGCTCGGTGGCCGCGGTCATGGCGCCGGATGTCGGCGATGGGGGGGCGGGTTTCCGGACCTCGTCAGCCGACGGCCAGACGTACGCCCAGATGCAGTCCGGGGAGGTCACGTTCGGCGCGAAGGGTGTCAACCAGCTCCTGCCGACCGGCATGACCGGCGAGGCGTCCGGCGGGACCCTGCACCTTCAGTCCGGCGTGATCTCGGGCGGTGCGCAGGCGCACATCATCCTGGCGAGCGGAGACAGCCCGCTCGCCGCCGGCGACGGCGCACCGTACATCGCCCTGCTGTGGGACGGCAGTAGTGGGCCCAAGAACGCGGACATGGTGGTGGACGTGTCCGGCATCCTGCTGCCGCGGAACATGGAGTGGGGGCGGGTCACCATCACCCCGGTGGCCAACACTCCGACATCCGTGACCGTGAGCGGTCTCAATGTGCGCGGCAAGTCCTTCACCGGATTCGCCACCCCCGTTACCACCGTGCCCGGTACGACCCTGGCCGGTGTCGGAGTGTCATCCGTGTCGGGCACTTCGCTGATCGTGTGGGTCACACGGTCGAATACAGCTGCTACGACGGTCGGTTGGGCCGTCTACGGGAGATGATCATGGACGAAGATGAAGTCGAACCGGTGATGATGAAGATCACCTGCCACACCGTGGGGTGTCCGGTAGCAGAGGAGACGTTCACCGAGCCCATGTGCCCCAACGCCAGCCCTCCGACGTTCCGCGCCGTCTGCGGGCAGTGCGGGCAGACGGTCGCCGACCTGGTGCCGGCGTAAGCATGCGCGGTCTCCGCTCCGCTGCCTGACACGGCGTCGCCCCGTGCCCGTAGACTCTTGCGTGGCGCGGGGCACGCCGAGTTGAGGAGTGCGCGGTGACACAGCCGCCGAGTGCCGAGCCCACCCTGTGGGAGCTGCACCGCACACTTCAGCTGTTGCGGGAAGACCAGAGCGACGGCATCAAGCAGCTCCGTGACGATCTGCGCGGCGACCTGGCCGCGATGAGCGCCCGCTTCGAGGAGACCGTCACCAAGGAGGTCTACCAGGCCGATCAGCGGCTGGTGGCCCAGCGGCTGAAAGCTCTGGAGGACGGGCACAAGACGGCGATTCAGGCCCGCGACACCGACCGGCAGCATGCGGCCGCCACCCGCAAGTGGGTGGTGTCGGCGTTCATTTCGCCGCTGCTGCTGATGCTGGTCCAGCTGTGGCTGACCAGCAGGCAGGGCGGCGGCCCGTAGCTGGCGTCCGCCTACAGCATCAGAGCTTGTTCATCGGCGCGGGGGCCGAAAGGGAAGACCGATGCTCAACGCCATCGACATCAGCAGTCTGCAGCCGCACCCAAAGCTGGACGGTGTGGACCTCGTCATCATCAAGGCGTCCGAGGGCCGCACCTACGCCAACCCGCTGCGGCGCGACCAGGAGAAGGCCGCCCGGCAGGCGGGCAAGCTGGTCGCCTGGTACCACTTCCTGTGGCCGGACAACATCCAGGCGCAGGCCGAGTACTTCATCAAGTGCGCCGACCCCAAGCCCGGCGACGTCCTGGCGTGTGACTGGGAGACGACGACCTCGAACACCGTGCCGTCGTGCGCGGACAAGGACGCGTTCCTCGCCGCGGTGAAGAAGCTGCGGCCCAAGCTGCGGGTCATCCTATACTGCAACCTGGACTACTGGAAGCGGCGCGACACCACCTCGCAGTGCGGTGACGGCCTGTGGATCGCCGACCCGGGTGCCGCGGCGGGCAAGCCGCGCGTGCAGCACCCGTGGCTGATCCACCAGTACGGCATCCGGAACAACACCGACGTCAACGTGGTCAACTTCGCCACGGTGCAGGCGTGGAAGGACTGGGCGGGCGTGCCCGCGCCGGTGGAGGAGCCGCCGGCGCAGCGCCCGGTGCCGGGGCCGCCCGCGTCGAAGCCCTACGTGCCGCCGGCGTTCCCGGCCGGTCTGGCGCCGGGGAAGTCGAAGCCGTCGGCGAAGCCGCTGCAGAAGGCGCTGCGCGCGGCCGGGTTCCTGAAGATCAGCGACGGAGACCTGTCGGCCACGTACGGGCCGCGCACGCAGGGCGGTGTGGGCCGGTTCTTCGCCGCGCACCCGCAGTTCCGCACCAAGGGCAAGCCGAACGATGTGGCGATCGGGCCGAAGGGCTGGAACTTCCTGTTCACCCTCGCCTACGGCCGTAAGTGAGGCCGTGGTGGACGCTGCTGACGTCATCCGCCGGTTCACGTTCCATCCGGCCGACACCGCCGAGCGCCGCCAGGCCCACGAGGACATCCGGTCCGCGTGCCTGGAGCTGGCGCTGATGCTGCACAACGAGCTGCCCGCTGGCGCGGAGAAGCAGTCGGCGATGTTCCGCCTCGAGGAAGTCATGTTCTGGGCGAACGCGTCGATCGCCCGCCAACCCAGGGAGTGAGAAGGTGCTGTACGCGTTTCTGCTGTCGCTGGTGCGGACGTTCGGGCCGGTCGTCGCCGGGTGGCTGATCACGCAGGCGCTGCGCCTGGGTGTGCCCCTGGACGGGCCGAAGCTGGTGTCGCTGATGACGGCCGGGTTCGCCATCGCCTACTACGCGGTGTTCCGTCTGGCGGAGATCCACATCAGCCGTCGCTTCGGGTGGCTGCTGGGCTGGGCGGCACCGCCTGAGTACAAGAGCCCGCAGGACTGATCCGGCCCCGGACATGACCAAGGCCCCCGCTTCCCAGCGGGGGCCTCGACCTCTTGGAGGGCTCCAGCGTAGCAGTGCCGGAACCGGCGTCCCCTTGTCGCAGCGGCTCCTCGACGAAGTCCCGTTCCGGCACCTCGCTGATGACGGCGACCAGGCCGTGGTGGTGGAGCGGCTTGGCCGGGACGCCGTCACCCCGGTCTGTTCGGACTGGGCACCAACATGGGCATCGAGCGTGGTCGCGGTGACCGGCAAGCACGGAGAGAGCGAGGCGACGCTGCGGCGGGTGCGGCACATGTTTGCCAACCGGGCCAACATGCGTGCCGCGCTGGTGAAGCTGGTGAACGCCACCTTCGCTGCCCGGGACGAGATGTGGTGGGGCAGCGGCACGGCGTGCGTCTCCGCCAGCGGCAGGTTCGACTTCTGGTCCTCGAACCTGATGGCCGAGTGACACCAGCGCTACCGCGGCCCGGGTGTGGTGATCTACTGGCACGTCGAGTGGAAGTCGGTGGGCATCGGGCCTTGGCCCAAGGCCGGGCAGCGAAAGGGCCGACGGCACCACGGCGCTGAACCGGTGCCTCGCCGGACGGAAGCCGGCGGTGCGCCGCCGTAACGACTGCCGCACCCTGGACGGTCGCGGCTCCATGTGAGCTGCATCATGGCCCGAGGTCGGTTACGTTGATAAAGCACCTGGTCAGAGGGGGTAACAAGCCGTAACCCACCGGGGACGTTCCATGACCGGCCTGACCGTCATCCTGCTGCTCGTGGTCCTGGCCACAGCCGTGACGACCGGTGCTCGGCGCTGGCGTATGCCCGCCCCTTCGCTCCTGGTGGTTGCCGGTCTGATCGTTGGGTTGATGCCCTGGGTCCCCGGGGTCCGCCTGCCGCCGCACGTGATCAGTGTGTTGGTGCTGCCGCCACTACTCTTCGCCTCGGCCGGGGAAATCTCTGTCCGTGACCTGCGCACCGTGTGGCGGCCTGTGACCGGCTTGGTCTTCGGCCTGGTTCTCGCCTCAGCCATCGCTGTCGGGTACGTCGCGCGAGCGATCACACCGCTCACCACGGCGTCCGCATTCATCCTCGGATCTGTCCTGGCCAGCACCGACCCCGTGGCGGTCTCCGCGCTCGGTCGGCGCCTTTCCCTCCCACCCCGTGTGCAGGTGATGGTGCAGGCGGAAAGCCTGTTCAACGATGCCACGTCCCTGGTCCTGTACAAGGTCGCCGTGGCCACCGCGGTTTCCAGCAGCGCCGTCACCGTGTCCGGAACCGTCGGACAGTTTCTGATCCTCGCGGGCGGAGGAGCCCTCATCGGCGCGGCTGTCGCCGCAGTGGTGACTCTCATCCGCAGACGGACCGAGGACCCCATGTTGGAGACCGTGATCGCATTGGTCACCCCGTACGCCTCGTACGTCATCGCGGACGATTCGCACACCTCCGGAGTGACTGCCGTCATTGTGTCCGGGGTCGTCCTCGGCAGCGCCGGCCACAAACTCAGCAGCGCCCCCATCCGCCTCCAGGTCCACGCCGTCTACGACACCGTGACCTTCCTGCTGGAGAGCGTCGTCTTCGCTCTCATCGGCCTCGAACTCCCCTCTCTCGTCCGTCAGCTCGCGCACGACGAGCACGGCTGGCCGCTGTGGGTCCCGGTGATCGTCTTCACTCTGCTCACGATCCGCCTGCTGTGGATCTTCCCGCTCTCCGCCCTGATCCAATACCGGCACAGAGAGGGCGAAAGTCGCCTCTCCTGGCGCGTTCCGGCCGTCCTGTCCTGGGCAGGCACCCGAGGTGTCATGCCGCTGGCCGCCGCACTCTCCATCCCTCTGACCACCCACACAGGGGCGCCGCTGCCGCACCGGGCCCTCATCCTCATGCTCACCACCGGGACCGTCGCGCTCACCCTCATCTTCCAGGGGTTCACCCTCGCCCCTGTCGTACGCCTCTCCGGCATCGCTCTGGAGCCGGAGCACTCCGTGCGCGAGGAGGTCCGGACCCGCCGACACATTGCGAAGGCCGCTCTCGAAGAGCTCAAACAGCTTGGCGATCTGGATCAGCTCGCGGATCTGGGTGCCGCCGCCGAGACCGCCTTGAGACAGGCCCGTCGCCAATTGGAGGCGCGCATCCACCAGGCCGAAGATGCCCACCACAGCGACCCGGACGCCCGTCCTGCCGACGCCTACCGCGAGGTACGTCGGACACTCATCGCAATCGAAGCGGCCGAGCTCCAGCGCCTCTACAAAGCGAACAAGATCAGCAATGCCACCCGGCGCCGGATCCAGCGGGAACTCGACCTCGAAGAAGCCAGCCTCCGCGCCCGCGGCTGACCAGCAGTCCCGGTAATCCCTAGCTACTTCTCTGACCGGGGACGTTCGCCGGAACGGCTGTGGTCGGCCCCGGACGGCTTCCCCAGAGTGGATCAAGCCTGCCGATCACGCCCGGCGAAGTGCCAAGCCCGACCCGGTGCGCGTTCCTCTCGTCGCTCCGCCAAGCGTGACAGCGTGCCCGACAACATTCGCCGAGTTGTTCGATCACGAGGCGAGGGCTGGTCTGCCGCCCCAGCGGATGCCCAGGGGCACGCCGACGGGGCGGCAGACGGCGTAGACGTACCGCAGTCCGGTCATGGTGCCTCCTTGCGGGCACGGTCCTGGTCCACGCGGCCCCGGGCCAGGCGGTCCGGCTCCGGTCGGCCGCGGTCCAGCTCCAGTTCCCCCAGTCGCGCCAGCCGCTCATGCAGCTTGGCGTTCTCGCGGGCGAGTTCGTCGCGGCGGGCGCGGGAGGAGAGCGCAGGGTCGCTCTCCCACCAGTCGATGCCCATTTCCTTGGCCTTGTCGACCGAGGCGACGATGAGCCGGATTTTGATGGTGAGCAGTTCGATGTCGAGCAGGTTGATGCGGATGTCGCCCGCGATGACGATGCCCTTGTCGAGCACGCGCTCGAGGATGTCGGCGAGGTTGGCGCCGCTGCTCGGACCGTACGGTTCGGGCAGTCGGCCGGGCGTCGTCATCGGCGGCTCCCGCCCTCGGCGTACTCGTACCCGGGCGCTTCCTCTTCTTCCTCGGGCTCGTACTCTTCCTCAGGCTCCTCCTCGGCCTCTTCCTCAAGTTCCTCCTCGGGTTCTTCCTCCTCGGCCTCGTACTCGGCGTTCTCCTCCTCGGCGTACGGCTCCTCCTCGCCCTCGGCGGCCTCCTGCTGCTCCTGGGCGACCGCGTCCTCGTGGCTGCGGACGACCTCGCCGTCGCGGATCTCGCCGCGCCAGCCCTCGTCGGCCTCTCCCTTGAGGGTGACGAAGCGGACGTAGTTCTTCAGGTCCAGCCGGGCGCGGCGGCCCTGGGCCCGCCAGATGTTGCCGGTCTTCTCGAAGAAGCCGCTCGGGTAGTACTCCATGACCAGCAGGACCCGGGTGAGGTTCTCCTCGAGGCGGTGGAAGGAGACGACGCCCTTCGTGGTGCCCTTCGCTCCCTCCGACGTCCACTGGATGCGCTGGTCGGCCACCTGCTCGGTGGTGTGGGCCTTCCAGCTTCGGCTGGACCAGAACACCTTCAACTGCCAGTCGGAGGAGGTGTCGTCGGCGCGGCTCGCGCTCTTGACGCCCTTGGCGAAGGTGCTGAAGTCCTGGAACTGGGTCCACTGGTCGTAGG
>NZ_JBSGBZ010000059.1:0-47836 GCF_053601495.1 Streptomyces sp. NPDC004721
CCCGGTGAGGCCCGTGAGGCCGACCTGGGTGTGGCCTCCGGCAACGGCAAGGGGCAGATCTTCGTCAAGGGGCAGGTCATCAAGACCGTCCCGGAGTCGAAGATCGTGGAGACCCTGATCGAGGAGGCCATGAAGATCGCCGAGCAGATGGAGCAGGACGGCGTCGCCTCGGGCGAGCCGGAGATCTCGGTCAGCGGCTGACCTCGCGCGGCCCCCGCGCCGCACCCGCCGGTGAACGGCGGGCCGACGAAGAGGCGTCCCGCACCCGCGAACGAGCGGACGGTGCGGGGCGCAGGGACCGGCGGGGCCTTTCCCGCGCGGCCCCTCCCTCCGCCTGACAGGTCAGGAACCGGCCGGCCGGCCGTTGACGAGGACGTTGTCGAGGCGCAGGCCGTCGACGTTCTCGGTCACGTCGGCCTTGGCCACCTCCGCGAACGTGCAGTCGCGCAGCCGGACATTTCTGATGGGCGCGTTCGGGAAGGCCCGCAGGGACAGCGCGTACGGCGCCTTCTGGACCGTCAGGTCTCTGATGGTGATGTCGTGGACGTCCGGCATGAACGGGTATCCGTCGGCCTCCTCGTAGTAGTAGTTGGTCTCGATCGCCGAGATGCTGACCTCGCCGACCGTCACGTTGCGGACGTTGAAGTTCTCGATGAACCCGCCGCGCAGCGAGTTCGTCTTCATCCGGATGGCGATCTGCAGCTCGGGGCTGGTCATCCGCAGGTTCTGGGCGAAGACGTTGCGCACCCCGCCGGTCATCTCGCTGCCGATGGTGACACCGCCGTGGCCGTCCCGGAACTCGCAGTTCTCGATGAGAATGTTCTCGCTCGGCACGTTGAGCCGGCGCCCCTCGGCGTTCCGCGCCGCCTTGATGGCGATGCAGTCGTCCCCCGTGGCGAAGACGCAGTCGCGGATGAGGACGTTTCTCGAACTCTCCGGGTCGCAACCGTCGTTGTTGGGGCCGAGCCCGGTCACGGTGACGCCCTGGACGATCACGTCCGTGCACTCCACCGGGTGGATGTTCCACATGGGCGAGTCCTTGATCGTGACGCCTTCGATGAGCACGCTCTCGCAGCGGTACGGCTGGATGAACATCGGCCGCATGTAGCTGCCGTCGCCGAACACCCGTTCCTCGACCGGAACGCCCTGCTCGACCATGGCCATCAGCGCGTTTCGGGCGTTGTCCTGCTTCGGGTCGCCCTTGTTCCAGCCGTACTCGGCCTTGCCCTTCCACGGCCACCAGTGGCTGTTGTCACCCTGCCCGTCGAGAACGCCCGAGCCGGTGATGGCGATGTTGCGCTGACCGTAGGCGTAGACGAGGGGCGAGTAGTTGTAGAACTCCATGCCCTCGAACCGGGTCAGCACCAGCGGCTTGTAGGCGTCCACGTCCTGGGTGAACCTGACCGTGGAGCCGGCCTCCAGATGCAGGTCGACGTTGCTGAGCAGATGGATCGGACCGGTCAGCCATACTCCCGCGGGGACGACGACGTGACCGCCGTCGCGCCGGTGGCACTCGGCGATGGCGCGCCTGAACGCCTCGGTGTTGTAGCTGGTGCCGTCACCGATCGCGCCGAAGTCGGTGACGTGGAACTTCCTGTTCGGGAAGTGCGGGGCCTTGATGGTGTGCCGCAGCTTCTCGATGTTCTTCCAGGCCTGGTCCCAGGCCTTCTCCTCCTTGGGGGTCCATGACGGCGAAGTGGCCGCCGGCTCGGCGAGCGGAGTGCCGGCGGCCGCGTAGGCCGTGCCCTGGCGCAGGACGGCGCCCGCGACCAATGCGCTGCCGAGCGCGAAGCCACCGGCCTTCAGGAAATCTCTGCGACCGCGGTGTTCCGACATGACACGTGCTCCCTTGGCGTGGACGAGGGGTTCAGGGGGTGCGAGGGTCGGGTGGCCACCCAGAAAGCGGTTTCAGCGGAGTGTTGTGGCGCTTCACCCGGGCGTCAAGACCTCCGACCAAGCGGATTTGGACAGCGGCAGCCTCGGTCATGGCGCGATGTGGCGGCCGACCTGCCCTTCTGAGCCCCTCCAGCGGCTGTTCAGAGGTGATCGCGGCCGTCCGCGGCCCTCTCCCCGCGCGCTCGTGACTGCTAACTTGCTGGAGAGCAGGCTGAGAAATCGTTATCTGATCACCAGAACGAACCCCAGGGGGGATGCGATGACCACGACGCGGCGCACGGGAGAGGCCACCGGACGCGGCGGGGAGGCCGTGAGACGGGCCGTCGGGCGGGGTGCGAAACGGGTCACCATCGCCGATGTGGCCCGCGCCTCGGGCGCCTCCGTGTCGACCGTCTCACGGGTGATCAACGGGGTCGGCACCGTCGCCCCGGACCTCGCGGACCGGGTCCGCGACGCCGTCGCCGACCTGGGTTACCGTCCGAACGCCGCCGCGCAGGGCCTGGCCCGGGGACGTTCCGGCACACTCGGCGTGCTCGTCCCGGACCTGGCGAACCAGTACTTCCACGACATCATCAAGGCAGTCTCCGCCGTGGCCAGAGCCGACGGGTCCCGCGTCCTGATCATGGACTCCAACGAGGACCCCGCCGCAGAGCGGGAACTGGCCGAGGATCTCATCCGGTACGCGGACGGTCTGCTGCTCTGCTCTCCGCGCATGCCGCGCGCCGACCTCATCGCGCTGGCCGGCCGCGACACCCCGATCCTGGTCACCAACCGGCAGGTACCTGGCCTCGGTCTGCAGGCGATCACCGTCGACTTCTTCCGCAGCGCCCTCGCCATCTGCGGACATCTCGCCCAACTCGGACACCGGGACGTCGTCTACGTCGCCGGACCCGAGCACGCCTGGGCCCACCAGGAGCGGATGCGTGCCCTCGCCGCCGCGGAGGACTTCGGGCTGCGGGTGCACACGGTCAGCGGCGGCTCCACCACCGACGACGGGTACGCGGCGGCCGACGCCGCCCTCGGCGTCGGCGCGACCGCCGTCATGGCCTACAGCGACTTCGTGGCGCTCGGGCTGCTCGCCCGGTTCGCGGAACTCGGCGTGCGGGTTCCGGACGACGTGTCGCTGACGGGCTTCGACGGGATCGACATGGCGCGCTTCTCGTCGCCGTCCCTCACCACGGTAGCGGTTCCCCGAGGGCGACTTGGGCAGGTGGCGGGCGAGGCGCTGCTGCGGCTGATGGCCGGAGGCGACGATATCGAGTGGGAATCCATCCCCTTTGAACTGCAGGTTCGTGGTTCGACCGGCGCACCTTCTTGACAGATCCGATGGTGGGCAGGAGTTTGTTCGGGCACACAGGCCGAGAAAGCGTTTCCTCACCGTAGCTGTTGAATATCGGGCCGATGCCCACAGGGAGTTGCTGTGTCCCGCATCATCAACCGAGCCAGTTCTCGTAAGTCGTCTGTTCAGCGCCTCGTCGCCGCCGGGTTGTTGCTCGCGGTCACGATGGTCGGATGCAGCGCGCCCAGCAGTCAGTCTTCGGACGACAAGGGGCAATCCGCCCAGAAGGTGCCGGACAAGCCCAGCAAGCCGGTCTCGCTGGAGATCCTCGACGTCGCGGGGAACCTCCAGTTGACCCAGGGAATGATCGACGAGTTCCAGAAGAAGCACCCGGAGATCGTCAGCAAGGTCTCGTACTCCAAGGCGCCCGCTCCGGAACTCGCCGGCAAGATCAAGGCCCAGCAGCAGGCAGGCCGCGTCCAGATCGACATGGTCCTCACCGGCACCGACGGCCTCGCCGCGGGGCTCGAGCAGGACCTCTGGGCGGACATGGCCGCGCACCAGGACGCCATCGGCAACCCGGACTACCTGCCGCCGGCGGCGGAGATGGCGAAGCTGGCGCAGGGCAAGGGCACGGCCGTCGTGTACTACCCGTCGGGGCCGCTGTTCGAGTACGACCCGGCCAAGGTGCCGAACCCGCCGAAGACCCCGCAGGAACTGCTCGACTGGGCCAAGGCCCACCCCAAGCGCTTCCAGTACGCCGACCCGGCCAACTCCGGCCCCGGCCGCACCTGGCTGATGGGGCTGCCGTACCTCCTCGGCGACAAGGACCCGTCCGACCCCGAGAAGGGGTGGGACAAGACATGGGCGTACCTGAAGGAACTCGACAAGTACGTCGACGTGTACGGCTCGGGCACCTCCGAGACCATGAAGAACCTGGCCACCGGTCAGGTTGACATGATCATGAGCACCACGGGCTGGTACATCAACCCGCGTGCGCTCGGCACCGTGCCGAAGAAGATGAAGGCCGGTCACTTCGACGACATGACCTGGGTGACCGACGCCCAGTACGCCGTGGTCCCCAAGGGCGTCAGCGCCGACAAGATGTCCGCGGTGCTCAACCTGCTCCACTGGATGCTCACCCCCGAGCAGCAGGCGAAGGCCTACGACGACGGCTACTTCTACCCGGGCCCGGCCGTCAAGGACGTGCCGCTGTCGATGGCGCCCGCCAAGTCCCAGCAGGTCATCAAGGAGTACGGCGTACCCGAGTTCGACACGTGGATCGACCAGTTCCCGAAGAAGCCGTCGCTGTCCTCGCAGGCGCAGGTCAAGGCGTTCGAGCTGTGGAACCGTCAGGTGGCCGGCCAGTGACGGGGGCCCGTATCTCGACCCTGCGCCTGGCCGGGGTCACCCGCAGCTTCGGCGGCCACCAGGCCCTGCGGGGACTGGACCTGGAGATCTCGGGCGGCGAGTTCGTGGCGCTGCTCGGACCCTCAGGATGCGGCAAGTCCACCGCCCTCAACTGCCTGGCCGGACTGCTGCCGCTGACCGGCGGCCAGATCCTCCTCGACGGGGAGCGCATCGACCAACTCGCCCCTGAACGGCGCGGGTTCGGCATGGTCTTCCAGAACTACGCCCTGTTCCCGCACATGACCGTCCGGAACAACGTCGGCTTCGGCCTGAAGATGGCGAAGGTCCCCAAGGCCGAGGCCGCCGAACGGGTCACCAGAGCCTTGGACATGGTGCAGTTGACCGCTCACGCCCACAAGCGGCCCGGTCAGCTCTCCGGCGGTCAGCAGCAGCGGGTCGCCATCGCCCGCGCCATCGTCCTGGAACCGCGGCTGGTGCTGATGGACGAGCCGCTGTCCAACCTCGACGCCGCGCTGCGCCTGGAGATGCGGGCGGAGATCCGCCGCCTGCACCAGCGGCTCGGACTGACCACCGTGTACGTCACGCACGACCAGGAGGAGGCCCTCTCCCTCGCGGACCGGCTCGTCGTGCTGCGCGACGGCCGCACCCAGCAGATCGGCACCCCGGAGGAGGTCTACAGCCGCCCGGCCAACCGCTATGTCGCCTCCTTCATGGGTTACCGCACCCTGCTGGACGCCACCGTCACCGGGACCCGCGGCCCCCATGTGGTCGTCGACATCGCGGGCAGCCCGCTCGTCGGGCTCGACCGTGACGGCGTGGCGGCCGGCGGCCGGGTCACGGCGGCCATCCGCCCCGAGGACCTGGACGCCGTGACCGGGGATGACCCCCCGGATGGCACCTCCGGCACTCCGGGACTGCCCGCGACGGTCGAGGTCGTCGAGTACCACGGACGTGAACTCGCCGTGCAGGCACGGCTGACGGACGGGCGGCGGGTCCACTTCCGCACCCGGAAACGGCTCGCGCCCGACGAGTCGGTACGGCTCGTCGCACCGCCCGACCGGGTCCTGGTCTTCGCCGCCGACGACGGAGACGGACAGCCGAACGACCTTGGCAAGAGGCCGTCTCGCGGCCCCGGCGCCGGGGACGGACCGGCCCCCGAGCCGTCCGCCCCCGAGGTCGGGGAGCCGGGCTCCCCCGACCCGCGGAACCCTGCGGCCGCACCGGCGGACGAGAGCGCGGCGGAGCCTTCCGGGAAGTCGCGGGAGGCGCGCGACACCCTGAAACAGGTGGCCACATGAGCGCCACCGACACCCGCGCGGCCCCGCCGCCCGCGCCGCCGGAACCCCCGGCCGCCCGGCCCGCGCTGCGCCACCGCCTGGCCGAGCGCGGGGTCGACCGGCTCCTGCTCCTCGCGGTCCCGGGCGTGCTCTTCCTCGCCGTGCTGTTCTGCTACCCCTTCTTCTACGGTCTTGGACTGTCGTTCCAACCCGCTCAGGGCGGGGGGCCGTTCGCCAACTACCGGCTCTTCTTCAGCGATCCGTATCTGCGGGAGACCCTGTGGATCACCCTGGGCCTGGCCGTGCCCGCCGCGCTGATCAACTGCCTTGCCGCCGTGCCAGTCGCGTTCCGCACACGCGGAGCGTTCCGCGGCCGGCGGCTGATCACCACGCTGCTGGTCATGCCGATCACCCTCGGGACGGTCCTCACCGCCCAGGGCCTGCTCGGCTACCTCGGCCCCAACGGCTGGTTCAACAAGGCCCTGCTGGGACTCGGCCTCATCGACGAGCCGCTCGCCCTCGTGCACAACTACTGGGGTGTGCTGGCCTCGCTGATCATCACCGGCTTCCCCTTCTCCTACCTGCTGACGCTGTCGTACCTGACCGGTATCGACCCCAGCCTGGAGCAGGCCGCCGCGACGCTCGGCGCGGACTGGCGCAAGCGGCTGCGGTACGTGCTCCTGCCGCTGCTCGCACCGGGCCTTGCCATCACCTTCTGCCTGTCGTTCGTCCTGGCGTTCGCGGTGTTCCCGTCCGCCCAACTGGTCGGTGACCCGCGCAAGACCACGCACGTCATCTCGATCGAGGCGTACCAGGCGGCGTTCCAGAAATTCGACTACTCCCTCGGTTCCGCCATCGCCATGATCATGGCCGCGGTGATGCTCGCGGTCGTCGTCCTCGTGCTCGCCTGGCGGTCGCTGCTGTACCGAGGAGCGACGGGAGGCAAGGGCTGATGGCCGACCTCGTGCAGACCCCCGCGGCGCAGTCCGGTACGGACCCGTCCGCCCCCTCCCGGTGGCGCCGGATCCGCCCCGGCACCTGGGTCGCCGCCCTCGTCTTCGGGTTCTTCTTCCTCCAACTCGCCGGAGTCATCGGCGTACCGCTCGTCGACTCCCTGGGCACCCGCTGGTTCACCAGCTGGCTGCCGCAGGGCTGGACGACGAAGTGGTACGGCTCCGCCTGGCGGGAGTTCCAGCTCGGCCAGGTCTTCTGGACGACCGCGCTGGTGTCCGTGCTCGTCGTCGCCTTGTCCGTGGTGATCGGGGTGCCGGCCGCCTACGCACTGGCCCGGCGGGACTTCCCCGGCAAGAAGGCCGTGCTGCTGCTGTTCGTGCTGCCGATCCTGGTGCCGCCCCTCACCTACGGCATCCCCCTGGCCACCGTCCTGTACAAGTTCCAGCTCGCCGGGACCCTGACCGGGGTGGTGCTGGCGAACCTGGTGCCGTCGGTGCCGTTCGTCGTCCTGACGATGACCCCGTTCATCGAGCAGATCGACCCCAGGATCGAGGCGGCCGCCCGGATGTGCGGGGCCCGAACCGGCTCCGTCCTGCTGCGCGTCCTCGCGCCGCTGCTGGTGCCCGGCATCCTCGCCGCCTCCGTACTGGTCCTGGTCCGCACGGTCGGCATGTTCGAACTCACCTTCCTCACTGCGGGACCGGACAGCCAGACCCTCGTCGTGGCGCTCTACTACGCCGTCTTCTCGGCCGGTATCCGCACCCAGCAGTCCATCGACGCGATGGCCGTGATGTACACGCTGTCGATGCTCGTGCTGCTGGTGATCGCCCTGCGCTTCGTCAACCCCACCCAGTTGGTGACCCGCGTCAAGGAGGACCGGTCCGCGTAGGAGACGGCCGTTCCGACGGGCAGGGGACGGCCGTTCCCACGGGTACGGGACGGCCGTTCCCACTGGCAGGGGCGGTGCCGGGCGGCATTCACCGCCGGGCGGCGTCCCCCGTCGCTGCCAGGTACAGTGCGGGAACCAGTAGATCCTCATGGTGAGGCCCCGCCGACGTGTTGACCCAGACGACCACCGCGGTCCTCGGACCGAGCGACCTCGCCGCCGCGCTCGCGGTCCTCGGCCGCGAGCCGGTTGTGAACGCCTTCGTGACGTCCCGCGTTCAGGTCGCCGGACTGGACCCGTGGCGGCTCGGCGGAGAGATGTGGGGCTGGTACGAGGACGGCATACTCACGTCCCTGTGCTACGCGGGGGCCAACCTCGTCCCGATCTGCGCCACTCCCAGGGCCGTCCGGGCCTTCGCGGACCGTGCGCGCCGGGCCGGCCGCCGCTGCTCCTCCATCGTGGGACCGGCCGGACCCACCGCCCAGCTGTGGCGGCTCCTGGAACCCGGCTGGGGCCCGGCCCGCGAGATCCGCGCCCACCAGCCGCTCATGGTCACCGACCGCATGCCTGCCGGCATCGCTCCCGATCCCTACGTCCGCCGCATCCGCAAGGACGAGATGGAGACGATCATGCCGGCCTGCGTGGCGATGTTCACCGAGGAGGTCGGAGTCTCCCCGCTCGCCGGGGACGGCGGCCTGCTCTACCAGGCGCGGGTCGCCGAACTCGTCGGCTCCGGCCGCTCCTTCGCCCGCCTCGACGAGCACGGCAAGGTGATGTTCAAGGCCGAGATCGGCGCCGCGACCCCCGAGGCCTGCCAGATCCAGGGCGTGTGGGTGGCCCCCGAGTACCGCGGCCGCGGTCTGGCGGTCCCCGGCATGGCCGCGGTCCTGCGGTACGCGCTGGCGGACGTGGCCCCGGTGGTCAGTCTGTACGTGAACGACTTCAACACCGCGGCCAGGCGCACCTACCTGAAGACGGGCTTCCAGGAGGTCGGCGCGTTCATGAGCGTTCTCTTCTGACCTGCGCCTCACTGCGCTGTTCAGCGCCCCGTGCACGCCCTGTAGTCTCCCGGCATGGCGCACTTCCCCGGTCGCGGACACCGCCGCAGCGACGACGTCGTGATCGGCCCCCTGGACCTGCCGGCCCGCGTCGACGAGGCGCTCGCCGTGCAGGCCGTCGCCTTCGGTCTCGGCGCCGACGAGGTGGCCGTACGCCGGCAGATCGTGCTGCGCCACATGACCTGCCGGGGGGCCCGCGCGCTCGGCGCCACCACGGCCGACGGCCGGCTCGCCGGATTCGTCTACGGCATGCCCAACGACCGCACCCACTGGTGGTCCACCGTCGTCGAGCCCTACCTGCGCGCCCGCGGCCACGACGACTGGCTCGACGACTCCTTCGTGATCACCGAACTGCACGTCCACCCGAGCCACCAGAACCGCGGCATCGGACGGGCCCTGATCACCACCATCACCGACAGCGCGAGCGAGCCCCGCTCGATCCTCTCCGCGATCGACACCGACAGCCCGGCCCGCGGCCTCTACCACTCCCTGGGCTACGAGGACCTCGCCCGCCAGGTGCACTTCCCCAGCGCGCCGAAACCGTACGCCGTGATGGGCGCCCCGCTGCCGCTGCGCCGCCGCCTGGACCCGGCGCCTGGTCGGCTTTAACCGATTTCCACCGGCGCGGCAAGCCCGGCTAACCTCCTAGCCATCAGCTTCCCCCACTCTCGGCCTCGTCCGAGCGGGGGCCACCATCGGCAGGAGTACGAGAACCATGGCCAACGCACCGGTCCAGCGCATGTCCCAGTTGTTGGCGAAGACGCTGCGCGACGACCCGGCGGACGCCGAGGTCCTGAGCCACAAGCTGCTGGTCCGCGCGGGCTACGTACGGCGCACCGCCGCCGGGATCTGGACCTGGCTGCCGCTGGGCAAGAAGGTCCTCGCCAACGTGGAGCGGATCGTCCGCGAGGAGATGGACGCCATCGGCGCCCAGGAGGTGCTGCTGCCCGCGCTGCTGCCCCGTGAGCCGTACGAGGCGACCGGCCGCTGGGACGAGTACGGCGCCGAGCTGTTCCGTCTGAAGGACCGCAAGGGCGGCGACTACCTGCTCGGGCCGACCCACGAGGAGATCTTCACCCTGCTGGTGAAGGACCAGGCGACCTCCTACAAGGACCTGCCGGTCATCCTCTACCAGATCCAGACCAAGTTCCGGGACGAGGCCCGGCCCCGCGCGGGCATCCTGCGCGGGCGCGAGTTCCTGATGAAGGACTCCTACTCCTTCGACCTCGCCGACGAGGGCCTCGCCGAGTCCTACGCCCTGCACCGCCAGGCCTACCAGCGGATCTTCGACCGCCTGGGCCTGGACTACCGGATCTGCGCCGCGACCGCGGGCGCGATGGGCGGCTCCAAGTCCGAGGAGTTCCTCGCCCCGGCCGCCGCCGGCGAGGACACCTTCGCCGACTGCCCGAACTGCGACTTCGCCGCCAACACCGAGGCGATCGCGTACGAGCTGGTGCCGGTGGACGGCTCCGCCGTGCCCGCGGCCGAGGAGATCCCCACCCCGGACACCCCGACCATCGAGACCCTCGCCGCCTCCCTCGGCGTGCCGGCCTCCGCCACGCTGAAGAACCTGCTCGTCAAGGTCGACGGGGAGATCGTCGCCGTCGGTGTCCCCGGCGACCGCGAGGTGGACCTGGACAAGGTCGAGGCGCACTTCGCCCCGGCCGCCGTCGAGCTGGTCACCGCCGAGGACTTCGTGGGCCGCCCGGACCTGGTCCGCGGCTACGTCGGTCCGCAGGGCCTGGACAAGGTGAAGTACATCGCCGACCCGCGCGTGGCGCCCGGCACGGCCTGGATCACCGGCGCCAACAAGGAGCACACGCACGCGAAGAACGTGGTCGCCGGGCGTGACTTCGAGGTCGACGAGTACGTCGACGTGGTGGTCGTGCAGGACGGCGACCCCTGCCCGAAGTGCGGCACCGGCCTCAAGCTGGACCGCGCCATCGAGATCGGCCACATCTTCCAGCTCGGCCGCAAGTACGCCGACGCCCTCAAGCTCGACGTCCTCGGCCAGAACGGCAAGCCGGTCCGCGTCACCATGGGCTCCTACGGCATCGGCGTCTCCCGCGCGGTGGCCGCCCTCGCCGAGCAGCACGCCGACGACAAGGGCCTGATCTGGTCCAAGGAGGTCGCCCCGGCCGACGTGCACGTGGTCGCCGCCGGCAAGGCCCTGCAGACCGAGGTGGCCCTGGAGGTCTCCCAGAAGCTCGCCGCGGCAGGCGTCCGCGTCCTCGTCGACGACCGGGCCGGCGTCTCCCCGGGCGTGAAGTTCACCGACTCCGAACTCATCGGCGTCCCGCAGATCCTGGTCGTCGGCCGCCGCGCGCCCGAGGGCGTCGTCGAGCTGAAGGACCGCCGCACCGGCGAGCGCGAAGAACTCCCGGTCGAGGAAGCGATCACCCGCCTCACGGCGTAGTCCCGCCCGGCGGAACGGGTCACGGGATCAAGTGGGGTCAGGCACGTTCAGCCACAAGGCGAACGAGGACGCGCCGGACCCCGCACCCGCACCAAGATCCGCCGACCGTCCGCTGCCCCCGCGTCACCGCTCTCCCGGACCGGCGTCCGGTGGGCGGGGGAGCGGCCGTTGTCACGGCGGTGCTGCCCGGGTGGTTTCGTCGGAGGCGGCCGCCTCCGCGTTCGCGTGTCGGCTGCGGGCCCGCTCGTTCCAAGCGGTCGGGTGGCTCAGAGCCAGGTGGCGAATTCCAGGAGGAGTTCCGCGTCCTTCGGGCGGCCCACGCGGCGGGCGCGTACGCCGGATTCCACGGCCCGGAAGAGCGTCCAGCCGCGCAGGCGGTCGCGGTCGACCTCCAGGGACTCCGCCAGCCGCTTGATCCGGCGCCGGGTGGTGGCGGCGCCGGACGGCGAGGCGATCAGGTCCTCCACCCGGTCGCGGACCAGCCGCGCCAAGTCGAAGGCGGTCTCGCCGACCACCGGGTCCGGGCCCACGGCCAGCCACGGCATCCGGTCCCCGGCGAGCACCTTGCTCTGCCGGAACGTGCCGTGCAGCAGCCGCCGCTCGGGCGGCGCGGCCAGCAGTTCCGCGCGGGCGGTGAGCGCCACCTCGACCAGCGGCGCCACCTCCGGGTCGGCCTCCGCGCTCGCCCGCATCGCCCCGGCCTGCCGCCCGGTCCGCTCCTCGACCGTCTCGAAGGTGTGCCCGGCGGGCGGTTCGACCCACAGCCGCCGCAGCGTGCCCGCCGCCTCCAGCAGCGCCCGTGCCTCCGGCAGCGACCGCACCGACACGTCCGGGTGCAGCCGCTCCAGCAGCAGCACACCCTCGACCGGGACCGGACCGACCGGACCGACCGGCCCGTCCTCCAGCAGTTGCACGGCGCCCCGCCCGCCCCAGTGCGCGAGCGCGGCCCGCTCGCTCTCCGGACGGGCCCGGGCAGGGGCCAGTTTGAGCACGGCCGGCGTCCCGTCCGCCGTCCGCACCAGTACGACGAGGCTGCTGCGTCCGCCGGGCATCTGCACCCGCTCGACGGTCAGCTCGCGCAGCGCCACCGCCTGCCGCGCCAGTCCGGGCAGCGTCTCCAGCCAGTCGTCCCCGTCCGGTGCGGTCTCACCCAGCGCCCGCACCAGACGCCGCGGCGGTTCGAAAGCCATGCGCGAGTCGTTCCTTCCTGGACTTCCTGGTCTTCCTGGACGCGTTCTCCGCTGTCGCCGTGCGCCGTGGGCGCCTCGTGTGCCGTCCCGTTCCTCCCGTCCGTGCCCGTCCGCGGGATTCGTACGCCCTATGGCGTCGGTGCCTTCGAAGCCATGGGCGTGCCCGCCGTACCGGCCCGTTCGGCGAGACCAGGGAAGGCTACGCTCCCCCCGCGCCAGCGCACCGCCCGGACCGCCGCCTCGCGCAGCGCCCCGGCGGCCTCCCGCCGCCGCCCGCCCGCGGCCGCCCGGACCAGGTCGGAGTACACCCCGGCCACGCGTTCCTCCAGCTCGGCGGCGAACCGTACCGCCGCCGCGGAGTCCGGCACCGGGAACGGCAGCGCGTAGGCGGCCGCCGCGGCCACCGGCTGCCCGCCCAGGTCCCGTACCTCGCGTACCAGGGCGTCCCGCCGTGCCCGATGGGCGTCGTACGCCGACCGCGCCTCGGCCCGCCGGCTCTCGCCGATCCTGCCGCCGACGACGCCGTACCCGTACACGGCCGCGTGCTCGGCGGCGAGCGCCGCCTGGAGTGCCTCCAGCCGCCGCCGGTCCGTCACCTGGCTCACTTGTCACCTTCCGTCAGGAGAAACGCGTGCGCGGCACCGGCCGCCGCCACCGAGGCCAGCAGACGGGCCAGTTCACCGGGCACCTGGACCAGGGCCGCCGTGCGCCGGTCGGACAGGGAACGCTCGGCGGCGGCGAGCCCGGCCAGGGCGGACTTCGCGGTCTCCCGGGCGGCGGGAGAGCCCGAGGCCTCGGCTCCCGCGGGTGCCCCGGAGTCCTCGGGCGAACCGGAGCCCTCGGGCGTGGCCGAGGCCGCCGGCGGCGCGGTGGGGGTCACCGGAGGCGTGGTCGACGCCGTCGCGCCGGGCGAGGCCTTCGCGGTGCCGCCGAACGCCTCTGCGTGCGCCGCGACGTGCGCGCGCAGCGGCCGCAGCCGTTCCGCCAGCGCCGGATGCGCGGCCATCACCGCGTCGTACCGCCACGCCAGCTCCTCGCTGTCGCGTGCCGCACGCGCGCGCATCCGCTCGGCGGCCGACGGGGCCTGGCCCGTGCCGCCGGAGTCGTCGGAACCGGTGGAGCAGCCCACGAGCAGGGCGGCCCCCGCGGCCGAGGCGAGCAGGCTCCTTCTGCGCGGGCCCGCCAGGGCGCGCGGAGGTGAGGGGAACGGCACGGCAGACGTCCTCGGGTGCGTGAAGAAAGTGGGAGGGGCGGCTCGCCCGTGATCACGGTACCCGTGCCCCGCGCACGCATCACTCAGCGGCACCGTTGCTGCCCAGGTGGACGGCAACACCCCTGCGGACCGGATACCCTTTGACCAGACACGCGACCAACCCACAACAGCACACGCGGCCGAGGAGTCACCCGGATGAGCACCACCCAGAGCGAGAGGCTGCGGGAACTGCTGGAACCGCTCGTCACCTCCCAGGGCCTGGATCTCGAAGAGATCGCCGTGGACTCCGTAGGACGCAAGCGTGTGCTGCGCGTCGTCGTCGACTCCGACACCGGGGCCGATCTGGACCGGATCGCCGATGTGAGCCGTGCGCTCTCGGCGAGGCTCGACGAGACGGACGCGATGGGCGAGGGCGAGTACACCCTCGAGGTCGGCACCCCGGGCGCGGAGCGCCTCCTCAGGGAACACCGGCACTACGTGCGCGCCACGGGCCGGCTGGCCAAGTTCCAGCTGGCCGGCGGCGGCGAGCTGGTGGCCAGGATCCTCGGGGTCGACGACGAAGGCCTCGACCTCGAAGTGCCCGGGGTGAAGGGGCGCAAGCCCACGACCCGCAGACTCGGCTTCCCGGACGTCGTCAGGGCGCGGGTGCAGGTCGAGTTCAGCCGCAAGGACCAGAAGGAAGAGGAGGCGTAGCCGTGGACATCGACATGAGTGCCCTGCGGGGCTTGGTACGAGAGAAGGAGATCTCCTTCGACCTGCTGGTCGAGGCGATCGAGTCGGCCCTCCTCATCGCCTACCACCGCACCGAGGGAAGCCGCCGCCACGCGCGCGTGAAGCTCGACCGGCAGACCGGGCATGTGACCGTGTGGGCGAAGGAGGACCCCCAGGACCTCGAGGAGGGCCAGGAGCCCCGCGAGTTCGACGACACCCCGTCCGGCTTCGGCCGTATCGCCGCCACCACCGCCAAGCAGGTCATCCTGCAGCGGCTGCGCGACGCCGAGGACGACGCGACGCTCGGCGAGTACGCCGGGCGCGAGGGCGACATCGTCACCGGGGTCGTCCAGCAGGGCCGCGACCCGAAGAACGTGCTCGTCGACATCGGCAAGCTGGAGGCCATCCTGCCGGTGCAGGAGCAGGTCCCCGGGGAGACCTACCCGCACGGCATGCGGCTGCGGTCGTACGTCGTCCGGGTCGCCAAGGGCGTCCGCGGCCCGTCGGTGACTCTGTCCCGTACGCACCCGAACCTGGTGAAGAAGCTCTTCGCCCTGGAGGTCCCGGAGATCGCCGACGGCTCCGTGGAGATCGCCGCGATCGCCCGTGAGGCCGGTCACCGCACCAAGATCGCCGTACGGTCCACCCGTTCGGGCCTGAACGCCAAGGGCGCCTGCATCGGCCCCATGGGCGGCCGGGTGCGCAATGTGATGGGCGAGCTGAACGGCGAGAAGATCGACATCGTCGACTGGTCGGACGACCCGGCCGAGATGGTGGCGAACGCGCTGTCGCCGGCCCGCGTCTCCAAGGTGGAGGTCGTGGACCTGGCCGCCCGGTCGGCCCGCGTCACCGTGCCCGACTACCAGCTGTCGCTGGCGATCGGCAAGGAGGGCCAGAACGCCCGGCTGGCGGCCCGGCTCACGGGCTGGCGGATCGACATCCGCCCGGACACGGAGCAGGCCCCCGAGTAAGCCCTCCGAGCAGGTGCACGAGCAGGCGCACGGGCAGGACCGCGGGGGAGTTCACCCGTCCGGGGGGAATAGATCCGGGCTGCAGGCCGCTCGGAATACGACAACAGCCGTTCGATCTTTGCCCCGCAGGGGTGAGGTCGGTGCGGGGAGGTAGACTTAGCTGTGTCTGGCCGGACGCGTGCCCGCGCATGCCCTGAGCGTACCTGTGTGGGATGCCGGGAGCGAGCGGCCAAGATCGAACTACTGCGGACCGTGGCGGTCGAGGACGAGTGCGTCCCCGATCCTCGCGGTACGCTGCCCGGCCGGGGTGCGTATGTACACCCCGCCCCGGTCTGTCTCGACCAGGCGGTGCGCCGCCGGGCGTTTCCCCGGGCGCTCCGCGTCCCGGGACCGCTCGACGTAATGGCGTTGCGCCGGTACGTCGAGCAGGCACAAGGTTGCTGAGGCAACACGGCAAGGAAAACGTGCCGTACGGAAGTCCCCGTGCGGCCTGGTACCTCGCGAGTCGAAAGCAGGTCGAGATTGCGATGAGCACTCGATGAGTACGCGATGAGTACGCCCATGAACTAGCGACGGTCCGGCCGCAACCCGGACCTCAAAGGAGCGAAGTGGCTAAGGTCCGGGTATACGAACTCGCCAAGGAGTTCGGTGTGGAGAGCAAGGTCGTCATGGCCAAGCTCCAGGAACTCGGTGAATTCGTCCGATCGGCGTCCTCGACGATCGAGGCGCCCGTAGTACGCAAACTGACTGACGCCTTCCAGCAGGGCAACGGCAGCGGCAGGTCCGCCGCGAAGCCGGGTGCCCCGAAGAAGGCCGCCCCCAGGCCCGCCGCGCCTTCTCCGGCGCAGGCCGGGGGTCCCTCCCGCGCCGTCAAGGCGGCGGGGGAGCGTCCGGCAGCGCCCAAGCCGCCGGCCGCGCCCAAGCCCGCCCCGGCGCAGCAGCCCGCGGCAGCGGCTCCGTCGGCGTCCGCGCCGACCCCCGGTCCGCGTCCGGTGCCGGGTCCCAAGCCCGCGCCGCGTCCGGCTCCGGCCGCGCCCACCACGCCGGAGTTCACCGCTCCGCCGTCGGCCCCGTCGCCGGCCGCGCCGAAGCCCGGCGCCCGTCCCGGCGCCCCCAAGCCCGGTGGCCGTCCCGGCCAGGGCCAGGGCCAGGGTTCGCGTCCGGGCCAGGGTGCCGCGCGCCCCGGTGGCCAGGGTCCCCGTCCGGGCGCCCGTCCGGCCGGTCCGCGTCCGGGCAACAACCCCTTCACGTCCGGTGGCTCCACCGGCATGGCGCGCCCGCAGGCGCCGCGTCCGCAGGGCCAGCGGCCCGGCGGCCCCGGTGCTCCCGGCGCCGGTCCGCGTCCACAGGGCCCCGGCGGCCAGGGCGGCGGTCCGCGTCCGCAGGCTCCGGGCGGTCCGCGCCCGACCCCGGGCTCGATGCCCCGTCCGCAGGGCGGTCCGCGTCCCGGTCCTGGCGGTCCGCGTCCGAACCCCGGCATGATGCCGCAGCGTCCCGCTGCCGGTCCGCGTCCCGGCCCCGGCGGTGGCCGCGGCCCGGGTGGTGCGGGTCGTCCCGGCGGCGCCGGTCGTCCCGGTGGCGGCGGCGGTTTCGCCGGTCGTCCCGGTGGTGGCGGCGGTGCCGGTCGTCCCGGTGGCGGCGGCGGTTTCGCCGGTCGTCCCGGTGGTGGCGGCTTCGGTGGTGGCGGCGGTGGCCGTCCCGGCTTCGGCGGCCGTCCCGGTGGTCCCGGTGGTCGTGGTGGCACGCAGGGCGCCTTCGGCCGTCCCGGTGGTCCCGCGCGCCGTGGCCGCAAGTCGAAGCGGCAGAGGCGCCAGGAGTACGAGGCCATGCAGGCCCCGTCGGTCGGCGGCGTGATGCTGCCTCGCGGCAACGGCGAGACCATTCGCCTGTCGCGCGGTGCGTCGCTCACCGACTTCGCGGAGAAGATCAACGCCAACCCGGCGTCCCTCGTCGCGGTCATGATGAACCTGGGCGAAATGGTCACGGCCACGCAGTCCGTGTCCGACGAGACGCTCCAGCTCCTCGCCGGCGAGATGAACTACGAGGTTCAGATCGTCAGCCCCGAGGAGGAGGACCGCGAGCTGCTCGAGTCCTTCGACCTGGAGTTCGGCGAGGACGAGGGCGGCGAGGAGGACCTGGTGGTCCGTCCGCCGGTCGTCACCGTCATGGGTCACGTCGACCACGGCAAGACCCGCCTGCTCGACGCCATCCGCAAGACGAACGTCATCGCGGGCGAGGCCGGCGGCATCACCCAGCACATCGGTGCCTACCAGGTTGCGACCGAGGTCAACGGCGAGGACCGGGCGATCACCTTCATCGACACCCCGGGTCACGAGGCGTTCACCGCCATGCGTGCCCGCGGTGCCCGGTCGACGGACATCGCCATCCTGGTGGTCGCGGCCAACGACGGCGTCATGCCGCAGACGGTCGAGGCGCTCAACCACGCCAAGGCCGCCGACGTGCCGATCGTGGTCGCGGTCAACAAGATCGACGTCGAGGGTGCCGACCCGACCAAGGTGCGCGGTCAGCTGACCGAGTACGGCCTGGTGGCCGAGGAGTACGGCGGCGACACCATGTTCGTCGACATCTCCGCCAAGCAGGGTCTGCACATCGACTCGCTGCTGGAAGCGGTCGTCCTGACCGCCGACGCATCGCTCGACCTGCGGGCCAACCCGCAGCAGGACGCGCAGGGCATCGCGATCGAGTCCCGTCTCGACCGCGGCCGTGGTGCCGTGGCGACGGTGCTCGTCCAGCGAGGCACGCTGCGGGTCGGCGACACCATGGTGGTCGGCGACGCGTACGGCCGCGTCCGGGCGATGCTCGACGACAACGGCAACAACGTGGCCGAGGCCGGCCCGTCGACGCCGGTGCAGGTCCTGGGTCTGACCAACGTCCCGGGTGCGGGCGACAACTTCATCGTGGTGGACGAGGACCGTACGGCCCGTCAGATCGCGGAGAAGCGCGCCGCCCGTGAGCGCAACGCCGCGTTCGCCAAGCGCGTCCGCCGCGTCTCGCTCGAGGACCTGGACAAGGTGCTCAAGGCCGGCGAGGTCCAGCAGCTCAACCTCATCATCAAGGGCGACGCGTCCGGTGCGGTCGAGGCCCTCGAGTCCTCGCTGCTCCAGCTCGACGTCGGCGAAGAGGTCGACATCCGCGTCCTGCACCGCGGTGTGGGTGCGGTCACGGAGTCGGACATCGACCTGGCCATGGGCTCCGACGCCATCGTGATCGGCTACAACGTGCGCGCCGCCGGGCGTGCCGCGCAGATGGCCGAGCGCGAGGGTGTGGACGTCCGGTACTACTCGGTCATCTACCAGGCGATCGAGGAGATCGAGGCGGCCCTCAAGGGCATGCTCAAGCCGGAGTACGAGGAGGTCGAGCTCGGCACGGCGGAGATCCGCGAGGTCTTCCGTTCGTCCAAGCTGGGCAACATCGCGGGTGTGCTCATCCGCTCCGGCGAGGTCAAGCGCAACAGCAAGGCGCGCCTCCTCCGCGACGGCAAGGTCATCGCGGAGAACCTCAACATCGAGGGTCTGCGTCGCTTCAAGGACGACGTCACCGAGATCCGCGAAGGCTACGAGGGTGGTATCAACCTCGGAAACTTCAACGACATCAAGGTCGACGACGTCATCGCGACGTACGAGCTCCGCGAGAAGCCGCGGGCGTAACGCCGCAGACACCCGTGCCGGCCGACGGGACCACTCCCGTCGGCCGGCACGGCCGTGTCCGGGGCCGCGGGGCCCAGGGCCCCGCGAGCCGTGCGGGGCGCGAAGCCGTGCCCACCCCGGCAGCGGGAAACCCCGTCCCACCTGGGCCGCGGAAAACCCCGTCGAGTCATCGGCGGGGTTCGCGGTACCGTTCTTGATGTCCCTGCCCACCGAGAAGGCAGGACCATCGACCCCGTACCGGCGGGCAACCCGGGCACACACATGTACGTGGGGACTCTGTCCTTCGACCTGCTCCTCGGCGACGTCCACTCGCTGAAGGAGAAGCGTTCCGTCGTCCGCCCGATCGTCGCCGAGCTCCAGCGCAAGTACGCGGTGAGCGCGGCGGAGGTGGACCACGCGAACCTCCACCGGCGGGCCGTCATCGGTCTCGCCGCGGTCTCCGGCGACGCGACGCACCTGACCGACGTGCTGGACCGGTGCGAACGGCTGGTCGCCGGCCGTCCCGAGGTGGAGCTGCTGTCCGTCAGACGCCGCTTCCACGGCGAGGACGACTAGACCGCACCCCACCGCACCATCCACACCGCAGAAGCAGAAGAAGAAAGAACGGGAGACGGACCAGTGGCCGACAACGCGCGGGCGAAAAGGCTGGCGGACCTCATCCGAGAGGTGGTGGCCCAGAAGCTGCAGCGCGGGATCAAGGACCCGCGGCTCGGCTCGCACGTCACCATCACGGACACCCGGGTCACGGGTGACCTGCGGGAGGCGACCGTCTTCTACACCGTCTACGGAGACGACGAGGAGCGGAAGGCCGCGGCCGCGGGCCTGGAGAGTGCCAAGGGCATCCTGCGTTCCGAGGTCGGCCGGGCGGCCGGAGTGAAGTTCACCCCGACCCTCGCCTTCGTCGCGGACGCCCTGCCGGACACCGCCCGGAACATCGAGGACCTCCTCGACAAGGCCCGCGCCTCCGACGCGAAGGTGCGCGAGACGTCCTCCGGTGCCACGTACGCCGGTGAGGCGGACCCGTACAAGAAGCCGGGGTCCGACGACGGGACGGACGACACCACCGCATGACCAGCAAGCCCACCCCGCCCGACGGCCTCGTCATCGTCGACAAGCCGTCGGGCTTCACTTCGCACGACGTCGTGGCCAAGATGCGCGGCATCGCCAGGACCCGCCGGATCGGCCACGCGGGCACCCTCGACCCCATGGCGACCGGTGTGCTCGTGCTCGGCGTGGAGAAGGCCACCAAGCTCCTCGGCCACCTCGCGCTGACCGAGAAGGAGTACCTCGGCACCGTCCGGCTCGGCCAGAACACGATCACCGACGACGCCGAGGGCGAGATCACCTCCGCCACGGACGCCTCCAAGGTGACCCGGGACGCCGTCGACGCCGCCATCGCCAAACTGACCGGCGACATCATGCAGGTGCCGTCCAAGGTCAGCGCCATCAAGATCAACGGCGTGCGGTCGTACAAGCGGGCCCGGGAGGGCGAGGAGTTCGAGATCCCGGCCCGGCCGGTGACCGTCTCCTCCTTCGCCGTCCACGACGTCCGCGACGCCGTCGCCGCCGACGGCACCCCCGTGCTCGATCTGGTGGTGTCCGTGGTCTGCTCCTCCGGCACCTACATCCGCGCCCTCGCCCGCGACCTGGGCGCCGACCTCGGCGTCGGCGGCCACCTCACCGCGCTGCGCCGGACCCGGGTCGGTCCGTACAAGCTGGACTCCGCCAGGACGCTGGACCAGCTCCAGCAGAAGCTGACCGTGATGCCGATCGGCGAGGCGGCCGCCGCCGCCTTCCCCCGCTGGGACGTCGACGCCCGGCGCGCCCGGCTGCTCATCAACGGCGTACGGCTGGAGGTGCCCGACGAGTACGCGGGCGCCGGTGCCGTGGCCGTCTACGGCCCCGACGGCCGCCTCCTCGCGCTCGTGGAGGAGCAGCGGGGCAAGGCCAAGAGCCTGGCCGTCTTCGGCTGACCGCGCGCGGCGGTGCCCGTGGAGCGGCGAACACGGGGTGTTCCTCAGCCGCCGCTCCACGGTCCCGTCCCCCCTCGGTTCCCCCACCCCTGAGCTTTATCCAGCGGCACGCGCCCATTCACCCGGCCGTGCGGGCGCTCGGAGTGAACTGGGGGAGTGCAGGGGGGCGCGTTCGCAGCTCGGCCTGTCCCGCTGATCATCCGCCGCCTACCGTCGAGGGCAGGCACGGCGGTACGGCGGGGAGGTTCGGGCATGGCGGGGCGGGTCCTCCATCAATCCACACAGGCGCATGGACCACAGGGATCCCGCCCCGGCCGCCCCACGCTCCGGCCGGCCGGGAGCCCGCAGGAACCGGACGGCACGATCCGGCGGCGGGCGGCGGCGGAATCCCGGGACCGCGCCCTGGACCGCTCTCTGGTCCGCGTCCGCGACCTGGCGGGACGGCTCCGCGGCACCGGCTTCGCGGCCGACCACCGGGGCACGGTGATCACCAGCCACGAAGCCGTCGACGGACTGTCCCGGCTCGTGGTGCACGCCCCCGGCGCGGGCGAGCGCTCCTGCGTGGTGACGTCCGACGCGATCACCGCGCTGCCCGCCCTGAACCTGGCCCTTGTCCGCACCGAAGGACTCGGCGTGGAGCCGCTTCCCGTCACCGTGCGGGACGGCGCCCGCAGCGGCATCTACGTCCGGATCGCGGCCGACCGCTGGCGCGAGGCCCGCGTGCTCGGCGCGGCCACGGTGACGTACACGGCCTCGGACCGCTCCCATCTCCTCGACGGCGTCACGGAGTTGGCGATCGGCACGGCGGGCCGCGACGCGCTCCGGCTGGGCGGCGGGGCCGCCGGGGGACCGGTCCTCGACGTGACGACCGGCGCGGTGGTCGCCGTCCTCGGCACGGCCCTGGAGTCCGGCCGCGGCGACGCCGGCTTCGCGGTACCGCTGCGCCGCCCCCGCGAGGGCCCCCTGGCCGACCTCCTCACCCGCAACGCGGCCACGGTCGCCGCCTACGGTGCTGATCTGAACCTGGCGGCGGTCCTCGAACTCACGGCCACCTCCCTGGCCCAGGACGGCCCCGCCGGAGCCCTGCCGTCCCCCCACCCGGGACCGGGCGGGCCCGCATCGCCCGCCGGACCGGTCGAACGGGCCGCCGTGGCCGGGGAGCTGGCCGCCTTCGGTGCCGGCCGGGCCGCCGTGCTCGGGCTCGTCGGGGACTCCGGAAGCGGCCGTACGACGGAGCTCGCCGCGCTGGCCGGCCGTCGTGCCCGCGGCGGTTCGCCCGCGCCCACCCTGTGGCTGCGCGGGGCCGATCTGCTGGCCACCGACGCCTCGGTCGCGGACGCGGTGGGCCGGGCGCTGGACCGGGCGGCCCGGATCGTCGCGTCCGCCCGGTCGCCCCTGCCCACCGAGCTCACCGACCTCACCCCGGAACGTGTCGCCCGCCTCGCCCGCGCGCACGGCCGTCCCCTCCTGCTCCTCCTCGACGGCCCCGAGGAGATGCCACCGGCTCTGGCCGAGCGGCTCCCCGAGTGGACCGAGGGAACCGCGGGGTGGCTGCGCGGCACGGGGGCGCGGCTGGTGGTGGCCTGCCGGGAGGCGTACTGGGAGGCGGCGGGAGCGCGGTTCCCGGCGGACCTGCTTCACACCCCGGTCACGGCGGCGGCCGGTACGGACGGCGGCACCGGCCATCTGCCGCCCTGCCTGCCCCTCGGCGGTCTCACCCCCGCCGAGGCCCACGTGGCCCGCGCCCGCCACGGCATCCCGGACGGCGCACTGGTGGACGCCGCCGCCCGCCACCCGCTCACCCTCCGGCTCCTGGCGGAGGTGCGCGCCGCCCTCCCCGACGCCGCCGACCACCCCCCGCTCGACCGCGACGACGTCCTCGCCGCCCACCTGGACCTGATGTGCCTGCGCATCGCCGTCCGCCTCGCCGCGGAGAACGGCCTGCGCGGCACCGCCGTACGGCGTCTGGCGGCGAAGGTCTCCGGCCAGGTGCACGAGGCCGCCCGCCGCAGCCTCGGCCAGGGGGAACTGGACCGGGCCGCGTTCGAGGAGCTGTTCCCCCGGGGACCCGCCCCGGCCGGCCTCGGCGGCGGCACCGGCTGGGCGGCTGCCGTCCTCACCGAGGGCCTCCTCGTCCCGGCGGGCGACGGCTACCGCTTCGCGCACGAGGAGCTCGCCGACTGGATCCAGGGCACCCACCTCGACCTGGACGAGGCCCTGCGCGTCCTGGTCCACCGGCAGCACACACCCGGCACGCCGCGCCACCCGCAGCCCGTTCCGCACCACCGCATCGGACCCGTCGTCCAGGCCCTGCTTCTCCTGGCCCGCCAGCACGGCACACGCCGACTGGCGGTCCGGCTCGAGGAGTTGCTGTGCGCCCTCGACACCGATCCGCACTCCTGGTGGGCGTCCCGCCTTCTCGCCGGCGTACTGCTGCGCGTGGCGGACACGGCACCGTACCTCCGCGTGCTGCGGTTGCTCGCCGAGCGGATCGTGGTGTGGCAGCAGTGCGACCTGCCTGTGCCGCCCGGCTTCGGGCCGGGCTTCTGGACCGCTCTGCATCTGTCCGACGCCGACCGCTGCGACCTGTTCAGGCGTCTCCTCCTCGCCGACGGCGCGCGGGACACCCACGGCGCGGGCGGCGGACCCCGCCGTCCGTCCCGGTACCTGGACGCCGTCGCACGCCTCCTCACCACCGACCCCGCCGCCGTGCAACCGCACCTCACGCGCTGGTTCTACGACGAGCGCCCGCTGCCCGCCGCGCCGCACGCCACCGTGGCCACGGCCGCCCAGGCCCTGCTCCACACCCACCGCGCCCGCGCCCTGGACGACCTCACCGACACGCTGGCCGGGTGCGCCCACGCGCGCGCCGAGGAACTGCTGGCCGTGCTCGCCGAGGAGGAGCCGTCCGCGCTGTGCCGGGCCGTGGACCGGTGGGCGCGCGACGACCGCCCGGCGCTGAGGGCGGCGGCCCTGACGTACGGCCTGCGCACCGCGCCCCGGGCACGCACCGAGGCCGACCGCGAACTGCTGCGCCACACCGCCCGCACCCTGCTCGACCACCCCGCCGACTCCGCCCTGCACGGCGGCGCGCTCGCCCTCCTCGTCCGGGATCCGCACACCCGCGCCCGCCATCTGCCGCAGGCGCTGCGGCACTTCGCGGCGGGAGACCCGCAGCTGCCGCCGAGCGCGCTGGCGCCCGCCCTGACCACCCACCCCGAGGCGGTCCTCGCCGCCATCGGCGCGTGCCTGTACCGGGGCACCGGTATCGGCGAGGTCCTGCGCGCCCTGGGCGACGTCGCCACACCCGCGCTCGCCCGCCGGGTCGCCGTCCCGGTCCGCGAGGCGGTGACACGGCACCCGGAGGCCGCCGGGCCGGTGGCGGCGTACGTCGACCACCGCCTGGACGAGGACCCCGCCGCCGGCTCGGTGCTGTTCCCCCTGGTCGCAGGCCTCCTCGACGGCGGCGGGGACGGTGGCGACGGAGGCGAGGGTGAGGGCGCCGGTGACCGGGGTCATAGGGGCCACGGCAGCCCGGAGCGGTTGCGTTCCGCGCTGGCCGCCGTGCTCGCTGCCCCCGGCACCCCGGCCTCCCGCCCGCTGCGCCGGGAACTGCTGGACTTCCTCCTGGCCCACGAGGGCTCCCCGGTCGTCCTGGACGCGGTGCTGCGCGCCGCCGCCTCCAGCGCCGAGGAGGACCTGCGCGGCCTCGTCCACCGTGTCGGCCTGCTCCTCGTCCGCACCTCCGACGGCGCGGCCGTGTTCGACCGGGGCCTGGTGGAGCTGGGCCGGCACGTGCCCGGCTTCGCCGCACGCATGGCCGGCTGGCTGACCGACGCACCGGGGGACTGGGCCGTGGTGGTGGGTCCCAGCGCCCGCCGGATGATCGAGAACATTGCGGGCGTACCCGTTCCCGTCTGACCGCGCACCCGTCTCCGCCGGCGACGTACCCGTCCTCGCCCGGCGACGTACCCGTCCTCGCCCGGCGACGTGCGCCCGATCACAGCCCCCATGCCGATGCAGGCGGCGACCGCCGGGCATGGCACCCTTAGACCTGCGGACAAGGCAGCAAGAACAACTAGGACAACCCGAGACAACACGGACACGGGTTCGACGAGGAGCGGTCACAGTGCAGCGCTGGCGTGGCTTGGAGGACATCCCCCAGGACTGGGGGCGCAGCGTCGTCACCATCGGCTCCTACGACGGAGTCCACCGCGGACACCAGCTGATCATCGAGCACGCCGTGGACCGCGCCCGCCAACTGGGCGTCCCGGCCGTCGTCGTCACCTTCGACCCGCACCCCAGCGAGGTCGTGCGTCCCGGCAGCCACCCGCCGCTGCTCGCCCCGCACCACCGCCGTGCCGAGCTGATGGCCGGGCTGGGCGTGGACGCGGTCCTCGTCCTGCCCTTCACCGCCGAGTTCTCGAAGCTGTCCCCGGCCGACTTCGTCGTCAAGGTGCTGGTCGACAAGTTGCACGCCAAAGCGGTCGTCGAGGGCCCGAACTTCCGCTTCGGGCACAAGGCAGCGGGCAACGTCGAGTTCCTGGCCGAACAGGGCAAGACCTACGACTTCGAGGTCGAGGTCGTCGACCTGTACGTCAACGGAGAGGCGGGCGGCGGCGAGCCGTTCTCCTCGACCCTGACCCGCCGCCTGGTCGCCGAGGGCGACGTCCAGGGCGCCCGGGAGATCCTGGGCCGCCCGCACCGGGTCGAGGGCGTCGTGGTCCGCGGTGCCCAGCGCGGCCGCGAGCTGGGCTTCCCCACGGCCAACGTCGAGACCCTCCCGCACACCGCGATCCCCGCCGACGGCGTCTACGCCGGTTATCTGCACGCCCAGGGCGAGGCCATGCCCGCCGCGATCTCCGTGGGCACGAACCCGCAGTTCGACGGCACCGAACGCACGGTGGAGGCGTACGCCATCGACCGGGTGGGTCTCGACCTGTACGGCCTGCACGTCGGCGTCGACTTCCTGGACTTCGTCCGCGGTCAGGCGAAGTTCGACTCGCTGGAGGCACTGCTGGAGACGATGGCCGAGGACGTCGAGAAGTGCCGGCGGATCGTCGCGGCGGACGCGAAGACGGCGTAGCGGGAGCGCAGGCCGCTCAGCGGCCGGTAGCCTCCCTCGGCGACCGGCGACCGGCGACCGGCGACCGGCGACCGGCGACCGGCGACCGGCGACCGGCGACCGGCGACCGGCGACCGGCGACCGGCGACCGGCCTACGCCTCCGCCCGGGCCCCCGCCGCTTCCTCGGCCCCGGATCCGGCACGTGCCCAGTGGCACGCCACCTGGGCCTCCCCGCCCCCGTCCAGGATCTCCAGGTCCCGGCCGTGGCACGCGTGCGCGACGCCCGCCCGCTCGGCCTCGCCGCTCGCCAGGATCTGGCAGCGGACGTGGAAACGGCAGCCGGAGGGGATCCGGGACGGGTCCGGGGGCTCACCCGCCAGGACGACCGGGTCTCCGGGCGCCTCGGGCAGGACGGACAGCAGGGCCTGGGTGTACGGGTGCCGGGGGGCGGTCAGGACCTGCTCCACCTCGCCGGTCTCCACGATCCGGCCGAGGTACATCACCGCGACCCGGTCGGCGATGTTCCAGGCCAGCCCCAGGTCGTGCGTCACCACCAGCGCGGACAGGCCGAGTTCGGCGCGCAGCCGCAGCAGCAGGGCGAGGATCTCGCCGCGCACCGAGGCGTCCAGGGAGGCCACCGGCTCGTCGGCGACCACGAGTTCGGGCTCGAGGACCAGGGCGCCCGCGATGACCACGCGCTGGCGCTGACCCCCGGACAACTCGTGCGGGTAGCGCAGGAAGAAGCGCTCGGGCGGCCGCAGCCCCGCCCGCGCCAGGGCCCCTGCGACCGCCGCCCGCTCGTCCCCGCGGTACCCGTGGACGCGCAGCCCCTCGGCCACGGCGTCGTACACCGTGTGCCGCGGGTTGAGCGAGCCGCTAGGGTCCTGGAGCACCAGCTGGGCCCGCTTGCGGTACGCCTTCAGCGCGCGGGAGGAGTAGTCGAGCGGGGCACCGTCGAACGTGACGCGGCCCGCGGTCGGCGGCACCAGACCGAGCAGGGAGCGGGCCAGGGTCGTCTTGCCGCAGCCCGACTCGCCGACCAGCGCCACGATCTCGCCGCGCCGGATGTCGAGGTCGACCCCGTCCACGGCCCGGGCCGCGGGCCCGCCGTGACGGCCCGGGAACACGACCCGCAGCCCCTCGACGCTCAGCAGCGAGGATGTGGTCATGGCGTGCTGCTCCTCACGTCGTCCTCCGTCGTCTCCGCTTCCGGTGCCCCCGCTCCCGCTCCCGCCCGCGGGTCCACGTGGACGCAGGCCGCCCGTCGGCGCGGACCCGCCTCCCTCAGGAACTGGTCCCGGGTGCCGCACAGGTCGAGGGCGACCGGGCAGCGGGGGTGGAAGGCGCAGCCGGAGGGGACGGCGGACGGGTCCGGGGGATCGCCCGCCAGACCGCGGGGAGCGAAGCGGGACGCCGGGTCGCCGATGCGGGGGAACGCCTCCGACAGGGCCTTGCCGTAGGGATGCCGGGCGTCCTCGTAGACCTGCCGGGCCGGGCCCTCCTCCACCACGCGGCCCGCGTACATGACGGCCAGCCGGTCGCAGGTGTCGGCCAGTACGGCGAGGTCGTGGCTGATCATGAGCAGGCCCAGGTCCTGCTCGCTCACGAGCCCTTCGATCAGGCGCAGGATCTGCGCCTGGATCATCACGTCGAGCGCGGTGGTGGGCTCGTCGGCGATGACCAGCCGAGGGTCGCAGGCCAGCGCCATCGCGATCATCACGCGCTGCCGCTGGCCCCCGGACAGCTCGTGCGGGTAGGCACCGGCCCGCGCGGCCGGCAGCCCCACCTGCTCCAGCAGTTCACCGGTCTTCTTCCGCGCGCCCGCCGCCGTCGCCTTGCGGTGCAGCAGGATCGGCTCGGCGATCTGGTCGCCGACGCGGTGCACGGCGTTGAGCGAGTGCATCGCGCCCTGGAAGACGATCGACGCCCCCGCCCAGCGCACCGCCCGCACCCGGCCCCACTTCATGGCCAGCACGTCCTCGCCGTCGAGCAGGATCTCGCCGCCGACCCGGGTCCCGGCCGGGAGCAGCCGCAGCAGCGCCAGCGCCAGCGTGGACTTGCCGCAGCCGGACTCGCCCGCGATGCCGAGTTTCTCGCCGGACGCGAGCGTGAGGTCCACCCCGCGCACCGCGGCCGCCCCCGACGGATACGTCACTTCCAGGTCGCGCACCTCGAGCAGGTTCAACGGGACACCCCCAGCCTGGGGTTGAGAACGGCCTCGACGGCCCGCCCGCACAGGGTGAACGCCAGCGCCACGACCGCGATGGCGATGCCCGGCGGCACCAGATACCACCAGTCGCCGGAGCTGACCGCGCCGGCCTCGCGCGCGTCCTGGAGCAGCCCGCCCCAGGAGACGACCGTCGGGTCGCCGAGCCCGAGGAAGGCGAGCGTCGCCTCCGCCAGGATCGCCGAGGAGATGATCAGGGTGGTCTGGGCGAGCACCAGCGGCATGACGTTGGGCAGCACATGCCGGGACATCACGTGCCAGTGTCCGCCGCCGAGCGCCTTGGCCCGCTCGATGTACGGTCGTGACTCCACCGCCAGGGTCTGCGCCCGCACCAGACGGGCGGTGGTCGGCCAGGTGGTGACGCCGATCGCCAGGACGATCGTGCCCAGCGAGCGGGACATCACGGTGGCCAGCGCGATGGCGAGCACCAGCGTCGGCATCACCAGGAACCAGTCGGTGACCCGCATGATCACCGTGGCGTACCAGCCGCGGAAGTGCCCGGCGGTGATGCCGATGACCGCCCCGATCGCCACCGACAGCACTGCGGCGAGCAGTCCGACCAGCAGCGAGACGCGCGAGCCCCAGATCACCAGGCCCAGCAGGTTCCTCCCGAACTGGTCGGTGCCCAGTGGGAAGTGGGCGCTCGGACTCTCCAGCGGCCGGCCGGGCGCGTCGGTCACGCTCTGCACGTCCGCCCCGACGGTCAGCGGCGCGGTCAGCGCGACCAGCGCGCACAGCACGAGGGTGGCGAGACCCACCAGGCCTGCCCGGTGCGTCCGGTACTGCCTCCAGAAGCGGACGACCGAGGCCCGGCGGCGCTGCCGGGCGAGCGTGCGGGGGCCGGGGCCGGGCGCCTGGTCCGGGCCGGCGGTCGTGGCGGTGTCGGCGGTCATCGGCCCACCCTCGGGTCGAGCAGCGGATACAGGACGTCGGCAAGGGTGTTCATCACGATCACCGCCGCGGCGAAGACGAAGAACAGCCCCTGCACCAGCGGCAGATCGGGCACGCTCAGCGCCTGGTAGAACAGCCCGCCCAGACCCGGCCAGGAGAACACGGTCTCGACGAGGATCACTCCCGCGACCGTCCGCCCCAGATTGACGAAGATCAGCGTCACGGTCGGCAGCAGCGCGTTCGGCACGGCGTGGCGCCGTCGTACGCGGTCGTCGCGAAGGCCCTTGGCGCGCGCGGTCGTCAGATAGTCGCTGCCCATCTCGTCCAGCAGTGCCGACCGCGTGACCAGCAGCGTCTGCCCGTACTCGACCGCGACCAGCGTCACCACCGGCAGCACGAGGTGGTGGGCGACGTCGACGGCGTACGCGAAGCCCTCCTTGCCGCCCGACTCCATGCCCCCGGTCGGGAACAGACCCGGGACCGGGCCCACGCCGACCGAGAGCACGATGATGAGCAGCAGGCCCAGCCAGAACGCGGGAATCGAGTAGAGCGTCAGCGCCAGCCCCGTGTTGAGGCGGTCGCCGAGCCCGCCGTGCCGCCAGGCGGAACGGGTGCCGAGGAGCACCCCGAGGGCGGTGTAGAGCACGAAGGCCGTACCGGTCAGCAGCAGGGTGTTCGGCAGCGCCTCGGTGATCTTGTCGATGACCGGCGTGCGGAACTGGTACGAGGTCCCCAGATCCCCGGTCAGCGCCTTGCCGCAGTAGTCCGTGAACTGCCGCCACATGGGCAGGTCGAGCCCGAACTCCCGCCGGTAGGCGGCGAGCTGCTGCGCGGAGACCGGCCGGCCGGCGGTCATGAACTTCACCGGGTCGCCCGGGATCAGCCGGAAGAGGAAGAAACTGGTGACGAGGACGGCGAGCAGTGACACGGCCGCACCGGCCAGCTTGCCCGCCGCGTACCGCAGATACGCGGTACCGGTCCGCGCCCGGGGGCCGCGGCCCGCCGCCGGTCCGGACTTCCCCGGATCGGCGGCGGGCCCTTCGACCAGCGCGGGTGTCGCTTCAGCGGTCATGTGCGCTCACTGCCTATTCACGGTCTTCTGCCGTCGCCCGGCGGCGTACCGTGAGGAGCACCGCGAGGCCGCCGAGGACGACGACGCCCGCGACGATCCCGATGATGACGCCCGTCGACGTGGAACCGCCCGAGGAATCGTCGGAGTTCGCCGGAACGGCCGACCACCAGCTCCAGTAGCCGTCCTGGCCGTAGATGTTGCCCGCCTTGGCCGGCATGGTGGTGATCGACTCGATCTGGTCCGTGCGGTAGGCCTCGAGGGCGTTCGGATACGCCATGACGTTCATGTACCCGAGGTCGTACAGCCGCGACTCCATCTGCTTGACCAGGTCCGCCCGCTTGGCGGGGTCGTACTCGGCCAACTGCTGGGCGTACAGCTCGTCGTACTTCTTGTCGCAGATGAAGTTGTCGGTGGCGCCGGTGTCCTTCGGGGTCGCCGGGAGCGCGGCGCAGGTGTGGATGGAGAGCACGTAGTCGGGGTCCGGGTTGACCGACCAGCCGTCGAAGGCGAGGTCGTACTTGCCCGCGAGCCATGGATCGGTCACGTTGTCCAGGCAGTTGAGCTGGACCCCGATGCCGAGCTTGCCCCACCACTCCTGGAGGTACTTGCCGACCGCCTTGTCGTTGGGGTCGGTGGCGTGGCACAGCACGCGGTAGTTCAGCGGCTTGCCGTCCTTGCCGACGCGCTTGCCGTCCGCGTTCTCCTTGTAGCCCGCCTCGTCGAGGAGCTGGGCGGCCTTCGCCGGGTCGTACGCCAGCTCCTGGTCCGCCGACGGCTTCCAGAAGTACGACTCGTAGCGCGGCGGGATGTAGCCCTGGCCCTGCTCCGCGTGGCCCTGGAAGACCTTGTCCACGACGGCCTGCCGGTCCACCGCCATGAACAGCGCGTGGCGCACCCGCTCGTCCAGCAGGGACGGGTCGCCGTCACCGAACTTCTTGCCGTCCCTGGCCTGGGCGCCCGGGTTGGTGGCGAGGGCGTAGAAGCGGCGACCGGGGCCTTCGTTGACGTGGATGTTCTGCTCGCCCTTGAGCGAGGCGGCCTGCGCGGGTGTCAGGGCCGGCGAGCCGGCCACGAAGGAGACCTCGCCCTTGCGCAGCGCGGCGACGGCGGCGTCCTGGTCCTTGTAGTACCGGAAGACCAGCTCGTCGAACTTCGGCGCGCCTCGCCAGAAGTTCTTGTTGGCCTCCAGCCGCACATAGCTGTCGGGCTTGTAGTCGGTCAGGACGAACGGCCCGTTCCCGACGATCGGGAAGTTCTTGTCGTTGTTGAACTTGGAGAAGTCGGTGACCTTCTCCCAGACGTGTTTGGGCACGATCGGCACGTCGAGCGCGGTCATCGTGGCCTGCGGCTTCTTCAGCCGGATCACCAGCTGGGTGGGGCTGGGCGCGGTGACCTCGGCGAAGTTGGTGACGAAGTTGCCGTTGGCGGTGGCGGCGCCCTCGTCGGTCATCATCTTGTTGAGCGTCCACGCCGCGTCATCGGCGGTGGCCTGCTGTCCGTCCGACCACTTGGAGTCCGAGCGGATCGTGTACGTCCAGGTCAGCTTGTCCGGCGACGACTCCCACTTGGTGGCCAGGGCCGGGACGACGTGGGCGTCCTTGGGGTCGTAGTTGGTCAGGTACTCGTACATCAGCCGGTGGACGCTCGTGCTGAGCAGTCGTCCCGCGAGGAAGGGGCTGAGCGAGTCGACGCTCTGCGCGACGGCGACCGTGAGGACCTTCTTGCCGCCCTTCTTGCCCTGCGCGCTCTCCGCGGCGTGGGCCTGCGGCGCGGCCGGAGCGAGGGGGGTCGCGAGCCCGGCCGTGACGACGAGGGCGGCGATGCCCGCGGCCAGGAGCCGTATGCCCTTCAGGCGGGGGCCGGTACGTCCTCTGCCGTGCTGATCATGTGTCTTCATGGCTCGGTGACCTCGCGTCGTCGCACGCAGAAGACGGTTTGCGTCTTCTGCCGGGCGGGCTTGAACGGGCTTGATCTGGTGACGCCGGCGGAATGAAGTGAGTGTCTATCAGCGGCAGTCTGCGCGCGTCAACGGTATGTCAAACCCCATGTGGCCTGCGGAAATAACGACTTGACCGCGATCTTGCTCCCATTGGTGGAGACCACTGACGCCTCCCTGGTGAGGGCGTGGCGGCGGAATCCGACCGGTTCTGACTGCGAACACGCGAAGGCCCGCGCCGTCGGGAACGGCGCGGGCCCGGAGGGGTGCGGTGGAGCTACTGGTGGGGCGGGGGAGGGGGCGGGGTCTGCCCCTGGGGGTGCTGCGGGTGCTGCTGAGGGTGCTGGGGGTGGTGAGGGGCCTGGGGGTAAGGCTGGTCGGGCCGGCCCGGCTGCGGCGGGGGTGCGAAGTGCTCCGGCTGAGCGGGGTGGCCCGGCTGGGCGGGCTGACCGGCGTACGGCTGCGGCTGGCCCGGGTACGGCTGACCAGGGCCGGGCTGCTGCTGGGGAGCGAACTGCCCCGGAATCGGCTGGCCGGGGGCGGGCTGCCCCGGGTACGCCTGGGCCGGGCCGGGATGGCCGGGGGCGGGCTGGCCCGGAACCGGCTGCCCGGGGTACGCCTGACCAGGCGCCGGCTGCCCTGGGTACGGCTGGCCCGGATGGGGTTGTCCTGGAACCGGCTGCCCCGGAACCGGCTGGCCCGGCATCGGCGGGGCCGCGACCGGCGGCGGGTTGCCGTCGGAGGTCCACAGCCCGTGCGCCTGCTGATGCCGGACGAAGTCCTCCGCGACCATCGCCGCGAGGTGGAAGTACGCCTCCCGCACCTTCGGTCGCATCATGTCGAGGTCGACCTCGGCACCGGCGGACAGATGCTCGTCGAAGGGCACCACGACGACACCGCGGCAACGGGTCTGGAAGTGCGCGACGATGTCGTCCACCTTGATCATCTTGCCGGTCTCGCGCACCCCGGAGATCACCGTGAGGGAACGGGCGACGAGGTCGGCGTACCCGTGCGCCGAGAGCCAGTCCAGCGTCGTACTCGCACTGCTGGCACCGTCCACGGACGGCGTGGAGATGATGATGAGCTGGTCGGCGAGGTCGAGCACACCGCGCATGGCGCTGTAGAGCAGACCCGTACCCGAGTCGGTGAGGATGATCGGGTACTGCTTGCCGAGTACGTCGATCGCGCGGCGGTAGTCCTCGTCGTTGAACGTCGTGGACACGGCCGGGTCGACGTCGTTGGCGATGATCTCGAGGCCGGAGGGCGCCTGGGACGTGAACCGCCGGATGTCCATGTAGGAGTTGATGTACGGGATCGCCTGGACGAGGTCACGGATGGTGGCCCCGGTCTCCCGGCGCACCCGGCGGCCGAGCGTGCCGGCGTCCGGGTTGGCGTCGATCGCGAGGATCTTGTCCTGCCGCTCGGTGGCGAGCGTGGAGCCGAGCGCGGTGGTGGTGGTCGTCTTGCCCACGCCGCCCTTGAGGCTGATGACCGCGATGCGGTAGCAGGACAGCACGGGCGTACGGATCAGGTCCAGCTTCCGCTGCCGCTCGGCCTCCTCCTTCTTCCCGCCGATCCGGAACCGCGGCCCGGGACCGGCAGGCCGCGTGCTGCGGGCCTTCTGCTTCTTGTTGTTGAGCAGCCGGTCGGAGGACAGCTCCACAGCCGCCGTGTAACCGAGAGGCGCCGCGCCGGGGTTGGTCGGCTGCCGCTGGTCGTGCTGTATCGGCTGCGGCCAACTGGCCCCGAGACGGGGGTCGACGGGCTGCTGCGGGGCAGCCGGCGGCTGGGGCTGAGCACCGTCGGGCTGCGTGGGCTGCTGCGGAAAGCCGTAGCCACCGGGCTGCGCGGCCGGGTTGGGGACGCCGGGAGGGGCGGCCTGGGCCTGAGGGAACCCGTAGCCGTTCGGCGGCTGCGCGCCTGCCGAGCCCGGAACCGGCGGCTGGACCGCCGACGAGGACTGCGCACCGGGGGCGCCTGGCTGGGGGAACCCGTAACCGGGCTGGGGGTTGGCCGGGGGCGCGGGAGGTCCGACCGGTCGCTGGTGGGCAGGCGGTTGCTGCGCACCGGGAGTGCCGGGTGGGGGGAATCCGTATCCGGCTTGGGGATTGGCGGGGGGTGCGGTGGGGCTGGTCGGCGGCTGGACCGCCGGCGAGGGCTGCGCACCGGGAGTGCCGGGCTGGGGGAAACCGTATCCGGCACTGGGGTTGGCGGGGGGTGCGGTGGGGCTGGTCGGTGGTTGCTGCGCACCGGGGGTGCCGGGAGTGCCGGACTGGGGGAAGCCGTAACCGGTCTGGGGGGTGGCAGGGGGTGCGGTGGGAGCGGTCGCCGACTGCGGGGCGGGCGGTTGTTGCTGCGTGCCGGGTTGCGGGAAGCCGTAGCCCTGCTGCGGGGCCGCTGGAGCGGACGCCGGGGGCGGCGCGGCAGGCGGATTCCAGGCGGCGGGGGCCGGCTGAGGTGCCTGCGGCTGGAAGGGCGGCTGCTGAGCCGGCTCGTGCGGCTGCTCCTGCGGTGTCGCCGACTGCGGCTCGCTGGGCCACTGGGTCGCCGCCGCGGGCGCCGCGGGCTGGTACGACGGCGACAGGGGCGGCACCGGACCCTGCGGGACCGGCGGCGGAGCCCAGGCGGCGGGCGCGCCCTGCGAAGCCTCGGCCGCCGCGGCCGGGGCGACTTCCTGCGACGCCATGTCCTGGGATGGGGACGCCGGGGCCTCAGCAACGGCGTCTTGCGGAAGGTCGTCCTGCGGAACCACGTCCTGCGGAACCACGTCGTGAGGTGCGGACTCGTGCGGAACCGCGTCCTGCGGGGCGGCGTCCTGCGGTTCCGCGGCGGGCGTGGAGTCTTCGGGAACGGCGTCCTGGGGTTCGGTGGCGACGGGCTGGGAGACCGCGGCAGCGGAATCCTCGGGCCCGCCGTCCGCCGCCCCGCCGTCCGCCGCCTCGGTGTCGGACGCCGAGGCATCGGGGACACCCGCGGTACCCGCCTCCGCCTCCTCCGTCTCGTCCGCCTCCGCGACCTGGTCCTTCCCGGCCTCCACGTCGCCGGACTCGGAGTCATCGGAAACCTCGGCGCCGGAGTCCGGGGCCGAGTCCACGTCGGCCGAGCCGACTTCCTCGGCCGCGTCCTCCGCTGCGTCGGAGCCGTCCCGAAGCTCGGTCGGCCCGGTCTCCCCGGACTCGTCCGCCTCGTCGTCCTGCGCCTTGTCGGCCTCGTGAGCCGTGATCCCGGCGTCGGCCCCGGCCTCTTCCTCGGACTCCGTGTCCGCCACCGCGGCCGACTCGTCCTCCCGGTCCTCGACGCCGGGCACCTCACCCTGCTCGTCGGCCGGCTCCGGCTGCGCCTCGGCGGCCGCCGCCACCTCCCGCCGCACGGAGACGGCGGAGATCCGCATGGTGGCACCGCTCTCGAGGTCACCGGCCCCGGCACCCGCACCCTGTTCCGCCTGCGGCCGCGCCGTGTGCGCTCCCGGCGACGGGAACCCGCCCACCGGAATGTTCGGCACCGCCGTCGGGGACCCGGCACCGGCCGGATCCGTCTCCGAGGAGCCCGCCGCCTGCTGCGGCTCGAACCCGCTCCCCGCCGGCAGCTTCGGCACGGCGATCGGACTCCCCATCGGCGGCGGGGGAGGCGTGAAGGGCGCACCCGGCGCCGGAGCCGGCGGAGTGAAGGGCGCTCCCGGCGCGGGCGGAGGAGGCGGAGGAGGTGTGAAGGGAGCTCCGGGCGCCGCCGTCGCGTGCGGCGGCGGCGTCAGCCCGGGAACCGGACCGCTCGGAACAGCGGGTCGCGCGGGACCACCCGGCGAGCCCGGAGAACCTGGCGCACCAGCGGAAGGACCCCCGGCCGCACCGGCCGCGTTGTCCCTCTGCCCCGACCCGGATTCCGCCCCGGACCCCGAACCACTCGACGCGTTCTGCGTGTACCAGGCGGGCGGTGCGTAGTCGATCGTGAACTCGCCCGTCGTCTCGATGGCGGACGCCGCGTCGGGCTGGTCGTCGCCGGGCGTGGCCCAGCCCCCGCGGATCCCGTCCCGATCGCTGCTCACAGTTCCTCCTGATGTGGTCGAGCACCCTCAATGCCGTGCGGGGGCGACCATTTCTCGTCGTCCTTGGTCGTTCGAGGTCGTCCGATCCACCGACTTCCCCCCGTGACGACGATGTCCGGTCCACGGGTTCTGACATCGCGCCCCCATGTACCAGCCTAATCACCAGGAGACTCACCATGGCAGGCCCATCCGTCTCCTGACGCCCGCCCACTTGACGACAACCGGCCCGGAACCGCCGTACGCAGCAAGGCATCAGCAAGCAAACCGGACGCATCCGTGGCCAAGCCGTACAGAAGGTGAACACTGAACCCGAGGCACCAGGGCTCACGAACCGGCCCGCCTGGCAGGGTCATTGAAGACCGGACCCGTCAACCACGCACATCTGACGGGTCGGTTGGCAAAGAAAGGGGCGGCACGCGCACGTGCCGCCCCCTCTCGTATCCGCGCGCCCCTCACTCGGCCGCGAGACCCCCGTTGTGCGGAGCCGGCTCCAGGTCGAACTCACCGTCCCGTGCGCCCAGCACGAACGCCCGCCACTCCGCCTCCGTGTAGCGCAGCACCGTGTCCGGGTCGAGCGAGGAGCGCATGGCGACGGCGCCGCCGGGCAGGTAGGCGATCTCGACGCGCTCCTCGTGCTCCTCCGTGCCCGGCGCGCAGTGCCACCGCACGCCGGAGATGTCGAGCGCGTACAGTTCGTCGCGCTCGCGTTCCTTGCGGGCCTTGATCTCCGCTTCCGTCTCCGCCATGTCGCAGCGACCCCTTCCAGACGCGCCCAACGGTGCCGGGCTCACCCTAGTGGCCCGTCGGCCCGCCTCGGGGGGATCGGAGAACCGGGGGAAATCGGGCCGTCGCGGGCTGGTACGCTGTGTGACGGCCGTTTGTGTACGCACCCCCGGAGCCCTCGCAGGAAGTCCTGCGGGCCCTGGAGGCCGCGCCCAGCGGATCCCCGCCTCCCGAGTAACGGAAGGTCCCCCGAGACGAAGACCGGGGGCACTCGGAGGCCACTCACGGAGCACGAGGAGTACGAGTGTCGCTCGACGCCGCAACGAAGAAGCAGATCATCACCGAGTTCGGTACCAAGGAGGGTGACACCGGCTCCCCCGAGGTCCAGGTCGCTCTGCTGTCCCGTCGGATCTCCGACCTGACCGAGCACCTCAAGACCCACAAGCACGACCACCACTCCCGCCGCGGTCTGCTGATCCTGGTCGGTCAGCGCCGCCGCCTGCTGCAGTACCTCGCCAAGAAGGACATCACGCGCTTCCGCGCGCTGGTCGACCGCCTCGGCATCCGCCGTGGTGCGGCGGGCGCCAAGTAAGACGTCGTGAAGGGAGCGGTTCCCGGGAGACAGGGGACCGCTCCCTTTGCCGTACGCAAGGGAACGTACGGGAACGTGCGGAGTGTCGGTGCCGCTTTGTAGTGTGGTAGCACGACGCAGTAGACGCAGTACCCATAACACGGCGTGATACGGCCTGCCCGAAGAGGGCTCGGCACGTCATCGCGCCCGACGAACGAGGAGGAGCGCACCTCGCCGCCGCCGGTCCTCGGTAGTGGCGCCCGGGAGAATGAACCCCGGGTGCTTCGATCGAAGACCGGCCCGCACCAGACGGAGCGCTTCTCCGCCACCGTCCCCCCGCCACACGGGCGGGAGGACGACGACGAGGAGAAAACGCTAGTGGAGAACGAGACCCACTACGCCGAAGCCGTGATCGACAACGGCCCCTTCGGCACCCGTACCATCCGCTTCGAGACGGGCCGCCTGGCCAAGCAGGCCGCCGGTTCCGCCGTCGCGTACCTGGACGACGACACCATGGTGCTGTCGGCCACCACCGCTTCCAAGAACCCCAAGGACCAGCTCGACTTCTTCCCGCTCACGGTGGACGTCGAGGAGCGGATGTACGCCGCCGGCAAGATCCCCGGCAGCTTCTTCCGCCGTGAGGGCCGGCCGAGCGAGGACGCGATCCTCACCTGCCGCCTGATCGACCGTCCGCTGCGCCCGTCCTTCAGGAAGGGCCTGCGCAACGAGATCCAGGTCGTCTGCACCGTCATGGCGCTCAACCCCGACCACCTGTACGACGTCGTGGCGATCAACGCCGCGTCCGCGTCCACGCAGCTGGCCGGCCTGCCCTTCTCCGGCCCGATCGGCGGCGTCCGCGTCGCGCTGATCCGCGGCCAGTGGGTCGCCTTCCCGACGCACACCGAGCTCGAGGACGCCGTCTTCGACATGGTGGTCGCCGGCCGCGTCCTGGAGGACGGCGACGTCGCGATCATGATGGTCGAGGCCGAGGCCACCGAGAAGACCATCAAGCTGGTCGAGGGCGGTGCCGAGGCCCCCACCGAGGAGGTCGTCGCCGCCGGTCTGGACGCCGCGAAGCCCTTCATCAAGGTGCTCTGCCGCGCCCAGTCGGACCTCGCCGCCAAGGCCGCCAAGCCGACCGGCGAGTTCCCGATCTTCCTCGACTACCAGGACGACGTCCTGGAGGCGCTCACCGCCGCCGTCCGCCCCGAGCTCTCCCAGGCGCTCACCATCGCCGGCAAGCAGGAGCGCGAGACGGAGCTGGACCGCGTCAAGGGGCTGGCCGCCGAGAAGCTGCTGCCCGAGTTCGAGGGCCGCGAGAAGGAGATCTCCGCCGCGTACCGCTCGCTGACCAAGACCCTGGTCCGTGAGCGCGTCATCAAGGAGAAGAAGCGCATCGACGGCCGCGGTGTCACCGACATCCGCACGCTGGCCGCCGAGGTCGAGGCACTCCCGCGGGTGCACGGCTCCGCGCTGTTCGAGCGTGGCGAGACCCAGATCCTGGGCGTCACCACCCTGAACATGCTCCGCATGGAGCAGCAGCTGGACACCCTCTCCCCGGTGACCCGCAAGCGCTACATGCACAACTACAACTTCCCGCCGTACTCCACCGGTGAGACCGGCCGCGTCGGCTCCCCCAAGCGCCGCGAGATCGGCCACGGCGCCCTCGCCGAGCGCGCGCTCGTGCCGGTGCTGCCCGCACGCGAGGAGTTCCCCTACGCGATCCGTCAGGTCTCCGAGGCCCTCGGGTCCAACGGTTCGACCTCGATGGGCTCGGTCTGCGCCTCCACCATGTCGCTGCTGAACGCCGGTGTGCCGCTGAAGGCCCCGGTCGCCGGTATCGCCATGGGTCTGATCTCCCAGGAGATCGACGGCGAGACGCACTACGTGACGCTGACCGACATCCTCGGTGCCGAGGACGCCTTCGGCGACATGGACTTCAAGGTCGCCGGTACGAAGGAGTTCGTCACCGCCCTCCAGCTCGACACCAAGCTGGACGGCATCCCGGCCTCCGTGCTGGCCGCGGCCCTGAAGCAGGCCCGTGACGCCCGCCTCCACATCCTCGACGTGATGATGGAAGCGATCGACAGGCCGGACGAGATGTCCCCGAACGCGCCGCGGATCATCACCGTGAAGATCCCGGTCGACAAGATCGGCGAGGTCATCGGCCCCAAGGGCAAGATGATCAACCAGATCCAGGAGGACACGGGCGCCGAGATCACCATCGAGGACGACGGCACGATCTACATCGGTGCCGCCGACGGCCCCTCGGCCGAGGCCGCCCGTGCCACGATCAACGGCATCGCCAACCCGACGATGCCCGAGGTCGGCGAGCGCTACCTGGGCACGGTCGTGAAGACGACCACCTTCGGCGCGTTCGTCTCCCTGCTCCCCGGCAAGGACGGTCTGCTGCACATCTCGCAGATCCGCAAGCTGGCCGGCGGAAAGCGCGTGGAGAACGTCGAGGACGTGCTCGGTGTGGGCCACAAGGTCCAGGTCGAGATCGCCGAGATCGACTCCCGCGGCAAGCTCTCCCTGGTCCCCGTGATCGAGGGAGAGGAAGACGGCAACGACAAGAAGGACGACGCCGACAAGTGACGTCCCGTAGCTTCAAGGCGACGGCCCGCACCTCCTCGGAGGCGCGGGCCGTCGCCCGTACCCAAACCCTCATCAAGGGCCAGAACGGCATCGGCACCGTCCGCAGGACCACCCTCCCGGGCGGCCTGCGCATCGTCACCGAGACCCTGCCCTCCGTGCGCTCGGCCACCTTCGGCATCTGGGCGCACGTCGGCTCCCGCGATGAGACCCCCGCGCTCAACGGTGCCACGCACTATCTGGAGCACCTGCTCTTCAAGGGCACGTCCCGCCGGTCCGCCCTGGACATCTCCGCCGCGCTCGACGCCGTCGGCGGCGAGATGAACGCGTTCACGGCCAAGGAGTACACGTGCTACTACGCGCGCGTGCTCGACACCGACCTGCCTCTCGCCATCGACGTCGTCTGCGACATGCTCACCGGCTCGCTGATCCTCGAGGAGGACGTCGACGTCGAGCGCGGCGCGATCCTCGAAGAGATCGCCATGACCGAGGACGACCCCGGCGACTGCGTGCACGACCTGTTCGCGCACACCATGTTCGGCGACAACCCCCTCGGCCGCCCCGTCCTCGGCACGGTCGACACGGTCAACGCCCTCACCGCCGACCGCATCCGCCGCTTCTACAAGAAGCACTACGACCCCACCCACCTGGTGGTCGCCTGCGCCGGCAACATCGACCACGCCAAGGTCGTACGCCAGGTCCGCGCCGCCTTCGAGAAGGCCGGCGCCCTCAAGAACGCCCAGGCTGCCCCCATCGCCCCGCGCGACGGCCGGCGCACCCTGCGCACCGCCGGCCGGGTCGAGCTCCAGAACCGCAGAACGGAGCAGGCGCACGTCGTCCTCGGCATGCCTGGCCTCGCCCGCACCGACGACCGGCGCTGGGCCCTGGGCGTGCTGAGCACCGCCCTCGGCGGCGGCATGTCCTCCCGCCTCTTCCAGGAGGTCCGGGAGAAGCGCGGCCTGGCCTACAGCGTGTACTCCTACACCTCCGGCTTCGCCGACTGCGGACTGTTCGGCGTCTATGCCGGCTGCCGCCCGAGCCAGGTGCACGACGTGCTGAGGATCTGCCGGGACGAACTCGACCACGTCGCCGAGAACGGCCTGACCGACGACGAGATCGGTCGCGCCATCGGCCAGCTCCAGGGCTCCACGGTCCTCGGCCTGGAGGACACGGGTGCGTTGATGAACCGTATCGGCAAGAGTGAACTGTGCTGGGGCGAGCAGATCTCCGTCGACGACATGCTGGCCAGGATGGCGGCGGTCACCCCGGACGAGGTCCGCTCCGTCGCACGGGAGATCCTGGGACAGCGCCCGTCGCTGTCGGTCATCGGCCCGCTCAAGGACAAGCAGGCCGCGCGTCTGCACGACGCGGTCGCCTAACTCCCTGTCCGTCCGTCGGTGGTAAGGAAGCAAGAGATGAGCAAGCTGCGCGTGGCGGTCCTCGGTGCCAAGGGCCGGATCGGGTCCGAGGCGGTACGGGCGGTCGAGGCCGCCGAGGACATGGAACTGGTCGCCGCCCTCGGCCGGGGCGACAAACTGGAGACCCTCGCCGAGACGGGCGCCCAGGTGGTGGTCGAACTGACCACCCCCGGGTCGGTCATGGGCAACCTCGACTTCTGCGTACGGCACGGCATCCACGCCGTCGTCGGCACCACTGGCTGGACCGACGAGCGCCTCGCGCAGCTGCGGGGCTGGCTGGCCCAGTCCCCGCAGACCGGTGTGCTCATCGCCCCGAACTTCTCCATCGGCGCCGTGCTCACCATGAAGTTCGCTCAGATCGCCGCGCCCTGGTTCGAGTCGGTCGAGGTCATCGAGCTGCACCACCCGAACAAGGTCGACGCCCCCTCCGGCACCGCCACCCGCACCGCGCAGCTGATCGCCGAGGCCCGGGCCGAGGCGGGCTCGGCCCCGGCGCCGGACGCCACCGTCACCGCCCTGGACGGAGCGCGCGGCGCCAGCGTCGACGGGGTGCCGGTCCACGCCGTGCGCCTGCGCGGACTGCTCGCCCACCAGGAGGTCCTGCTGGGCGGCGAGGGGGAGACGCTCACCATCCGCCACGACTCGCTCCACCACAGCAGCTTCATGCCGGGCATCCTGCTCGGCGCGCGCCGCGTGGTGACCACTCCGGGCCTGACCGTCGGCCTGGAGCACTTCCTCGACCTGAACTGAGCCCCGAAGCCCCTCATGCGCGCGAAGATCACCTACCTCGTCACGGCCGCCGTCCTGGTCTTCTACTTCGTCCTGGTCGGCAGCCGCGGCGTCATGCTCATCCAGTACGGCACACCCGTCACCGTCGCCTTCGGGATCGCCGTGCTGATCCTGCCGGTGATCGGCCTGTGGTTCCTGTGGAAGAACACCCAGTTCGTCCGCCGGGCCAATCAGCTCGCCGCCGAACTCGACGCCGAAGGGGGCCTGCCCGTCGACGAGCTGACCCGCACGCCCAGCGGGCGCGTCGACCGCGACTCGGCCGACCAGGTCTTCGCCCGGCGCAAGGCCGAGACGGAGGCGGCCCCCGACGACTGGCGCACCTGGTTCCGCCTCGCCGTCGCCTACCACGACGCCCGCGACACCCCCCGCGCCCGCAAGGCGATGCAGCGGGCGATCGCCCTGCACGACGGCAAACCGGTGCAGGCCGCCTGACACCCGGAACACCCCCGTGCACGCCAAAGGGGCCCGGTCCGCGCGCGGACCGGGCCCCTTTGGCGTCCCGTCGGCCGGGGTCAGTGCGTCCTGTTCTCGTCCGCCCACGCCTCCACCGCGTCCGCCGCCCGGTCGAAGGCCTCGACGCGACCCAGGAAGTCGGCGTTGTGCGTGGTCATCAGCGACGGCAGCTCCTGCTGCGCACGGCCCCTGCGGCCGAGCACCAGCGCCTGCCCCTGCACCGTGCGCGGCAGCCCCAGCCAGCGCACCGGCTGCTGCACCGTCCGCACGCCGGCGACCTGAGCCCACGGCGTCGTACGGGTGACGAGGAGGCTCACGTGCCGCAGCCCGCGCGCGCTGACCCAGACGCCCATGCGCAGCAGCCGCAGCGCGCCGGCGATCACGATCAGGGCGACGACGAAGCAGAAACCGGCGGAGGACAGCGTGGCGGTGAGCGCCGTGACGACCCCCGCGAGCAGCACGAAGGAGGCGAGCAGCAGCAGGAGGGCGGCCGCCCCCACACGCCACGGCCCGGGCCGGTAGGGGCGTCGCCAGCGCTTGCGGTCGTCGAACGGCAGCGCTACGTCGTCCGCCGCGTCGAAGGCGCGGTCGGCCGTCAGGAAGGACAGGGGCACGACTGGTCCTCACTCAAATCCATGCATGGGCTGTGCCCGGTGAGGCTATCCGCCTGTGTCCGTGCCCACCACCCGTGGGGGTCGCGGAGGCGACCGCCGGGCCACCGGCGCGGCGGCAGAGGGCCCGTATCCGCTCAGTGCCCGGGGGAGACCTGGGACTGCTGCGTCTCGGTGGGGGAATGGCTGATGGTCAGCGCGGGCGTCCCCAGGATCACGGAGCCCACGAGCGCGGCGACGATGGTCAGCCCCAGCAGGCAGCGCCCGGCTATTCGGCCGGTGGACGCGCGTTCGCGGGGCGGGGGAGCGACATTGCTGCGGAACCGGTCGGCTTCGGCGACGAAGGCGAACGGTACGGGCTCGCGCCGACGGAGCATTGGGGGTACGACTCCTTCCGGGGGTCGAACTGGGGTGTCTCACCCATACAGACGACCGAGTGTCCCAAAAGGTGCCCGGTTTCACCGAATTCGCAGATCTTCACCGAAGATGTCGTGCCCCGGCACCGATCGCCCCGATGTCAGAGCCGGGCCGTAGAGTGGTCGCCGCCCGTCAGCCGTCAAGGAAGGGACCCTCCGAGCCGTGACCGCCACCCCCGCCGACGACCCGAAGCCCAGCTTCCGCAGTGACATCACCGTCGAACTGGTCAAGCACAACGCGTCCGACGCCGACGTGCTGTTCGCGGCCCGCGTCTCGACCCTCGGCGAGCAGTCCCTGGCCGAGCTGGACAAGGACCCCGAGCGCTCCAAGGGACTGATCAACTACCTGATGCGCGACCGGCACGGCAGCCCGTTCGAGCACAACTCGATGACCTTCTTCGTCAGCGCCCCCATCTTCGTCTTCCGCGAGTTCATGCGGCACCGCGTGGGCTGGTCGTACAACGAGGAGAGCGGGCGCTACCGCGAGCTGGAGCCGGTCTTCTACGTCCCCGACGAGTCCCGCAAGCTCGTGCAGGAGGGACGCCCGGGCAAGTACCGGTTCGTCGAGGGCACTCAGGCCCAGCAGGAGCTGGTCGGCCGGGTCATGGCGGACTCCTACCGGGAGGCCTACGAGGCCTACCAGGAGATGCTCGCGGCCGGTGTCGCCCGTGAGGTGGCCCGCTCGGTCCTCCCGGTCGGCCTGTTCTCGTCGATGTACGCCACCTGCAACGCCCGCTCGCTGATGCACTTCCTCGGCCTGCGCACCCAGCACGAGCTGGCCAAGGTGCCGTCCTTCCCGCAGCGGGAGATCGAGATGGTGGGCGAGAGGATGGAGGCCGAATGGGCCAGGCTCATGCCGCTGACCTACGCCGCCTTCAACGCCAACGGCCGGGTAGCGCCGTAGCCGGCGACCGCCTGCCCACTCAGGTACAGATGTACGGTTCAGCCGCGCGAAGTGTCCGGATTGCGACCTTTGGAGAAGTTCATCTAGCCTGATCAAACGGACCCGGCACTGCTTGAACCCCCGAGCAGGCAGTGCCGGGCTCCACCTTTGCCACCACCCGCCGGCCCGCCCCCCGAGGGCAGCCCTCACATTGAGCAGCGAGTAGCGTGTTACCCATGGCTCCGACCTCGACTCCGCAGACCCCCTTCGGGCGGGTCCTCACCGCCATGGTCACGCCCTTCACGGCGGACGGCGCACTCGACCTCGACGGCGCGCAGCGGCTCGCCGCCCACCTGGTGGACGCAGGCAACGACGGCCTGATCGTCAACGGCACCACCGGCGAGTCCCCCACCACCAGCGATGCGGAGAAAACGGACCTGGTACGCGCGGTCCTGGACGCGGTCGGTGACCGCGCCCACATCGTGGCCGGTGTCGGCACCAACGACACCCGCCACAGCATCGAACTGGCCCGCGCCGCCGAGCAGGCCGGCGCGCACGGCCTGCTGACCGTCACGCCGTACTACAACAAGCCCCCGCAGGAGGGCCTGTACCGCCACTTCAAGGCCATCGCCGACGTCACCGGCCTGCCGGTCATGCTCTACGACATCCCCGGCCGCAGCGGTGTCCCGATCAACACCGAGACGATCGTCCGTCTCGCCGAGCATCCGCGGATCGTCGCCAACAAGGACGCCAAGGGCGACCTCGGCCGGGCGAGCTGGGCCATCGCGCGCTCCGGTCTCGCCTGGTACTCCGGCGACGACATGCTGAACCTGCCCCTGCTCTCGGTGGGCGCGGTCGGCTTCGTCTCGGTCGTCGGCCACGTCGTCACCCCGGACCTGCGCGCCCTGGTCGAGGCGTTCACCGCAGGGGACGTCCAGAAGGCCACCGAGATCCACCAGAAGCTGCTCCCGGTGTACACCGGCATGTTCCGCACCCAGGGCGTCATGACCACCAAGGCCGCGCTCGCCCTCCAGGGCCTGCCCGGCGGCCCGCTGCGGCCCCCGATGGTGGAGCTCACGCCGGAGGAGACCGAGCAGCTCAAGATCGATCTTGCCGCCGGCGGGGTACAGCTCTGACAACGAGACTTCGCACCACCCCGTAACACCCGAGGCCTGACAACTGAATAGGCGGGCCACACCGGTGCCCGCATCCCACCATGACAACTGCTTCTGCACGAACGTCACGCGCGCCACGTGCCCACCGGTACGTGGCGCGCGTGGTGAGGAGAGTCTTTTGAGTCATCCGCATCCTGAACTGGGCTCGCCCCCGCGCCTCCCCGACGGCGGCCTGAGGGTCACTCCCCTCGGCGGCCTCGGCGAGATCGGCCGGAACATGACCGTCTTCGAATACGGCGGCCGCCTGCTGATCGTCGACTGCGGAGTGCTTTTCCCCGAGGAGGAGCAGCCCGGAATCGACCTGATCCTGCCGGACTTCTCGTCCATCAGGGACCGCCTCGACGACATCGAGGGCATCGTCCTCACCCACGGCCACGAGGACCACATCGGTGGTGTCCCGTTCCTCCTGCGCGAGAAGCCGGACATCCCCCTCATCGGCTCCAAGCTGACCCTCGCCCTCATCGAGGCCAAGCTCCAGGAGCACCGCATCCGTCCGTACACCCTCGAGGTCGCGGAAGGTCACCGCGAGCGCGTCGGCCCCTTCGACTGCGAGTTCATCGCGGTCAACCACTCCATCCCGGACGCCCTCGCGGTCGCCATCCGCACCCCCGCGGGCATGGTCGTGCACACTGGCGACTTCAAGATGGACCAGCTGCCGCTGGACAACCGCCTGACCGACCTCCACGCGTTCGCCCGGCTGAGCGAGGAAGGCATCGACCTCCTCCTCACCGACTCCACCAACGCCGAGGTCCCCGGCTTCACCCCGCACGAGCGGGACATCTCCAACGTGCTGCGCCAGGTCTTCGCCGGCGCCCGCAAGCGGATCATCGTGGCGAGCTTCGCCAGCCACGTCCACCGCATCCAGCAGATCCTGGACGCCGCGCACGAGTACGGCCGCAGGGTCGCCTTCGTCGGCCGGTCCATGGTCCGCAACATGGGCATCGCCCGGGACCTGGGCTACCTGAAGGTCCCGCCGGGTCTGGTGGTCGACGTCAAGACCCTGGACGACCTGCCCGACCACGAGGTCGTGCTCGTCTGCACCGGCTCCCAGGGCGAGCCGATGGCGGCCCTGTCCCGCATGGCCAACCGCGACCACCAGATCCGCATCGTCCAGGGCGACACGGTGATCCTGGCGTCGTCACTGATCCCGGGCAACGAGAACGCGGTGTACCGGGTCATCAACGGCCTGACCCGCTGGGGCGCCAACGTCGTGCACAAGGGCAACGCCAAGGTCCACGTCTCGGGCCACGCCTCGGCCGGCGAGCTGCTGTACTTCTACAACATCTGCCGCCCGCGGAACCTGATGCCGGTTCACGGCGAATGGCGCCATCTGCGGGCCAACGCCGAACTGGGCGCCCTCACCGGAGTGCCGCACGACCGGATCGTCATCGCCGAGGACGGCGTGACCGTCGACCTGGTCGAGGGCAAGGCCAAGATCTCCGGCAAGGTCCAGGCCGGTTACGTGTACGTCGACGGCCTCTCGGTCGGCGACGTGGGCGAGCCCGCGCTGAAGGACCGCAAGATCCTCGGCGACGAGGGCATCATCTCGGTCTTCGTGGTGGTCGACTCCACCACGGGCAAGATCACCGGCGGCCCGCACGTCCATGCCCGCGGCTCGGGCATCGACGACTCCGCCTTCGCCGCGGTCATCCCGAAGATCGCGGAAGTCCTGGAGAAGTCCGCCCAGGAGGGCATCGCCGACGCCCACCAGCTCCAGCAGCTCATCCGCCGCACCCTCGGCAAGTGGGTGTCGGACTCCTATCGGCGCAGGCCGATGATCCTCCCGGTCGTCGTGGAGGTCTGACCCCCGCACGTCCCCGGGACGCGCGAACTGGTGGCGGGGCACCTCGATTTGCATCGGGGCGCTCCGCTCCAGTACGTTTACGGCTCCGCCAGGACGGGAACCCGAAGGCCTCATGCACTTCGGAGGACGTTCCCGGAAGCGGCGGGAAATCCGACTCAGAATCTCTGATAAAGTCGGAGCCGCCGGAAAGGGAAACGCGAGAGCGGAAACCTGGAAAGCACCGAGGAAATCGGATCGGAAAAAGATCTGATAGAGTCGGAAACACCGAAGGGAAGCGCCCGGAGGAAAGCCCGAGAGGGTG
>NZ_JBSGBZ010000060.1:0-46165 GCF_053601495.1 Streptomyces sp. NPDC004721
GGCGCACGACGCTGATGCACCTCGAAGGAGCCGACGCGCTGCCGACGCCGGAGCAGCCGTCTGGCACACCGATGCGCACTCAGGAGATGTTCACGCTCGTGGCTCGTCGTCGCGATCTTCGTTGCGGGACTGTCGAGGACGGGCGAGATCCTGAGCGATGAGCAGTAGGGCCCTCCTCAGCTACGTGTCGGTGGTCCGGCAGGCCGAGGCGCGGGCAGCGTCGGCGCCTCGGGGTAGGTCGCGCAAACAGCCTCGGGACGCTGCGTCCGCACGGAGGACACCTGGTCGGCCGTGAGGCGCTGTGCGTAGATGTCCAGGGCGGCGAGGGTCGTGCCGGACGCGCCGTAGAGCACCCGCGAGCGGGGCAGCGTCAGCTCACTGGTGACGGTGCCGACGCGCTCACCGCCGAGATACAGCGTGACGGTCGAACCGTCGCTGGTGAGAGCGAAGTCGGCCCATTGTCCTGACCCGAGGCCACGACCAAAGCTCTGGGTCACACCGTTCCAGCGCACGGTGACGTCGGTCGGGCTCAGAGTGACCCGGTTCGTGGAGTCGACCTGGCCGAGCAGAGTCACCGTTCCGCTCACCTTGGCGGTGCCGGTGACCGACCAGGGTCCGGTCAGGTTGGAGGCCCCGAGCCAGTAGCCGCCGGAGTCGATGACCTTCACCTGGCCCTTGTCCGGGTCGGTGGCTGAGCGCGTCGAGACGGACAGCGGGGTCATCCCGCTGAGGTCGCATCGGTCGATGATTCCGCGTCGGTTGTTCGACGTGTGCGCGTCATAGGTGCCACGGGGGAACTCCGGATCCATGACGTATTGGTGGATCGGTCGGGCGTTCGTGGTGGCGTTGGGCTGCCGGACGCCCGTGTATCCCGGTGCGGTGCCGATGGTCTGCATGGTGGCCTCGTATGCCGCGTACTCCGTCTGGGTGCGCGGGCGGGTGTTCCACTGCCGGTCCGCGACCCGTCCTCTCGGCATGATCGACTGCGACTCGAGCCACTGGCCCTCAGCCCAGCCCAAGTCGTCACCCCAGACGTGCATGCCCCACCCGAGGATCTTCGGGTCGGTGGGTGTGGTCCACGTCTGGGCGATGCGCTGCTGGTTGGGGCGGCCTGAACGAGCCGGCACCAGGTAGAGGAAGTTGCCGTCAGCAACGATCTTGTCGTAGGGCTTCAGGTGGTCGGCAGTTCCGCTGCCGGTCCAGTCCATGACGATGACGTTGGTGTCGAGCGGGATGTTGCGCGCCGACGCCTCGGAGCCGTTGTAGATCACCGAGGTGCGGCCCTTGGCTCGAACGTGGTCGTTCACCTCATTGATGAACTCCATCTCGACATCGGCCGTCGTGGCGTACTTGCCGTTCGAGTTGGCCACGTAGTCCCGCAGAGCGGGGCAGCGGTTCATGTTCGGGGGCATCTCGTCACCACCGAGGTGGACCCATGGCGAGGAGAACCAGGGGAGGAACTCGTCGAGCATCTCCTGGGAGACCTTGAGGGCCTTCGGGTTCATGAGGTTGAACGTGAAGTCGTCGGTCAGGTGGCTGTAGCTGTAGCCCTGGCAGGTGTTCTGCGGAGTCGCGCCCGTGTCGCGCTCACCGAACCCCGGTTCGACCTCATGCGGGCCGTCTGCCATGCCGACGTGGAAGTAGGCCGACTTGGGTGAGACATGGGCCGGCAGCTCGAAACCTGGAACGAGGGTCACGTTGTTCTCCCGGGCGATCCGGTCGAGACTCTCGATGTCAGCCCGGTCGTAGCTGAAGCCCGGCTCGGCCAGCCCGGGGTACTTGGGGCTGTTGAGTCGGAAGCCCTCGGCGTCATCGACGTGAAGCACCAGGTAGTTCTGCTTGAGGTACCCCATCTGTCGGATGACGTCGGCCACGGCGCGAGGCTCCCAGTACTCACGGGACACGTCGATCGTGTTCATGCGCACGGTGGTGTTGGCGCGGTCAGTGAGGACACCGGTGGGCAGGGTGCGTTGGTCGGCGCTCCCGACCAGCAACTGGATCAGGCTGCGCGACCCGTAATAGATGCCACTGGCCGTGGGCGCGGTGAGCCGCACCGTTCGACCGATCTCCAGCCGGTACCCCTCGGGGCCGACCTCGGGTGCGAGAGCCGCATCGAGGGCCACCTGGATGCCGTTGTCGTTCGCACTGTTCGCTTGAGTGAGGGGCAAGCGCACACCCGTGCGGGCCTCGATGTCTCGAGCGGCATACCGTGCGACCTCGCGCAGCGGCCGGGTCGACACAATGGGGTCGGATTCTGTCGTCATGCCCGAGACAACGGTCCAGCGGCCGGCAGTGGTCGGATCGATCACGACCCTCGTCGTGTTCGCCAAGGTGAGCTTCCCCCCTGCGGGCTCCCAGTTCTGCGGAACCGGCAGCAGGGTCGTGCGTGGGTCGGCGACGTCGCTTTGGCCCTCCCCAGGCGTGGTCCGAACAGTAGGTTTCGCGCCTGCCTCACTCGCCATTGCGGGCGACACCAGCACCGAGCATGCCGTCAGGGCTGCGAGGCAGCCAGCGAGTCCCGATACTCGTAACTTCGCCGACCCTTGGTGACGAGGGACGGCACGGCGACCAGATTTTGACATAATGCCTCCATCAACTGGTCTAGACCGGTCTAGAGTTGATGGGAGTGTGGCCCGTGCGAGCGCCACGGTCAAGAGGGGAGCAGCGTGCAGGGCTGACAAGCGGGGGTCAACGTGCAGGACTGACAAGAGGGGCCGGCGTGCAGGACTGACACACCGCCCAAGCCCCTTGGGGGTCACTACTTTGAGACTTCAAGAGGGCGGTTTGTGAGGATTTCTGTGATTTCACTGTCGCCTGACGGTGTGGGCGAGGGTGGAAGTTTTCGGTCCCCAACCCTCTCCCGAGGAACCGTCGTTGACGGCGGCCAAGGCATGCACGGGCTCCCCCTGAAGACTGCTTTCGGGTGGTCGGTTCGGGGTTGTGCCGCGTCGAAGGGCACCGGTGCTCACTGGTCAGGGTCGGGCCAAGTCGCCACAAGGGCTCGCCGATCTGGAAAGCGGGGACCGGAGACCATCTCCTGGGTCGTCTCGCCGTTGAGCCAGCACACTTGCTCGGGGGCCGCCGTCGCCGGTGTCGAACAGGCAGCACACTCCGCCGCTGGCGGCGGTGAGGCCGGTGAACACCTCTCTGACGCGGGCCGACCGCGCGAACATGCGGCTCATCGCCGACGTCGCTGCCCAGAACTCCATTGCCGTGTAACGAGGGTGCAGCAAACACTCGAACCGGATCGTCAGGTAGACGTACCCGATCTGGACTCGCCCGTCCTCCTCGGTCTCATGGCCGTGCGTCTCTCCGTATTCGGGCACCGCGTCATCGACGCCGAACATGATGGACGTGTCGAGCTCGAGCGTGCTGCTTGTGGAGCAGTCGACCGGCTCGCTGTTGAAGTGCGACGTGAACGGGAGGGCGAGCCGGTCACCGCCGGGCAGTGTGAGCTCAAGCGGCGGCACATCACGGGTCGGTGGCGCCAGCTCGGCCAGATTGGCCAGCGCCCTGGCGACGTTCCGGGGACGCAGGTAGATGTCGTAGCCGTAGGTCAGCCCCATTCTCCCCCCTCTGCTGGGTCGAACCGCACCTTCTCATGACCCGCCCCTGGAGAGCCCGCCCTGCCGGTCGAAGTTGCCGGTATCGATGTCGGTGAGGATGCCAAGCTTGACCAGGCGCTTCAGCTTGGCTCGGGTGCTTTCGACCTACTTGGGCAGCAGTTCGTGGTCGGGGGCTTCGCAGACGTCGCGGGCCCGGAGTGGGCCGGTGGCCTGGTTGAAGGCGGCGAGGAGGCCGGGCGATGTTCGTAGTCGCGGACCAGGCGCCGGTGCAGTATCAAGATCCCGTAGGTCTGCTCGACTCTCCACCGTTTCGGCTGCGGAACGAGCTTCAGCTTCCGGGCGAGAGTCAACAGGCTTCGCGTCATCAGCTGCCTCCTGGGCTCCGATCAAGTCGGGCCATGCGATGCTCCTTGGTGTGGACACCCGGGCTGCCTGGCGCGGTAAGGGGGTCAGGTGCGGGGGGTGAGGACGAGGTAGCCGTCGATGCGGTGCAGGCGATCCGATTTGGGGTCCGGCGGCAGGGCGTGGCCGAGGTTGTCGGAGCGGACCTCGCTGATCCATTGGTCGTGCTGGTACTCGTGGTTGATGAGCGCGGTCAGCAGGTGGGCGGCGACGATCGTCATCTGGCTGGGGGCGCTGACCTTTCCTGCCGCGATGGCTCCGATGCGGGCGTGGACGCTTTCGGCGACCGTTTCGCGGAACGCGGCCAGGCGGCGCACGGTGGGCAGCGCACCGCGGAACTGCTCGGGCAGGACGGAGTCCATCAGCGCGTCCAGCGCAGGGTCCGGGCTGGGTTCGGCTGCGGTCAGATTGCGGATCATGAAGTGGGCGACGTGGGCCTGGTGACCGAGGTGCCAGCCGATGGCGCTGGAGTTCTCGTGCGGTCGCCAGACCACCTCGTCCGGAGTGAGGTCCTTCCACAACTCGTCGGTGAAGGCGGGCCCGGTCGTATTCGCGCAGCAGTGTTGTGACGTCGTACATGACTCCGCCTGTCGGTGTCGGAGGGTGAGTGGGACCCGTGCGCCAGCCCGGCGATACGGCCTTGGAGCGCCGGGGCGGGGCGGCCGCCGCCTTCCTGCCGGATGACCTGCGAAGATGCGGAGAAGGGGTCGGCTACGCAGGGCGGCCGGACGCCTGGGGGCGCGGTTGCTGTGGCCGGGCGTGGGCGAGCCGGAAGCAGCGTTGCCAGACGATGTCCCACCCGAGGGGCACCAGCCCGGAGCATCCGCGTCATGGGGGCAGGGCGGGGGCGCCGTTCGTCGCAGATTAGATACCGCTCACCGACTGCGACGCCCCGCTCATCGACTGCGACGCTCCTTACCAATTGCCTCTGAACCAGCGTGATCGTGAAGCTCGAATGCCAACCACCCGTGCAACAGGGAGAAGAACATGGACGATTCACGTGACATGTCTGCCGTGACCCGAGCGCGGCTGGGCCGCCGCACCTTCCTTGGCGGAGTCGGCGTCGCCGCTCTTGGCGCTACCGGCCTGGGGGGCATCAGCCTGTTCACCGGCGCGACCCTGAGTCCGGCGGCGGCCGCGACCGCGGTGCCGGAAGCGGACAAGGACCCGCTCAACCTGCTCCAGCGGATGCTGTCCTACGACACACAGAACCACGGCGAAGGCGCGAACACCCGCCCGCACGCGGAGATGCTCAAAGCGGTGTGGGAGAACGCCGGGGTGCCCGCACAGATCATCGACACTCCGCAGCCGAACAACGTGCACCTGATCGCGCGGATCCCCGGCACCAGCTCCGCTTCGCCGCTGCTGATGCTCGGCCACTCCGACGTGGTGCCGGTCGAGCGGGAGAACTGGTCCGTCGATCCGTTCTCCGGCACGGTGCGGGGCGGGGAGGTGTACGGCCGCGGCGCCCTCGACATGAAGGGTGCGAACTCGGCGACGATCAGCGCTCTGCTGCGGCACATCTCCGAGGGGTCCCGGTTCGAGCGCGACATCATCGTTCTCACCGACTGCGACGAGGAAGCCGGCTCGTTCGGGTCGAAGTGGCTGGCAGCCAACCACTGGGACAAGGTGGACGCCGGCATGGTCCTCACCGAAGGCGGCTGGTTCCTGGCGCAGAAGGACAAGACCACCCCGATGCTGATCACCGCCACCCGACAGGACAAGGTCTACTTCAACCTGGACCTGACCGCCGACGGAACCGCCACGCACTCCTCCAAGCCCAACCCCGACGCCGCGATCGTGACGTTGTCCCGGGCGGTCGCCGAACTCGGCAGTTGGCTCGCGCCGGTTCACCTCACCGCAGTGACGCGCGAGTACTTCACGGCGCTGGCGAAGGCAACCGACGACGCGGAGTTCGCCCGCGCCATCAAGCTCATGCTCTCCGCACACAGCCAAAACGCACGGGAACGGGCCGCGCGCGTCGTTGTGTCGAAGTCCTCCTACCCGTGGCTGCACCAGGCCCTGCTCCGCACCACGCACGCGTTCGTCATCGAGGACTCCGGCTACAAGGAGAACGTGATCCCGTCCTCGGCGCATGTCCGGATCAACTGCCGCGGCATCCCCGGCGGGCAGAAGCCCCGCGAGTTCCTCGCCCAGGTCCGCGAGATGACGGCCCCCCGCGGCATCCAGGTGACACTCGCCGCCCCGGCGGGCAAGACCGAGCAGCAGTACCTCGACGAGCTCGACAAGAGCTGGGCGACGCCGCCGGCCGACATCGACACTCCGCTGTTCCGCGCTCTGGCCGGCGCCGCCGACGAGACCTACCCCGGCGCGGTCTTCGCGCCGGCCCTGTTCGAAGCAGGCACCAGCCTGGCGCCGTGGCGCGAGCGCGGCATCCCCGGATACGGGGTCTACCCGTACGTGCTCGACAACGACCAGCTCATCACGATGCACGGAAACAACGAACGGATCTACGTCGAGGCGCTGCGGCAGGGAACCGCGTTCATGTACCGGATGTTCTCCCGCTTCCTCAGCTGACGGGTCGATCGCCGACGGGCATGCGCCTGCGGTTGCGCGGATCCCGGCAGCACAGGGCTGGGTCCCGCGCAGGGCCCGCAGCACGGGAACGAGGCTTGCCTCCTTGTTCGCAAGACGAAGACGAGCGGCTCCGTGTTGGGCCGGCAGGGCCTGTCTGACCTCTTCGGGAGCTGGACCTGTGTCCATCTCGCACCATGTGTTCGGGCTAATTGAATCCTCTCCCCGCTGAAGACAGGGAGATTCCTGGCTCACGCTGCTCGGTCGCTCAGCGAACGATCGAGTCTTCTGCGATCAGCACCAGCCGGGTTGAAACCAGCCCGGGGTCTTGAAGCAAGTTCAAGGAGGTTGCACGTGCTTGGTTCTCGCAACGCGCAAAGGACAGCCTACGCGGTCGTGCGGGCGGCGATCCGCCCCGGGGGCGAATCGCCGTTCCTTGCCCTGCTCCGCAGGGGTCCGATTCCTCCCCGGCCTGAAGGCCGAGGCCTCCTCGGAGGTTCCCGGTGACGGACTCGTTGACGAAGGTCGAGGGCCTTCATCTCCCTACACGCCCGCCGGAGGCCGGATCGGCGCCAGCTTTTTCCTCAACCGTCCCCACCGCCCCGCACGTCACACTGTTTCCGCAGGTCACAGCACTGCGGAGCGAATCAAAGAAGTATGCGGGAAACGAGGGCCCGCGAGGCGCGGGCACTATAGCGCATGCCGGCCTGTGGTGTCCCAGGGACACCGGATCGGCGTGCAGCCGCAGTCTCGGCCACGGAGGCTGACCCTGACGGACCGTCACGACGTGGGCGGGTACGCGTTCCGCATCAGCTGACCATGACACCCGGATGGAGTCGCCGCGCGGGGCGGCCTCGGGCCGCCCGGTTGGCGCCCGGTTTCCGCCTCGCCGGCGTCGGCACCAAGGAACCACATCTGCGTAACCGTCAGAACCTATAGTCTTTATGTCAGTTATGCATACTTCCACTTCGGGCAGACCGGCTGCCGTAGGCGCCGTCATGTCACTCCTCCTTCTGCTCGTCACGGTCCTGACCGGACCCCCAGCCACCGCCGGCAGCCAAGCGCCGCCCGCGGCGGACCCCGCCGCGATCCGTGAATGGAACACGATCGCCACCGACACCATCGGCACCAACCTCGGCGCCGCCCGCCCTTCGGGCCAGGTGGTCATCTGGCACGGGTTCGTCTCGGCTGCCGTCTACAACGCCGTGGTGGGCATCCGGGGCGACTACGCCCCCTACAAGTGGCAGGTGCGCGGCCCCTCCACCGCGTCACCCGAGGCTGCCGCCGTGGCCGCGGCCCACCGCGTGCTGGTCACCTACTTCCCCGCCTCCCACGCCCCGCTCGATGCCGCCTACGCCCAATCTCTCGCCAAAATCCCCGAGGGCAGCCCCAAGACGCAGGGCGTGGCCTTCGGGGAGCGAGCCGCCGAGCACCTCATCGACCTGCGCGAAGGCGACGGCCGGGACGCACCGGTGCAGTTCACCGCCCCGCCCGCGCCCGGCGTCTGGCGGCCCACCCCACCCGGCCACCAGCCCTTCATCGACCCCTGGCTCGGCACACTGCGCCCGATGCTGCTCACCTCCCCGGCCCAGTTCCGTCCCGGGGCCCCGCCCGCGCTGTCCTCGGCCCGCTACGCCCGGGACGTGAACGAGGTAAGGACCATGGGGACGAAGACCGGGTCGCCCCGCACCGCGTTCCAGACCGAGACCGCCCTGTTCTTCGGCGGCAACCTGGCGGTGCAGATCCAGGCGGCGGTCGGAGACTACACGGCTCGGCACCACCTGGGCATCACTGAGACGGCACGGCTGTTCGCCGCGGCGAACACCTCGGCCACCGACGCCGTCGTCGCCTCCTGGAACGCCAAGCTCCACTACGGACGCTGGCGGCCGATCACGGCCATCCAACTGGCCGACACCGACGGCAATCCCGCGACCGCGGCCGACCCGCTGTGGCAGCCACTGCTCCCCACTCCACCGCACCCCGACTACATCAGCGGCCATGCCGCGGTCGCCGGCGCCGTGACCCAGACCCTGAGCGGACTCCTCGGCACCACACGCCTCGACCTCACCCTCTTCTCCGAGGCCACCGGCACCACACGTCACTACCAATACGCCGACCGGCTCAACGAGGACATGATCAACGCCCGCGTCTGGGCCGGAATCCACTCCCGCTCCGCGGACGTGGCCGGGTGCCAGACCGGCAGCCGCATCGGCGTCTGGGCGGTCACCCACTACTTCCGGCCGCTGCGTCCATCGCACGCCCAGACCTCACCGACCACACGGCCCACGTGCCCACAGACCGGCACGCGCTGATGCCCTGACACCCTCACGGCCAGGACCGTCGGCGAGTACGCGCCGAGGCGTGCACCCGCCGACGGTCCCGCTCCACCTGGAACACCCGCCACGCCGTGAAGCCCGCCGCGATGAACCACCCCGCGCCATTGGCCGAAAAGTGACAGGAAATGCGGCATCGAATCCGGAGCGTGGGGAATTCACTGTGGCTTGTCGGGCTCGGGGCCGCCGACGGTGGTCGGCTCGCCGGTCGCGTTCCGGGAGACCGTCTGCCTCGGTGACATAGCGGTGGGCCGTCGTGGTTCCGACGCCGAACCCGGCCGCGAGCTTCTCTTGGTCGAAAACCCATCTACCAGGGGCTTCACCACGTTGTCAGCCCAACTGCCGTACTCCTGTCGCGCCGGCAGAAGGCCATGAACAAGGACCACGTCCGGATCCGTTGCCGCGGTGAACGCGCCGTCGCCACCCTCGAGACCTGGAAAATCCTGACCAAGCTGCGCCGCAGCCCCTCCCGGACGACCGCAATGCTGCAGGCCATCCTCGTTCTCCACCACGTCGAAAACCCGACCTACCAAGGATGAGAAACGCTCAGCCATGCCGACCGACCCCCGTGATGAGTTTTCGCGCCCGCACCCGTCACACCTACGACGGGACACGACGAGGCGGAAGGATGACGTGATGAGTGCGGACACGCGGCTGGAGGAGCTGGGCGGAAGCGAGCTGGGCGAGGTCGACGAGCCGGCATTCTCGGGGCTGGCGGAGCGGCACCGGCGGGAGCTGCACGTGCACTGCTACCGGATGCTCGGGTCGTTCGAGGACGCCGAGGACACCGTGCAGGAAACCTTCCTCCGTGCCTGGCGGCGGCGGGAGACCTTCGAGGGGCGGTCGACGTTCCGGGCCTGGCTGTACGGGATCGCCACCAACGCCTGCCTGGACCTGCTCGCCAAGTGCCGCCCGGAGCCTGCGACCGGCGGCGAGGTGCTGTGGCTGCAGCCCTACCCGGACCGGCTCCTCGACGAGCTGCCCGCGGGCGACGCGGATGAGCCGGAGACCGTCGCCGTCGCGCGGGAGACCATCGAGCTGGCGTACCTGGTCGCAGTCCAGCACCTCGCGCCGCGACCGCGGGCCGTGCTGATCCTGCGGGACGTGCTCGGCTGGCCGGCGAAGCACGTCGCGGAGCTCCTCGGGGACTCCGTCAACTCCGTGAACAGCGCGCTGCAGCGGGCCCGCGCCGGCATGCGGGAGCACCTGCCCGCCGAGCGGCAGGACTGGACCGGCGGCGAACAGGACGTCGGAACGCGCGAGCTGGTACGCCGCTACACCGACGCCAGCGTGGCCACGGACGTCCCGACGCTCGCCTCGATGCTGCGGGACGACGTCCGGTGCTCGATGCCGCCCACGCCGGGCCTGTACGTCGGCCGCGACACGGTCGTGAACAGCTGGGTCGAGGACGGCTTCGAGGGTATGAAGCACCTGCGCGCCGTCCGCACCTCCGTGAACCGGCAGCCCGCCGTCGCCTTCTACCTCTGGCGGAAGCGGGAGGACGCGTACCTGCCGCTGACGATCGACGTCCTTCGCGTCACCGGCGGAGCCATCACCGAGATCGTCACGTTCCACGACGACCAGTTCCCGCGGCTCGGGCTGCCGGAGCGCCTGCCGCCGGACGGCACGGAGTAGTCCCGGTGCGGACGCTCACGCTGCGCGGTGGCGCGCGTGTCGCGATGATCGCGGCGGAAGGGTGCGACGCGTTCGGCGTCGTCACCCGCGGGCGGGTGCAGCTGGAGCTACGCGACGGCGAGCCCGGGCCCGTCCTCGGACGCGACGCCGGGTTCCGGCTCCGCGGCACCGGCGTCCGCGCCCTGCGGAACCCTGGCCGACGCACGGCGAGGGTGCGCATCGTCACCCCCAGGGCCAGGACCGTCACATGCCAGTCAACACATCCCGTACGACCGTTACCGATTGATGGAGTAACGACATGAACAGCATGAATGACAACGGGATCGTCGCAGGCCCGGCATCGGGCCAGACGAGCCGCACCCACCGACTCCGCGGGCTCGCCGGCACCGGTTTCATTGCCACGCTCGCAGCGATGGTGGCCACCACCCTCGCCGCTGCGCTTGCGCAGGCCGTCGGCGTCGACTTCGAGGTCCCCGATGGTGGCGAGCCGATCCCGTTGTCCGGGTTCGCCGTAGTGACCGGCTTCTTCTCGGTCGTGGGCATCGTCATTGCCGTCGCTCTTCTTCGTTGGAGCGCTCGCCCCGCCGAGCGATTCGTGTGGACGGCAGTGTCGCTGACCGCGATCTCGTTGGCCCCGCCCCTCTTCTCCGGGGCAAACACCGCCACCACCACCGCCCTCCTCGGGCTACACCTCGTCCCTGCGACGGTGATGATCCTCACCCTGGCGCGGAGCCTCCGCACCCGGACCGATTGACGATCGCGCGACGGAACAATGCGCGGCGCAAGGGCATGCGCGAGCACACTAACGTGGCCCCCGGTGCTGCCCGGCACTGGAGCGATCACCACGATCGCTGGAACGCGATCAACAAGGACTTCAACCAACCGCTGCTCGAAGCCGCCGGGATCGGCCCCGTGGACCGGGTGCTTGACATCGGCTGCGGCGCGGGCCAGGCCACCCGGTTCGCCGCCAAGGCTGCCTTCCGCGGCGCGGTTCTCGGCCTCGACATCTCCGGGCCGATGCCCACCAGGGCACGCGCCCAGGCCGCCGAGGAGGGCCTGGACCGGATCACCTTCGAGCAGGGCAACGCCCAGATCCATCCTCTGCCCGCATCCGCGTTCGACGTCGCCATCAGCCGGTTCGGGGCCTCAGCGACTTCGGACGCGACGCCCACGACGCAGCCGATCACCTGCTCGGATCAGGCCCCGGCCAGCACCTGGTCACGCTGCTCGACTCCGCGAGCAGCGTCGACAGCGCGGACCGACCGAGCAGCACCGACAGCGTACGAGCCGCGTTCACCCGCGCTCTTGCCGCCCACGAGCAGCCCGCAGGCGTCCACCTCCGCGCCTCCGCCTGACTCGTGACAGCGACGCGACGCTGAGCCCCGCCACCCGGCCCGCCACTGCTCAACGGAATAGCCCCTGATCTGTGGTGATACAGGGTTGAGGCGGGCGGCAAGCCGCCACTTCCCGGGTCCGGCTCGGACAAGAGGAACCTCGCAGCGTTGCGGTGCGTCAAGCCTTGACATGGAAAGACAGACCAATCCGCCCTGGATGGCAGGCTGCTTGACGCTGATTGCAGGGGCGCTTGCGGGCTACGGCGCCTACCGGCTATCTCGCGCGGCGCGCCGGACCTGCGCCGTCATCCTGCGGGAGCACCCGAGCATGTTCGATCTGTGGACCTGGGAAGCACCGCTGACGGTCCTCGCGGCGGGATTCACGGGCTTGGGTGCGTGGGCGCTGCCTGCAGCCATGCTGCGGCATCAGAAGCGCCGGTACCTGAACTTGTTGATACCACCTGCGGTCTTCCTGGCAGCACTGATCGCGCTGACTTTGATGCACTTCGCCTGGCTGGGAACCCCACTCGGGGTGGGGAACGACACCAATGGCAACTGCCCGCCGGACAATGTCCCACCGTGGTGGCCTGGGTGGCTGCCTGCGTGAGGCGGGGGGACGCACAGCCGACCGCGAAGCAGACCTCGATCACATTGAGGTCGCCACGCCGCAGCACCGCCGCCGCACGCTCGATCCGACGCGTCATCAGATACGCAAACGGCGACTCACCATAAGCGGTCCTGAACTGCAACCGAAGACTGCACGTCATCGGCCGCTACCTGCCCCAAGGGCGCCACCGAGATCACCGAGCATCACTCCTACCGCATCGCCATCGCAGAGGAGATCAACAACCAGCCCCGCCGATGCCTCGGCCACCTCATCCACCGCACAAGATGCCTTCCAATGCGCCCTCACCGACGTTGTTGCTGCAACGAGTTGACACCACCCGCCCCGTTGACGCCGGGTTGTGGCGGTGTTCCAATACCTGGGCGCCCCCCACGTGTACATGTCACTAGAGTGGAGACGGGCATTTACGGTGTGAGCTTTACGGTGTGCTTTGCCATGCCTGTTTACCGGGGCTGGTAGAGCGCTGCGGATGTCGGTCTCCGCTCGGACAGGAGCGGACCCATGATGGCGTTTTCACCGAACGGTCTACGCGGCATACGGAAGTCTCCCCCAACCTCAGCCAGAACCAACGTCACTCGCCGCGTCGCGTTGGCGCACCCGTCGCGTCTTCGTCGGGGGGTGCCCAAGTGAAGCGGCAATTCATGCGGATTGCCGGAGCGGCGGCACTTCTGCTCGGGCTGTCTCTCGGCGCGCCGGCCGCACAGGCCGCCGCGCCGCCGGCGCCGAAGGGCGTTGACCCCTCGCTGTACTCCGGCCTGAAGTGGCGCAACGTCGGCCCGCAGCTTGGCGGGCGCTCGATCGCTGTCGGCGGCAGCTCCGCCCGTCCGAACGAGTACTACTTCGGGGCGACCGGCGGCGGCCTGTGGAAGACCACCGACGGCGGCACGGGGTGGGCACCGGTGACGGACGGGCAGATCTCGAGCTCGTCGGTCGGTGCGGTCGCGGTGTGTCCGGCCGACCCTGATGTGGTCTACATCGGAATGGGCGAGGTGGACCTGCGCGGGAACATCATCCCGGGCGACGGCGTGTACAAGTCCACCGACGGCGGCAAGAACTGGAAGCATCTGGGACTCGCCGACACCCAGATGATCGGCCGGATCCAGGTCGACCCGGACCACTGTGATCGCGTGTTCGTCGCCGCGCAGGGGCACGTGTGGGGCAAGAACACCGAGCGTGGCGTGTTCCGCTCCACCGACGGCGGCGAGAACTGGAAGCGCGTGCTGTACGTGGACGACCAGACCGGTGCGCCGGACCTGGCAATGGACCCGTCCGACTCGAACGTGCTGTACGCCGGGATGTGGCAAGTCCAAGGCAAGTTCTGGAAGATGACGAATGGCGGCCCCGGCAGCGGGCTCTACAAGTCGACCGACGGCGGCAGCACCTGGACCGAGCTGACCTCCCGCCTCGGGCTGCCCTCGGACGCGCCGATCGGCAAAATCGGGGTCAGCGTCTCCGGCGCCGACCCGAACCGGGTGTACGCGCTGGTGGAAGCGAAGGAAGGCGGGCTGTTCCGTTCTGACGACGCGGGCCGCACCTGGAAGCTGGTCAACAAGAACAACGCCATCAGGCAACGCGCCTTCTACTACACCCGAGTGATCGCCGACCCGGTCGACCGGGACCGGGTCTACGCGCCCAACGTGTCGTTCATGCGCTCGAACGACGGCGGCGCCACCTTCTCGGCCATGGGGGGCCTGCCGCACGGCGACCACCACGCCCTGTGGATCGACCCGAAGAACAACAACAGGATGGTCGAGGGCAACGACGGCGGCGGCACCGTAACCACGAACGGCGGCTCGTCGTGGACCGCGGAGAACTACTCGACCGCCCAGATCTACAGCTTGGTCACCACTGACAACGACCCGTACCTGATCTGCGGCCAGCAGCAGGACCGCGGCACCACCTGCGTGTCCAGCACCGGCGGCACCGACATGGTCGACATCACCGGCGGCAGCGAGAGCGGACCGATCGCCGTCGACCCGAGCAACTCCAACGTGTTCTACGTCGGCAGCTGCTGCGGGCCGTGGACCGGTTCGATGAGCCGCTTCGACCGCAGCGGTGAGAGCGCCGTCGGCAGCCGACGGATCGACCCCTGGCCGGACAACCCGATGGGCTCGGCGGCCGGCGCGCTGAAGTACCGCTTCCAATGGTCGTACCCGCTGGTGACCAACCCGGCCGAGCCGAACGCCGTCTTCGCCGGTTCGCAACACGTGATGAAGTCGACGAACGGCGGGCAGTCCTGGCAGGAGATCAGCCCGGATCTCAGCTACGCCGATCCGTCCACCATGGGTGACTCCGGTGGGCCGATCACCCTGGACCAGACCGGCATCGAGTACTACGCCACCGTGTTCTCGATCGCCCCGTCGACCTTGAACAAGAACCTCATCTGGGCGGGCACCGACGACGGTCGGGTCTGGCTCACCCAAAAGGGCGGCGGTAAGTGGAGTGAGGTCACCCCACCTGACCTGGAGAAGTTCACCCGAGTCAGCATGATCGACGCCGGACACTCCACCAAGGCCAACGGCCAGGACATGGCCGCGCAGAAGACCGCGTACCTCGTTGGACAGCGCTACAAGCACCAGGACTTCACCCCGATCGCCTACCGCACCCACGACAGCGGCAAGCACTGGACGAAGATCACCACCGGCCTCGCACCGGACGACTACCTGTGGAGCATCCGTCAGGACCCGGTCCGAAGCGGACTGCTCTACGCCTCCAGCGCGCACGGCGTGTACGTGTCGTTCGACGACGGCGACCACTGGCAGTCGCTGGGGCTGAACCTGCCCGACGTCACCGCCTACGACCTCAAGGTCAAGGGCAATGACCTGGTGATCTCCACCCAGGGCCGCGGTTTCTACGTCCTTGACGACGGGGCGGAGCTGCTGCGCAGGCTCAACCCCAACACCACGCCGGAGGACATCGCGGACTTCCACCAGACCGTCCCGCCGGTGACGCCGATCGCGAAGGTGTCACCACCGGCCGCGGTGGTCCCGCCGACCACGCACGCCGACGACGCCGAAAACGACCTGGCCGTCGTGCACGACCCGAACAACGTCGTACGTTCGGTGAGCAACAACGTCTCAGTGAACTACACCCTCAAAAAGGACGTCACCTCGGCGAAGGTGGAGTTCGTCGCCGCGGACGGCACCGTCGCCGCCAGCAACGACGTGCCCACCACGGCGGGGAGCAGGACGGCCACGTGGAACATGCGCTACCCGGACGCGGCCGGCTTCCCCGGGCTGATCTACTGGAGCGGTACCAACCAGGGTCCGAAGGCACCGCTCGGCAGCTACACCGTGCGCCTCGTGGTGGACGGGAAGTCGTTGCAGCAGTCCTTCGACATCCTCAAGGACTCCCGGCTCACCCATGTCACAGAGGCAGACATCGCATCGCAGTTCAAGCTGGACCTCGCCGTACGGAACGCCACCGACGACGCCAACCAGGACGTGGTCAACATCCGCGCATGCACCACACAGGTGGATGATCGGGTCGCCGCCGCGAACGATCCGGACGTCACCCAGGCCGGCACGCAGCTCAACAAGACACTCAACGCCGTACAGAACGAGCTGTACCAGACCAAACTGCAGGCCAACCAGGACCCACTCAACTTCGGCATCAAGCTCAACAACAGGATCGCCTCACTGCACGCCGTGCTCGAAAGCGTCGACGGTCGGCCCACCGACCAGACCGAGCAGGTCTTCGAGGCCCTGAACACGGAGCTGCAGGCCCAGCTGAAGAAGCTCCGCACCGCAGTCGACACCGACGTGCCGAACTTCAACCAACTGCTCGCCTCGCACAAGTTGGCGCAGATCAACTGCTCAGCCGTCTGAGGCACACCTGAGCAACATCTGATGCGCACCTGAGGCACACCGCACATCGCGCCGCCGGGCCGGCACACTGACCGCGACACGGTCACTGCCGGCCCGGCATTCGCGTGTATGCGAGCTCATGCACGCATGGCTGCCTGCTGGTCGTCGGCGTCCGCCGGTGCCCGGGGACCTGGCACGGTGGTCACAGCGAGATGCAGAAAGTTTCGGCCCGGACCGTCAAGTCCGAGCCTTTCCCATCGACCGCGCGGCTTCCCCACGCGGACGACACCGCACAGGTGAGCGCGCCTCGATCCCCGGCCGCGTCCGCGCCGCCCATCCCTTCTCCCTCAACTCCAGCCAGGCACTGGGCGAAAGCGGCACCAACACGGATGTCAGAGGCCCGACCACGCCGAAACCACGTGGTGATCTGCATAGATGCGGAACCGGTTCTTCGGGCCGCGCGACAGGAGACGCAACAGATAGCGCAACCGTAGGCGCAACCCACGCGCAACGTGGCGCTCCTGGTCGCCCGAGGGCACCCGGCGGTTCGTCATGCGGCCCGAACGACTCCCCAGGTGCGGGCCAGCTGCCGCAACTGGGTGCGCGCCGCCGACGCCGAGCGGCGACCGCCGGGGCTGGGCAGGACGACCCGTGCTGTACGTCGACAATCAGGCCTCGTCCGGCCACGTCGTCACCGTCTGAGCCCGGAGTTCACCGACCCCAGGCCCTGCGCGAAGTCGTCGAAGCCAAGCAGGAACACCGCCCGCTGCCATAGGCTCCGCATCCGGCAGCCCGGCCGGGCCAACTGGTGAACCTCATGGCCGAGCTGCAGCAGTCCGTGACCAAGGCCCTCGCCGCGCGCGGCGACGACAGCGCAGACCCCCCGACCGGTCGACAGCCGCAACGAAGACCACGGCCCGGAAGGCCGCGAAGAAGTCGCCTGCCCGGAAGGCTTCCCTCAGGGAGCCCTGGCACAGCGTGTAGGGCTCTCGGACCCCGCCACCGCCGGCGTCACCCCGCCCGGTACGTCGCGGACGTGCGGACGTGTCGCGCGTCTCGGTGACACGCACAACAGACGGCCCCGGCAACTGGCTGGCCCACTGCTCCTAGGCCCAGACGACGAAGACCGCGCGCCGTCCGGTGGCCCGTCCTGTCGCCAGATGCGGCGGCCTCCGCTAGGCCGCGCCCTGCCGCGTCCCCGTGCTCTTGCGCCAGAGCACAGTGCGGCGCCAGGCCGGAAAGACAACGGCTTCTGAGGTGCCCCGCCTCGCCCACGCGCTGCGCCGGAGACTCAGCTTGATCATCGGGCGAGCCGAACGGTGGATCCGGGGCTAAGATCACGCAATCACCATTGCGGTCACCGCACGTCGAGCGCATGGCGAGGGCTTCATCGCCTCCCCGAACCCCGTACCGAGGGTTCGGCCTCCGGGAGGCTCCGATTAGGGAAGAGGCAGGGGGACTCACCATGGAAGAGACGCGTCGCCAAGGCGGCCGGTACGAGCCGGGCACGATACTCGGCCGTGGTGGCATGGCCGAGGTCCATCTCGCCTATGACACCCGCCTGGGCCGCTCCGTCGCCGTGAAGACGCTGCGGGCGGACCTCGCCCGCGATCCGTCGTTCCAGGCCCGGTTCCGCAGGGAGGCCCAGTCAGCCGGCTCGCTCAATCATCCCGCGATCTGCGCGGTCCACGACACCGGCGAGGACTTCGTCGACGGCGTCGTGATCCCGTACATCGTCATGGAATACGTGGACGGCTCAACCCTGCGCGATCTGCTGCACAGCGGTCGCCAGTTGCTGCCCGAGCGCGCCATGGAGATGACCGTCGGCATCCTCCAGGCTCTGGAGTACTCGCACCGCAGCGGCATCGTCCACCGGGACATCAAGCCCGCCAACGTGATGCTCACCCGCACCGGCCAGGTGAAGGTGATGGACTTCGGCATCGCGCGCGCGATGGGGGGCTCCGGCATGACGATGACGCAGACGGCCGCGGTGATCGGCACCGCGCAGTACCTCTCGCCGGAACAGGCGAAGGGCGAGACTGTTGACGCCCGCTCCGACCTGTACTCCACCGGCTGCCTGCTCTACGAACTGTTCACCGCTCGGCCTCCCTTCATCGGCGACTCCCCGGTTGCCGTCGCCTACCAGCACGTACGCGAGGCTCCGCAACCGCCGAGCGTCTTCCGCCCTGAGATCCCCCTCGAGGTGGACGCGATCGTCCTGAAGGCGCTGGCCAAGGACCCTGCCTACCGCTACCAGTCCGCCGACGAAATGCGCGCGGACATCGAGGCGTACCTCGACGGCCGGCCGGTTGCCGCAACGGCCGCGCTCGGCGCCGTCGGATACGGGTACGGCGGCTACACGGACAGCGCACCGACCACCGCCCTGCCGACGCTGCAGCAGCCCCCGCAACAGTCCGGCTACAGCGACGACGGCGGCCGCCCGGGCAGCGCCGACTTCGACGCCGGCTACGCCGATCCAGCCCCCGCCGGAGGCCGGCGTCTGTCGCTGGGCACGCTCATCGGCATCGGCGTGGCCTGCCTCGCTCTGATCGGCATTGTCGTGACCACCGCGCTCAGCGTCGGCGGCGACAACGGCAACGACCAGCAACCCGCCGCCGATGCCTCGGGCAGCGGCCAGTCCAGGACGGACACCGCGCAGGCCCAGGCGAAGTCGCTCGACGCGCTGCTGGAGTCGAGCAACAGCAGCCGCACGGCGGTGATCGACGCGGTCGCCTCCATCAAGCAGTGCAGCAACCTCGCTGGTTCGGCGACCGCCCTGCGCACCGCCGCGAGCCAGCGCGACGACCTGGTCACCAAGCTCTCCCAGCTCACCTTCGACAAACTACCCAACCACGGCGACCTGGTGGCCCAGCTCACCACGGCCTGGAAGGCGTCCGCCGCCGCCGACAACCACTACGCCGCCTGGGCCGACCAGGTGGCCGGCACCAACGGCTGCCATAACGGCCACGCGGCGAACACCCCCGACCAGGGCAACGCGGCCAGCGAGCAGGCAACCCTCGCCAAGAAGAAGGCTGCCGCCCTGTGGAACCCCATAGCGCAGCAGTACGGTCTCCCAGAGCGCCAGTTCACCGAGCTCTGAGCCGCCGGCCGCCGCAGTGAGTCAGGGCGGCAGGTCGTCGGGCAGGGCTCGCCCCACACGACAGCCCGGGGCGCCAAGGCTCGCCTGTTCAACAACCGATCGGTTCCCGGACGCAAGGCCCAGAGCCGGAAGCTCCTCAGGGATGCGCGTCCAACAAGGGTGTGCAGAAACCGGAAGAGGAAAGTCCACCGCCGCACAGCAGAGTTGGCGGCAGGCGCCTCAAAAATCGGACTACAACCGAAGCGCATCGGAACCTACCCAGTGAGGTTGGCCAGGTAAGGGTTCCGGTGTTCCACGGAGTGAGTTCAACCCCGAAGCCGGAATGGCCCCCGTTGCGGAGGTGGACGAGCTCGCCGGCGACGAGGACAGTGCCGCCGGTGCGGAACGTCCCCGTGTACGCGCCGAGGTAGGAGCGCAGGTGGGTGATGCGGCGGGCGAAGCGGTCCGGTTCGTCGACGGCCCCTGCCAGGATCGTGGTGACCTGAACGCCGTCCAGGGCGGGGGTGACCAGGCCCTGGGAGTGATCTGTTATCCGGGTCAGCAGGGTGACGCCGCCGATCTCCTTCGCAGTCATCCTCACGAAGGCGGGATCGTCGTACTCGCGCGGCGGCTCGCAGTTGATATGCGCGTCGGCGGTGGGAGTAATGCCCTGGAGCTTCGTGCTCGACCGTCGTCAGCTCTCCCGGCACCCCTGCCCACGGTCGATCGTGTCCTGCTTGACCCAGTTCCGCAGCCCCTCGGCGCTGCTGCTGCGGTTGCTCTTGCTTCCCACCCGGCACTACTTTCTCTGGAACCTCACGTCCCAGTCTCCAGGTGTCCACGATCAAGGGGGAGGTTCGCTGTGTCGGTCGAGGTGTAACACATCCGGCCGAAATTGCTCTTACCAAGTGGACGACTGCGTCGGTCGGCCAGGACAGGAGACACGACTCGTGCAGTGGACGGACGAGAGCGGCGGAGCATACGGCGAGGATCCGTACGGTGGCGTCGGGTACGCGTACGACTACGGCTACGGCTACGGCTACGGCTACGGCTACGAGTACAGCGGCAGCTACGAGCACTGCGACAGCGCCACCACCGACACGGCCACGAGGTCCTGTGACCCGGGACTCGCGCAATGGACGTACCCGACGGGTAACGCCTATGCGGGAGGGACAGCCTCCTACGCCACCGGGACGCATCTCTACGCGACCGGACCGGGGCCCGCCACGGTGCGGGACGCTCCCCATGGAGACGTCCTCACCGTGCCGCCTCCAGAACTCGACACGCCAGGCCCTCCCGTACCAGGACTGGGCACGCCGAAGTGCGAGTCGGTGCGGCCCGTCTTCGTCGATTCCTCGGGGCGACGCCAGCGCCGCGTGCTGCGCGCCGCCCGCCTGTTGGTGATCCCCGCCGGCGGTTACATCGCCCTGCTGATCAGCACCGTGGTTGGTGGCCCGAGCCTCAGCGCTCCGTTCGTCCCGCAGCCGAACTCCGCGCACCCGACCGCGCCTCGGGTGACCGCGCCCGACGCCTCCCCCGGGACCGGCCACTCCGCGGGGGGTGTGAGCCCTACCGCGGTGCAGAAGAAATCCCGCCCCACGGGGGCGCAAAAGACTTCCGGCTCCACCGACCGGTCGACAGCCTCCGCCACTCTTGCCGCCACACCCGCGCCTACCGCGGCGCCCACCGCCATCGCGTCTCCGACCTCGACCCCGACCGCCGCTCCCACCTCCAAGCACGCCTCCAGGCCCACCACCTCCAAGGGCCGCGGGATCGGCTCGTCCCACAACCCAGTGAAGTGATCCAGGGCCCCTGACGTGACCAACCGCAGACGCCACTACGCTCCTCGTCGCCGCAGCCGTACCCGCCAGGTCACACCCCGCACCCATTGGCTGCTGCTGAGCGTGCTCGTGGTGACTCTGTCGACGGCCCTTCTGCTCCAGGGCTACACCCACCACATGTTCGGTATCGCATCGGACAACGTGACCGACGTCCGGGGCCGGAATGCCACGGTGCCCCGCCAGGTGATCCACGGTGGCCCCGTGATCGCGAAGGCCGCCACCTCTCCGCACACCGCCCAGGTGAAGGCCCGCACTATCGCGTTGACCTTCGACGACGGCCCGGACCCCGTCTGGACACCACGGATCCTGGAGGTGTTGCGCCGCAACCACGTGCACGCGACCTTCTTCATCCTTGGAACCCAAGCCGTCGCCCACCCGGAACTGGTCCGCAGGATCGTCGCTGACGGCCACCAGATCGGCATCCACGCCTTCACCCATCCCGACCTGGCCCGCCTCGCTCCATGGCAACGTTCCCTGGAGCTGCGCGAGACGCAGTTGGCGGTGGCCGGCGCCGCGGGGGTCACCACCACGCTGCTCAGGCCGCCGTACTCCTCGGAGAACGACGCGCTGGACGACGCGGACTGGTCCGTCCTCAAGCAGGCCAACGCGACAGGCTATGTCACGGCGCTCACCACCCAAGACGCCGAGGACTGGCAGCGTCCCGGTGTGGAGCGCATCATCGCCCGTGCGACACCGCGGGGCCACGCCGGGCAGATCGTGCTGATGCACGATGCCGGCGGTGACCGGTCCCAGACCGTCGCCGCACTCGGGTCCCTAATACCACGGCTCAAGGCACAGAGCTTCAAATTTGCGACGGTCTCCGATGCGGTCGGCATGGCCGCACCCGTCCGGCCCGCCGGGCTCGGCGACCATCTGCAAGGGCTGGCCCTCATCAAGGTACTGCAGGGCGGCGACTGGGTCGTGTGGCTGCTGGGCCTGGTGATGTACGCGGCCGGAGTGATCAGCGTGCTGCGCGCGGTGGTCGTGCTGATCGCCGCCCGGCGGCACCGGCGCCTGCGGACCGGACAGGGCCGGTCCTGGGGGCCGCCGGTGACCGAGCCGGTCACTGTCATTGTCCCCGCGTACAACGAGAGCGCCGGGATCGAGGCAGCCGTGCTTTCACTGCTCGGCTCGGACCACCCGGTCGAGATCATCGTGGTGGACGACGGTTCGACCGACGGCACTGCCGACCTGGTGGAATCGCTCCGCCTGCCGGTGCGGGTGATCCGGCAGCAGAACGCGGGAAAGCCCGCCGCGCTCAACACCGGCCTCGCCGCCGCCACCTGGGACCTGGTGGTCATGGTCGACGGTGACACGGTCTTCGAACCCGACACCATCCGCACGATCGTGCAGCCCTTCGCCGACCCGCGCGTGGGTGCCGTCTCGGGCAACGCCAAGGTTGTCAACCGCGGTGGTCTGCTGGGCCGCTGGCAGCACATCGAGTACGTGGTCGGGTTCAACCTCGACCGCCGCCTGTTCGACCTCGCCCAATGCATGCCGACCGTCCCCGGCGCGGTCGGCGCGTTCCGCCGCCGGGCGCTGCTGGACCTCGGTGGCGTCAGCGACGTCACCCTCGCCGAGGACACCGACCTCACCATGGCGCTGTGCCGCGCCGGCTGGCGCGTGGTGTACGAGGAGGACGCGAAGGCCTGGACCGAGGCACCCGCATCACTCAACGCCCTGTGGCGCCAGCGGTACCGCTGGTGCTACGGCACCCTGCAGGCCATGTGGAAGCACCGCGGCGCACTCGTGCAGCGCGGCCCGGGCGGAAAACTGGGCCGTCGAGGCCTGCTCTATCTGCTGTTCTTCCAGGTGCTGCTGCCCCTGCTCGCGCCCGTCGTGGACATCTTCGCCCTGTACGGGCTGGTCTTTCTCGACCCGGTGCGCATCATCGGGCTGTGGCTCGCCTTCCTGCTGCTGCAACTCATGATGGGCCTGTACGCGTTCCGCCTGGACGGAGAACGCCCGGGCCCGCTGTGGAGCCTGCCGCTGCAGCAGTTCGTCTACCGTCAACTGATGTACCTGGTGGTGATCCAGTCCGTCTTCACCGCCGTGTCGGGCTCACGGCTGCGGTGGCAGCGCATGGAGCGGTACGGCAGCCTGCAGGCCCCAGCGGAAACTGAGGCACCCCGCAAAGACCTCACCCCGCAGGAGCCCGGCCTTCCGCAGCCGACACCGTACGAGGGCCATCCACAGCCGGCACCGTACGACGCCCTCCACCAGCAGGCTCCCTTCAACGGCCTTCCGCAACCCCCACCCCACAACGGCTTCCGGCAGCCCGCACCGCACGAGACACCGCAGCGGTACTGAACTGCGTCACCTCATGGGGCGTCAGCACGGTCACGGCATCCGACCGCTCGCCGCGCAGGGCGAAGTCCGCGGCCTGTGCCGCGCCGGCGACATGCACGGCCAGCAGGCCAAGGACACCGCCACCGCCGTCGAGCCGCGACCTACGGCCGGCCTCCAGGACCTGCCCGGTCGCGTACGGGTTGTTGCTCACCAGCAGGGCTTGCGGGTCGTCCAGGCGGGTGCCCTCGGCCTGCACAATCAGGCGGCCCCGGTGTAGCCCGTCAGCAGGTCGGGGAGCTCGGCAAGCGCGGTCGCGGCCTTGGCGTCCCGGTACTCGGGCCGCTGCACGATCTCGGCGTAGGCGCCGAACGAGGCGGTGTTCACGAATACGCACGCAGTACGACGGGGCGCGGGCCGCCGCGCCCTGAGTTGGCCAAGAGTGTGATGGATCCCTGCTCTTTGCGGCCAGGGGTCCACCACGCAGGTAGTCAGGCTGCGATCCGATTGGGCTCGTCGCTTTGACTGCTCCCTCGCCTGAAGGCGGGGGATTCCTGGCTCAGGCAGCCCCCTGGAGCAGCGCTCCGGACGGTCTTATGCCCTCAGCACCAGCCGGGGTCAGACCAGCCCGGACGAGCATCACGGATGCGGAGTTCTTGTCTCTCGGCGAGACGGCTCCGCATGCGGTGCACGTGTAGGTACGTTCCGAAAGGAGGAGTGCGTGCTTGGCTCTCGCACCGCACCGTGCGCAGTCCATCGTGGTGTGCGCGGGGTTGACCAGGTACACGGTCCGGCCGTGCTTGCGGCCCATCTCGGCCAGGGCCTTCTTCGTGGCGCCGATCGCCGCGTCAGCCGCCTTGCGGGCCATCGAGGACTTGGCGAGGAACTTCGGACGGAAGTCCTCCACCGCGATGGCATCGTGGTCGCGGACCAGTGCCTTGGCCCACTTGCGGCCGGTGTCCTGCCGCTGCCGGGCGATCTTCCGGTGCAGCTTCGCGGCCTGCCGCTGCGCCTTGCGGTAGCCCTTCGAGGCGGCCTGGCCCCTGTGCGGCTTCCGGCGGGACATCATCCGCTGGTAGCGGGCCAGCCTCCCCGCGGCCTTCCTCCCGTGCTGCGGATGCGGAAGATCGTGGGCATCGGACGTGGTGGTCGCGAGGTCCTTCACACCCCAGTCGATACCGATCACCGCGCCGGTGCGCGGCAGCGGCTGCACCTCGGCCGGAAGGACAAAGCTCGCGTACCAGTGGCCGAGGCTGTCGCGGTACACGCGCACCGACGACGGGCCGGCCGGAAGCTGCCGCGACCACACCACCGTCAGGCTGACGCCGCCCGCCAGGTGCAGCCGCCCGTCCTTGAGCCGGAAGCCGCGCCGCGTGTAGTTCAGGCTCGGCCGGGAGTCCTTGAGCTTCTTGTGGCCGGGCATCCCCGCGCGCTGGCGCATCGGCAGCCCCGCCTTGATGTCCTTCAACGCCTTCGCGCGGGACCTGCCGAAGTCCCGGATGATCTGCTGCTGCGGAACCGAGGAGCCCTCGCCAAGCCAGGCGTTGCCGGCGCGGGCCTCGGTCAGCATCTTGTCCAGCCGCGCCGGGCCGCACGTCTCGCCGTCGGCGAACGCCTTCTTGGACCGGGCGACGCACTCGTTCCAGATCCAGCGGCAGCGCCCCCACTCGCCGGTCAGCAACTTCTCGGCGGTGGCGGACACGCGCAGCCGGAAGACGTACCGGGCACACCCGGCGTCCTGCGTCTCCTGCTGCTGCGTCGTCACGCGCGCCAACCTATCGGCGTCGTACGGCAGTCGACGCCGGTTCACCTGTCGGCGAAACGGCTTTCCCTGTCCCGCTCCGCGGGCGATCGAATTGCTCCCCGGCCTGAAGGCTGGGGCATCCTTCGGAGGTTTTGGTGAACCTGGGCCGTCACTGCGAGCGCAGGTTCAGGACGATGTCGCGTGGTAGACCGTGGGTGTCGTGGAGGTAGTGGAAGTCCTCCTCGTGCAGCGGGCCTCGGAATCGGGGTCGGGCCAGTACCTGTCGGCCACGCTCCAGGAGTCGGCCAAAGCGGCGTTCCTCTTCGAGCAGCACCTCGCGCACGGCGTGCGAATCCATGTTCTGGCGGAAGTGGTGCAGGGTGTGCTCGACAAGCTCGTCCGGCAGGTCCCCGAGACTGCGCGACGGATCGTCCCGCCGGAGCACGGTGAGCATGCGTCGGACCAGGCGGCGCAGCACGTAGCCGCGGCCGGTGTTGGACGGGCGCACGCCGTCGCCGATCACCACGACGGCCGAGCGCAGGTGATCGCAGACCAACCGCAGCGACCGTTCGTCCAGCAGCCACAGCCCCGGCACGATGCGCCGCCAGGGCTCGAAGACATCGCATTCGAACACCGAGCTGTGACCTTGCAGCAGAGAGGCAAGTCGTTCCAGGCCGAGGCCGGTGTCGACGTTGTGCCGGCCCAGCGGCACGAGTGAGCCGTCGTCGAGCCGTCGGTGGCGCATCATCACGTGGTTCCACACCTCCACCCAGCGGTCGTCGTTGGTTGGGGTCGACCGCGGTGGGGTGTCCCCGGTCCACAGGAAGATCTCCGAATCGGGCCCGCAGGGACCGGTGGGCCCGTTGGACCACCAGTTGTCCTCGACGGTGAGCTCCACCGGCACCCCGTGCTCCTGCCACAACTCCAGGGAGGTGGCGTCCGGCCCGGACCGGTCGTCGCCTCCGAAGACCGTGGCATGGAGCAGTCCGGGATCGATGCCGAATCCCTCGGTGAGCAGTCCGTATCCCCAGTCCAGGCTCTGCGGGCCGTCGTAGTCGTCGAGCGACCAGGTGCCGAGCATCTCGAACACGGTCAGATGAGTGTCATCGCCCACCTCGTCGAGGTCCGTCGTGCGCAGACAGCGCTGTACATTCACCAGCCGCCTGCCCAGCGGGTGCGGACGTCCCTCCAGATACGGGGTGAGCGGGTGCATGCCGGAGGTGGTGAAGAGAACCGTGTCACCAGGTGACGGCAGTAGGCTCGAGCCGGTGATGTGTCGGTGACCGCGTTCCTCGAAGTACTCGACGAACGTGCGGACGATCTGATCGGTGTTCATGGGGTGGCTCCTTCGCGTGTGCAGCGGGGAGGCACCGGACAACGGTCCGCAAGATCATCAGCACCGGGGGCGGGAACGCCGTGGAACCATCGGCAGACCGTGTCCGGTCGCCGATGAAAGCAGGAAGTACGTCAGGCGGCGGCAACCGGCGAGCTGGTCGCTCGCGCGGTCGCGGTGATGCTTGGGCCTGTGACGTTCATGGCGCCGAGGGTAACGCGGCCAGTGTCCCCAGCGCACACGATTTACCGCCAGGGTGGTGGCACCAACCAACCGACGCGCTCGGTCACACCCCGGGGGTAGGCGGCTCGCCTGATCTCACTCCAGCCCAGACGCTTCCAGGGAACCTTACGACCTGTGAGCTGGAGCCCTGCGGCGCGGTAGCCAGGGGTGCTCGGAGGTGTGGCTGAGGGCTCCGCGACCGTGCCGGCGGGCGGCAAGGCCGAGGACTCGGCGGTCGAGCGGTTCGGGCAGGGCGGTGGGTACGGGGCCGATCAGGTCAGGTCGGTGGTGCCGACGGCGGCGCGGGACTGGTTGCGCTCCCACCTCTCGGGGTCCCCGACGCGGTGGAGCAGTTCGGCGCCGCGCTTGCCTGCCGAGACCGCGGCCCCAGTGCCGATCCACCAGCTGCACACGGCAGGCATGGTGCGGTCAGCCTCGTGCTGCTTCGTACAGGCCGCGGCCTGCGCGCTGGGCCTGGGCCGCCTTCACCAGGCGATCCAGGGTGCCGCGTACTGCTTCGATCTGTCCCGCAGTCGCCGGGCGTCCGAGCGCCTGGTTGATCTCGCCGGCCTTCATCGCGCTCTTCGCCTTCGACAGGATCTCCACGATCCCGTCTGTCAGCCCTTTCGCCCGCTTCGCCGGGGCAGCCTTCTTCTTACCGGCCTTGCCGGCAGCCTTCGCCCGGGGCGCGGCTTTCTTCGCCGTGCGGGATGCCGGGCGTTGGGCGGTGGTTCCGGTCTTCTTACGGCCTGCGGTCTTGGGTGCGGCGGTCGTGGCCGCCGCCGTCGTGGTGGACAGGGTCTTGAGGCTCTCCACCGCGGTACGGACGGCTTCCAGACGCTGTGCCACGGCTGCCAGTTCCTGCTCCAACTCCTGCTTGCGCGATTCCAGACCGGGAAGCTCGCCTTGCAGCTGCTCGATGGTGGAGTGGATGCCGTCGGGGGCATCGATCGTGGTTGCCATGGTTATCGTCCCTTTCCATGCGCACACAGCCGGTGCGTGGTCATGCCGGCCACCACGTGACGAAGTCGGCGTTGTGTTACGCACTACGGCAATGCCGCTTTCATTCCAATAGTCCCTCACATGGGCTGCTGCCGGCGGCGTCCCCGTACCGTCGCGCGCCCTGCGTCTTCCCAGGCTGTCCGGCCTGCCGACTTCGTAGACGAGGGGCTGAGGCGGGGCCACCAGCCGGTCCAGGCGCAAAACAGCCCGGGCAACCAGCCAAGCGCAGGCCGCGGAAACCATGACCGCCAATGCCAGGGCACCCACCGCTGAGGGGCAACTCAGCCCTACAACGATCCGTCGTCCTCACCCGTCACGCCCCAGGCCCGCCGTCCAGGCCCCCGGAAAGCCACCGAGGCTGGGTGTTGGCTGACGTGCACGCTCGCAGGCGGCGCACGCGCAAGCTGTCTTCGCCCGTCTGCCGGTGGAGTTTCCGGCTGACGAGCAGGCCGCGACGTACTGGGTGCCGCTTCATGGGCCGTGGCGGACGCGGCCCGCCCGCCATGAGCAGCACGGGCCAACAGCCGAGCGCAGTCATGGGCAGGCGGCGGCCTCGATACCGGCGATGAGCCAGGCGATGAGCCAGTGGATGCGCGAGGCGTGGGCGAAGTCGGGAACCTCGTGGGTGTCCTTGGCCATGTCCTCGGCGAGTGCCGCGTACAGGGCGGCGACGTTGCCGGCAGGTCCGCGGGCCAGGCCCACAGCCTGGGTAGGTGGGCACTGCCGGGGAGCCGACCTCGGTCGCGGTGCCGTTGCCGCCGGTGAAGGTCAGCTCGGTGCTCCGGATGTTGCTGTCGGCGGAGGGACTGGTCAGCAGGAGGACGGGTGTGTCGTCTGCCGAGTTGGCGCCTGCGACGTCGGGACACTTCCGCGAGCCCGGTGATGGCACCCGTGTCCGCCTTGGTGGGACGCGGTGAGCAGGCAAAAGGAGAGGCCCATGCCGCTGCTGGACCTGGTTTTCGCCCCCCTCGGCGTCTCCGAGTCCCCGCCGCGGGTGGTCCATCCGCCGACCGGCGAAGTCCTGGCACTCGCCGCGATAGCTCGCCTCCACACTTCACCAGGTTCGGGCGATGCGTGTTCACCAAGCCGGGCCAGAGGCCTGTGTGGCTGACGAGCACGAGGAGGAGCGGTGACGGTACTGGTGGTTGGGGGTGAGCCACAAGAGCGCAGCGATGGCTGCCCTGGAGCGGGCCTCGGTCAGCGGGGACTCCCTCGGGAAGCTGCTGTATGACGTGGCGCGGGCCGGGCCCGTGGCCGAGGTGTTCGTGGTGTCGACGTGCAACCGGATCGAGGTCTATGCCGACGTCGACCTATTCCACGCCGGCGTGACGGTGATCTGCGAGTTGCCGGCGCGGCACTCGAGGGTGCCCCTCGACGACCTGCCCCCACCTGTATGTGCACTACGAGGACCGCGCTGTCGGCCACCTGCTGGCCGTGGCCTGTGGGCTGGATTCGGTGGTGCGCGCGGCGCAGGCCCGTCCCAGAGCGCCGACGCTCGGACGGTTCCCGCCGTCCAGGGAGGATTCGTCGCCCGCCCCGCGCTGTACGCACGCATTGCCGGAGCGGCGCGCGTCACCACGGTCTCGGCGTCGGCCGGCAGCGGGAAGACATTCCTGCTGCGCTCCTGGGTCCGCGGCGTCTGGGCCTGCACCGGCTGCGGTTGGAGGCACAACTCACCGAGATCCGCGCGGACGGTCTGCGGTTCAGCCTGGAAGAGGCCAGAGCGCTGTTCCAGGGCGCCGGGGTGGCGCTGTCCGGGGCCACCCTCGCGCGGTTGCACGAGCGGACCGAGGGATGGGCCGCTGGGCTGCGGCTGGCCGCTCTGTCCCTGGCCGGGCGTCCGGACCCGGAGGATTCGCGGTCGGATTTACCGGCAGCGAGCGGTCGTCGCCGACGATCCGGAATTTGGCGATGCCGGGCAGCGGAGCCGGATGCTCCCGGCGAGGAGCACGGCCGACCGTCACTCACCACCTCCGCCGGTACGGGTGGTCAGCCGCGCCAGGGTAGACGGGCGGCCGCGAGGAGTCGCCCGTACCTCCTGATCTCGGCTTCAGCGTCCTCCCGGCGGGCCCGTCGGCGCCACCCGTCGGTTGCGTGCTCTCAGCGGCAGTCGCATTCCCGGATGTCGGGATTTCGGTGGCCCGCTGCCGCCCGGGGAGTGGGGATCGTGCGCCACCAGCGCGGTGTCGGCCCGCGGGCTCAGGCGAGGGCGGCGACCAGCAGGGCGAAGGCCGCGATGATGGCGGCGACGCGGACGTAGTGGAAGCGGTCCCAGCGGTTCATCTGCTCCTTCCAGTCCTCGGGCCGGTTCTCGGGGGTCCACGTCTTGCCCCGGTTGTTGATCGGGACGAGCAGCAGGATCGACATGATCACGCTGAGGATCAGCAGCGCGCCGGCGGTGACGACGAGGCCGGTGCCGTGGTGGTGCCATCCGGCGATGGCCCAGACCGCGACGAGGACGAGCGAGGTGATGTACCAGACCGGCATCACGGCGCCGAGCATCCGGCCCCCGTGGGCGCGGCCGAGTTGGCCACTGTCCTCGGGGAGTGCGTTGAGGATCGGGTTGATGACGAAGGCGACGGAGAACTCCACCCCCACCATCACGCCGACGACCACGGTGGTGAACACCTCGAGTGCGTTGAGCATGATGACCCCTCCTGGGATCTAGCGCCGCTAGATGATGAGGCAACCAACGCTAGTATTGCTGCTGCTCGATTGTCTAGCGGTGCTAGGGCCGAAATGTCGGTACAGGAACGCAAGGAGCGCGAACGGGCGGGCCGCGAGCGCCTCATTGTGGCGACGGCCCGCGAACTCGCCGAGGAGCGGGGCTGGGACGCGGTCACCACCCGCCGGCTCGCCGAGCGCATCGAATACAGCCAGCCCGTCCTCTACAGCCACTTCCGCGGCAAGCGCGAGATCATCGGCGCCGTCGCCCTCGAGGGCGCCGCCGAGATGGCCGCGGCGCTGCGGGCCGCGACCTCCGCCGCGAACGGCCCCCGCACTCGGGTCACCGCCCTCGCCCGCACCTACCTCGACTTCGCCGAACGCAACCCTGCGGTCTACGACGCCCTGTTCCAGCTCGACGGCGGCCTGGCGTTCGCGAACGAGGACACCCCAGAACCTCTGAAGGACGCCTTCGCCGCCCTGATGGAGAGCCTCAGCGAGGTCGCCGGCGACGGCGTCCACCCGGGGCTGATCACCGAAGTGTTCTGGGCGGCCCTGCACGGGCTGGCCACCCTGACCCGAGCGGGACGGCTGCCGCCGAAGGACACCGAGCCGAGGGTGAAGCTGCTGGTAGACCGGCTCGCCATGACCTGACACGCCATCCCGGCGGGCACGCAGCCGAGGCCCCCGGACCCCGCGGCCTGCCTCCGGCATTGCTTCCGGCCACTCGCGCCCACACGGCGCCGCCGCAGACCGCCGGGCCCTGCGGCATGAATCCCTGCGTCAAACGCGCCGTCCTGGCCGTCCCGGACGCGGCATGGCAGCAGATCACCTACCCCACCGCCGTACCCGATCCCGAAACGGGCGAGCTCATCTCCAATGCCGAAGCCGTCGGGATCCCCGCCTGCACCGCATTCACCGGCCGCCGCATCACCCTGCACCTACCGCTCAACTGGCCCTGGCAGCATGCCTGGACACAACTGTTCATCACCGCCCACGGCCCACCCGAAGCAGCCCGACGCCCCTGACCACCCCGCCCCGCCAGAGCCCGACCGGACCGGAACTGTGGAAAGCTGGGCAGACCAGCGGATACCTTCTGCCCGCACCCAGCCACCGCCCCGGGACCGACGCCGAACACCCTCAGAAGATCACCTTCAAACCACGTCGGTGGATCAAGGCGCAGCCGAGCCGCAGAGCCCGACGCCCCTGGGTACGGGGTTGCCCCGGTCGTTAGGGTCGTTCCCGTGACGTACCCAGTACCGGCCACGCCGGCCACCCCGACCGCCCCGCCCGCGCGCCCCTCCACGCACCCGAGCGTGCCCGCCGGCGCGCACGGTGGCGCGCCCAGTGGCCCTCTCGACGGGCTCGACCGGCGGATCGTCGCCGCTCTGCAGATCGATGGGCGGGCCTCGTGGCGGCGGATCGCGGGGGCCCTCGGAGAGCCCGAGCGGAAGGTGGCGCGGCGCGGGTTGCGGTTGCTGGAGAGCGGCGACGTCGCCGTGCGCGGGCTTGTCGTGCGGGGTGAGACCGTGATCCTGCGGATGACATGCCGGCCGGGCGCCGTGCGGGACGCGGCCGTGGCGGCGGCCCGGCGCGCGGACTGCATCTTCTCGTACGCCCTCGCCGGGCCCGTCGACTGCGTGGCCGAACTACAGTGTCCGCCGGGCCGGTTGGCGCCGCTGATGCTCGACGAGGTGCCCGCGCTACCGGGGCTCGTCTCGCAGAGCGTGTCACCGGTTCTGCGGTATTTCCGCACGGTGCACGAGTGGTCGCCCGGGATCCTGGACGCCGGGGAGGTCGAGGCGCTCGGGGGGCCGTCCGGGATCGTCGACGGGCTCGCTCTCCCGGACATCGAGGTCGGGCCGGAGGAACTGGCGATCCTCGGGGCGCTCGCCGAGGACGGGCGGCGCACACACGAGGACCTGGCGGCTGTCGCCGGGGTGTCCGTGGCGACCGCGCGGCGCCGCGTGGAGACGCTGACGCGGGAAGGCCTCGTGAGCATCCGGGCCGCCGTCGAGCCCGCGCTGCTCGGCCTGCCGGTCGAGGCGCTGCTGTGGATCAAGGTCAGGCCCGACGAGGTCGAGAAGGTGGGCCGGCTGCTCGTCGAGTCGCCGCTCGTGCGGTACGCGGCCGTCGTGATGGGTGAGCATCAGCTCCTGGTCGACGTGACGCAGCCGTCGAAGGCCGCGCTGCACGCGTTCCTCACGACCTCGCCATGGGTGCGGCACGTGGAGGCCGTGCAGTCCCATCTGGTCGTCGAGTCCTTCAAGCGCAGTGGTGTCGAGTTCCCGGGCACCGGCCGCAACCCCTCGTAACACGACTGAAATCTTCACCAACGACGATCTCGCGTCTTAAAACTTCATCCTAGTCAACCTATTGACTGAAAGAGTCAGTAGCTTCAGTGTGGTGCACCACACGCGTCGCGCCTCGGCCACCGGCCGGATCAGCATCACCGCGGCGACGTCCACCGTGCCCGCTGCCCTAGGACTGCCATGCCCGTTGCTCCCGGCCCCGTCGCTCCCAGCTTCGTCGAATCCGCCGCATCCGGCCCCGCCGTCCCCGGCCGGGACGAGATCTGCGTGCTTGACGCCGTCGACCTCGCGGCCCGCATCCGCCGTGGGGAACTCTCGGCCCACGAGGTCGTCCAGGCCCACCTCGACCGCATCGAGCGTCACAACCCCGCCGTCAACGCGATCGTCACCCTCGACTCGGAGGGCGCGCTGGCCGCTGCCGCCGCCGCCGACGAGCGGCAGGCGCGCGGCGAGGAACTCGGCCCGCTGCACGGCCTGCCCATCGCCTTCAAGGACACCCACCTCACCCGCGGCATGCGCACCACGCACGGCTCGCCGCTCTTCGCCGAGCACGTCCCGCACGAGGACGAGCTCCTCGTGCAGCGCATCCAGGGCGCGGGCGCCATCCGCATCGGCAAGACCAACGTCCCCGAGTTCGCGGCCGGCTCGCACACCTTCAACCCCGTCTTCGGCGCGACCCGGAACCCGTACGACATGACGCGGTCCGCAGGCGGCAGCAGCGGCGGGGCCGCGGCCGCGCTCGCCGCCGGGTTCCAGCCGCTCGCCGACGGCAGCGACATGGGCGGCTCGCTGCGCAACCCGGCGTCCTTCTGCAACGTCGTCGGCCTGCGCCCCACCCCCGGCCGCGTCCCCTCGCACCCCTCCGGCAACCTCTGGGACACCCTCGGCGTCGCCGGGCCCATGGGCCGCACCGTCGCCGACACCGCGCTGCTGCTGTCCGTCATGGCCGGGCCCGACCCGCGCGTCCCGATCTCCCTCGACGAGCCGGGCGCCGGCTTCCGCGCGCCGCTCGGGCGGAACACCGCCGGGCTGCGCGTCGCGTTCGCCCCCGACCTCGGCGGCCGGGTCCCCGTCGACCGCGACGTGCGCGACGTCTTCGAACGCCAGGCCAAGGTCTTCGAGGACCTCGGCTGCGTCGTCGTCGAGGACTGCCCCGACCTGGACGGCGCCGAGGACGTGTTCCGCACGCTGCGCGCCCACGAGTTCAACCTCGGTCTCGGCGCGCTGCTCGACAGCGATCGCGCGTCCCTGAAGTCCAGCCTCGTCTGGAACATCGAGGAGGGGCGACGCCTGACCGGCGCCGACCTCGTCCGTGCCACCACCGGGCACGCCCGCATCCACCTCGCCGCCACCGCCTTCTTCGAACGGTACGACGTGCTGATCGCCCCGGTCAGCCAGGTCACCCCGTTCGCCATCGAGTCGGAGTACCCCACCGACATCGACGGGGAGCCGCAGCGCACCTACCTCGACTGGATGCGCTCCGCGTACTTCGTCACCGTTCTGGGCTCACCCGCCCTCTCCGTCCCCGCCGGCTTCACTCCAGCCGGGCTTCCCGTCGGCCTCCAGATCGTGGGCCCACCCCGCGCCGAGAGGACCGTGCTCGAGACCGGTGCCGCCTACGAGGCCGCCACCGGGCACGGACGCCGTCGCCCCTCCCTCCCGTAGCCGTATGGAGCCCCGATGAGAAAACCGCACGTCCTCTGGGCCGTCGTGCCCGTAGTGGCTTTCCTCAGTACACCGTTCCTGCCCTTCGTCAACGGCCCGCACCTCTGGTTCGGCATCCCCTCCGTCCTCGCCTGGTGCCTGCTATGGACAGCGGGTACGACGGCTTCGCTCGCGCTCGTCGAGCACTTCGCTCACCACACCGATGAGAACGACGAGGACGACCACGTGACGCGCGACGCGTACGAGGAGGTCGCCGCGTGAACACCACCATGGCCATCACCCTGATCGGCATCGTGACCATCGCCGTCGTCGGCATGAGCGGGCGCCGGCCGAGCCGCGGGGAATTCGGCGAATGGACCGTGGGGAAGCGCAAGTTCTCCACCTTCACCACCTGGTTCCTGCAGGCGGGCGAGTCCTTCACGACCTTCAGCTTCCTCGGTCTCGCCGGCATCGCCTTCGGCGGCGGCGTCGCCGCGGCCTTCGCCCTGTGCTATCTCGCCATCAACTTCATCCTGCAGTACTTCACCGCGCCCCGCATGCGTGAACTGGGCCGCAGGGGCGGCTACTTGACACAGGCCGACTTCTTCGCCGACCGCTTCCGCAGTCCCCTGCTCGGCAAGGTCGTCGCCGTCGTCGGCGCCGTCTTCCTGCTGCCGTACCTCCAGCTCCAGATCACCGGGCTCGGGCTGATCGTGCAGCTCGCCACCGGCAGCCGTACGGGCGGCAACCTGAGCATGGTGCTCGCCACCGTCCTCACCGTCGCCTTCGTCCTGTGGTCCGGCATCCGCGGCATCGCGCGCGTCGCCTACCTCAAGGACGCCCTGATGATCGTCGGGCTCGTGGTGCTGATCGTCGGCGTGGCACTGTCCGTGAACGGCGGCATCGGCGGCCTGTTCGAGACCGTACGAGACAGTCATCCGAACCTCCTGACGCTCCATCAGGACGGTTACGACGCCACGTTCTTCGCCACCGCCGTCATCATCTCCGGCATCGGTGGCGGACTCGGCACCATGGCCCACCTGTGGCCGCCGGTCCTCGCCGCCGGCAGCGGGCGCGCGCTGCGCAAGAACGCGATCTGGCTGCCGCTCTACCAGATCGCGCTCGGCATCCCCGTGATCGTCGGGTTCGCCGGAATCCTGCTGGTGAAGCCGGGCTCCCCCGCGAACGCCGTCGCCCTGACCCTCGCGGGCCAGACCCTGCCCGGCTGGCTCGTCGGCATCGTCGCGGTCGCCGCGGCCTCGGCGGCGATGGTGCCGTCCGCGGCCATCGTCGTGGGCATCTCCAGCCTGCTGTCCCGCAACCTGCTCAGCGTCCGCAACGAACGCGCGCAGCTGCGCACCAACCACCTGTGCGTCGTCGCGGCCGCCGGCCTCGCCCTCGTACTCGGCCTGACCAGGCCCGGGCTCCTGTCCGACCTGCTGCTGCTCACCTACGGAGGCCTCACCCAGCTCGCCCCGGCGATCGTCATGGGCCTGGCGAAGAAGGTCCGTCTGGACGCGGTGCCCGCGATGCTCGGCATCCTGACCGGCGTCGGCGTCCTGGTCTGGCTCACCTTCGGAGGCGTGGACGTCGGGACGGTCGACACCGGACTCATCGCCCTCATCCCGAACCTGGTGGTCACGGCCGTCGCCCAGCTCATCGTACGGTCCCGCTCCCTCGCCCCGGTCCCGGCCGAGGCCAACTGACCGGCCGCCGGGCCGCGCGCGGTATGGGGCCGCGCGCCGCCCGGCGGTCCATCGCGCTCTCAACTCCCTTACGGGTTACGGCTTGCCACCGTTCTCGGTGAGCCGCAGACATGAATTGAATCCTCCCCTCCCTGATGGAACACGTTGCTGATCTCTCATTTCGAGGGGCGGGCGAAGAGGCGGCATAAGTGGGTGGTGCGGGTGCGCTCTGGGCGGTGGCCTTGCTGCCAGGCATCGATCCGGATGAGGTTGACGGCGGTGGCAGCGAGGCAATGGCCCAGGTGGGTGGCGGCGGCGGTCCGGTAGCGGCTGCGGCGTGCGTGGGTGCGGTGCACGATCTGGCAGACCGTCGCCTCGATCCCGGCCCGTGGGCGGTAGCGTTCCCGCCAGGCGTCGGTCTCCTGCTCGCGGCGGCGCTGCTGGAGCGCGGCCCGCTGGGCGGGCTCGCGCTGGGTAAGGGCCCGCCCCCACTTGCCGGCGCCCGCTGTCGTGCACTTCAAACGCAGCGGGCAGGCGCGACGGGTCACCGCATCGAGGATTCATTCGCAGTGCACCGGCGTTCACGCCGGTGGTGAAGCGAATCCGACGGGTGCGACGCGGAGCGTCGCAGGATCGTTCCAGCGGAGCTGGATTCGGCTGATCCACTCCGGACTGTCAATGGCTGCTGATAGCGTCCGGATCATGCAGCTTCGGTACAGCTTCCGCCTGTACCCGAAACCCGGTCAGCGCACCGCGCTGGCAAGGGCGTTCGGGTGCGCCCGCGTGGTGTTCAACGACGCGGTGCGTGCCCGCGAGGACGCCCGCAGGCAGGGCCTGCCCTTCCCCAGGGCCGCCGAACTGTCCCAGCAGCTGATCACCCGGGCCAAGCGCACGCCCGACCGTGCCTGGCTGGGCGAGGTCTCCGCAGTCGTGCTGCAGCAGTCCCTCCGAGACGCCGAGGCCGCCTACCGCAACTTCTTCGCCTCCCTCAATGGCGAGCGCAGGGGCCCGAAACTGGGCGCGCCGCGCTTCAAATCGCGCAAGGACACAAGGCAGTCGATCCGGTTCACCGCCAACGCCCGCTGGTCCATCACACCGGTCGGCCGGCTGAGCCTGCCGAAGATCGGCGAGCTGCGGGTGAAATGGTCCCGCCCCCTGCCCGTCGTCCCGTCCAGCGTCACCGTGATCAAGGATGCGGCGGGCCCGGTTCTTCGCCTCCTTCGTCATCGACATCGACCCGGCCACCGACGCGGCCCGCATGCCCGTAAGTGATCAGGCCGTGGGTATTGATCTGGGGCTGGCCCACTTCGCGGTCCTGTCCGACGGCACGAAGATCGACTCCCCGCGGTTCCTTCGCCGGGCGGAGAAGAAACTCAGAAAAGCCCAGCGGGAGCTGTCCCGCAAGCAGAAAGGCTCGAAGAACCGGGAGAAGACCCGCCGGAAGGTCGCCCGCGCGCACGCGCGGGTGGCCGACGCGCGCCGCGAGTTCCACCACCAGCTCTCCACAAGGCTGATCCGCGAGAACCAAGCGATCGCGGTGGAGGACCTGGCGGTGGGCGGCCTGGCGCGCACCAGGCTTGCCAAGAGCGTCCACGACGCGGGCTGGTCCCAGTTCGTGAACATGCTCGCCTACAAGGCCCAGCGATACGGGCGCACCTTCGTCAAGGTCGGACGGTTCGAGCCCACCAGCCAGGTGTGCTCCACCTGCGGTCACCGCGACGGACCCAAACCCCTGCACGTGCGGGAATGGGCCTGCACCGCCTGCGGCACTCTCCATGACCGGGACCACAACGCCGCCCTCAACATCAAGGCCGCCGGACTGGCGGTGACGGCCTGCGGAGCGCCGGTAAGACCAGAACCCGTTCTGGCACAGCGTGAAGAAACAGGAAGCCAAGGAATCCCACACGGAAACCGTGCCGCGTAACGGCACAGCAACCCGTGGGACGGCCAGAATCCTCGGGCTTCAGCCCGAGGAGCATGTCAAGGATCAGGCGTTCGAGCCCACGAACAGGTCCTGGTAACGCTTGCGCAGCTCGGCCTTCTGCACCTTCCCCATCACGTTGCGCGGCAGCGCCTCTTCGACGCGCACGGCGCGCGGGTGCTTGAACCGGGCGAGGTCGCCGGCGATGAACTTCAGCAGTTCGGCCTCCTGGGGCTCCTGGCCCGGCGCCGGGACGACGACGGCCACGACCGTCTCCCCGAAGTCCGGGTGCGGGACACCGATCACGGCGGACTCCAGCACCGTGGGGTGGGCGTCGAGCAGTTCCTCGATCTCCTTCGGGTAGATGTTGTAGCCGCCGGAGATCACCAGGTCCTTGCCCCGGCCGACGATGCACAGATAGCCGTCCTCGTCGATGCGGCCCAGGTCACCGGTGATGAAGAAGCCGTCCGCACGGAACTCGGCCGCCGTCTTCTCGGGCAGCTGCCAGTACCCGCTGAAGACGTTGGGGCCACGGACCTCGATGCTGCCGACGTCACCGTCGGGCAGCGCCTGTCCGGTCTCGCCGTCCACCACCCGGATCTCCGTGCCGGGCAGCGGCTTGCCGACGGTGCCGGGCTTGCGCGGGCCGCCCTCGTACGGGTTGGTGGTGTTCATACCGGTCTCGGTCATCCCGTAGCGCTCCAGGATGGCGTGGCCCGTACGGGCCTCGAAGGCCTCGTGGTCGCTCGCGAGCAGCGGGGCCGAGCCGGAGACGAACAGCCGCATCGAAGCGCAGGTCTCCGGGGTGAGCCGGTCGTTCTTCAACATCCGGGTGTAGAAGGTGGGCACGCCCATGAGCACCGTGGCCCGGGGCAGCAGGTCCACGACCGTCTCCACGTCGAACTTCGGCAGGTAGTACATGGAGGCACCGGCCGCCAGGGTCATGTTCGCGGCGACGAAGAGCCCGTGGACGTGGAAGATCGGCAGGGCGTGGATCAGCCGGTCCTGGTCGGTGAATTGCCAGGCTTCCAGCAGCGCCTGGCAGTTGGAGGCGAGGTTGCCGTGGGTCAGCACCGCGCCCTTGGAGCGTCCGGTGGTGCCGGAGGTGTAGAGGATCGCCGCCGGGTCGTCGGCCGACGCGTCGACGACCTCGTCGTGGCGGCCGTCGCCCTCCAGCAGGGTGCCGTCGCCCTTGGTGCCGAGGGTCTCGACGACGAGGTCCTCCCCTTCGCGGTGCGCGTGGTCGGCCCGCCGCTCCGGGGAGCAGACCAGCACACGCGGCTGGGCGTCGCCGATGAAGTACTCCATCTCCGCACCGGTGTACGCGGTGTTGAGCGGCAGGAAGACGCCGCCGATCTGCAGCGTCGCCAGATACAGCGCGATGGCCTCCGGGGATTTGTCCACCTGCATGGCGACCCGGTCACCGGGGGTGACACCGTCGGCGACGAGCCGGGCGGCGATCCGCCCCACGGTCCGCGCCGTCTCGCGGTAGGTGATCCGCCGACCGCCGGGCAGCTCGAAGAGCGCCTTGTCCGGCTGCCGCTCCACCTGCTCGGCGAAGGTCCGGTAGATGGTGGTGAAGGGTGGTGCCATCAGGGGTGTTCCTCTCTCATCGATCGTTTGAGGCGGTAGAGGCGGTGGAGGCGTCCCTGGCACGGGGCACCTCCGCGGCCTCGGGGAAGGCGTCGCGCAGCGGTCCGCCGAGGGCGACGGCGCCACGGCGGACGAAGTCCTCGTGCCGGCGCTCCAGCTGCCCCGGCTCGTAGCGGTAGTTGATCATCGCGCCGTACGACTGCCGCCAGGCTTCGGCCGAGCTGTTCGCCGGCCAGTTCAGCTGCCAGGCGGCGGCCCCGTTACCCAGGTGGAAGCGGGCGACCGGATCGAGGGGGCGTCCGTCCTCGCGCCGCTCGAGGGCGATGTACCGGGCCAGGGCGGGAAGGAGCCGGGCACGGATCCGTTCGACGTCCGCCGCACCGAGGTCCGCCGGCCCCTCCAGGGCGTCCAGCTCACGGACGAGCAGCCCCAGCTCGGCGTCCCGTCCGGCCTGCTCACCGAGCCAGCGGCGGAATCCCGGGAGGGGCGAGATCGTGACGAACTGCGTCAGATGGGGCAGTTGCTCGCCCACCTGCTCGATGACCTGCTTGATGAGGAAGCTTCCGAAGGAGACTCCGGCCAGGCCGTCCAGGGCGTTGTTGATCGAGTAGAGCGCCGCCGTGTCCGCGTCCGAAGGGCTGAGCGCCGGGCCGGGCTCCAGCAGCGGAGCGATACGGTCCGGCAGGCCGCGCACCAGAGCGACCTCCACGAAGATCAGCGGTACCTCCCCGGTGGCCGGATGGAAGAACGCGTAGACCGCACGGTCCTCCGGCTCCAAGCGACGGCGGAGTTCGGCACTGCTCTCCATCGGGTGGACCTTCTCACCCTGCATCAGGTACTGGTGCAGCTCCTCCGGTGCGTCCCCGGTGACCTCCGCCATGCGGAGAAAGCCTCGGTTGAACCACGAGGTGAGCAGGTGATGGAAGTCATGGTCGAGGGGCCGCAGCTCGGGGTGACGGTGCATCAGCCGGTGCAGGTCCGCGCGCATCTCGACCAGGGCGAGCGTGGCGTCGGGTGCGTGGTTCATCCGGCGGAGCAGCTGCTGGCGGGCCGGCTCGACCACGTCGAAGAGCCGGACCAGCTCCTCCTCGCCCCGGGACCCGGCGCTGCGGGCGTCCTCCCAGCGGCGGAAGGCGGCACGGACCTGATCGGCGTCGGCGTCGTAGGTCTGGGTGATGTGGCTGAAGAAGGCCCGCCTGCCGTCGTCGTCGAGCTCGTCGTAGGCGGCGAGAGCCCTGGCCGCGACCGCGCGCATCGAGGCTTCACCCACGTCGCTCATCAGGACTTCGCAGGCGGCGAGCAGCTGGTCCAGCGGGGAGTCCAGCGGCTCTCCGGCTGCCGGATCCGCGCCACGCCGCCGCCCGAGAGCCTGGAACAGGTCGGTCAGCAGCCAGCCGTCGTAACGTTCCATGTCCGCACCTTCCGTACGCCCCTGGTCTCGCTCGCCTCTGGTGTCGCCCCTGGCTTTAAATCCATGACGAAGAACGATATATATAACAGTGCCACCGTAGGACACATAGAGGCTCGTGCACCACCCCCTGCACGCCCGGATAACCTGACCGCTCGGAGGTGCACATGGCCCGGGTCCCTGAATCCCAGCGCGTTCGCGACGCACTCGAGAACGCTGTCGTCGACGGCCACTACCGTCCCGGCGAGCGTCTGGATCCTGCGCTGCTCGAACAAGAGTTCGGCTGCTCTCGCACGCCGATCCGGGAAGCCCTCCAGGCGCTGGAGCGCTCCGGACTCGTACAGATCCGCCCCAAGCAGGGCACGTACGTCACCGAGCTGAGCGTCTCCGAGCTGGCCGAGCGCTTCGAGGTCATGGCCGAGCTGGAGGGGATGGCGGCGCGGCTCTCCGCCCGCCGGATCGACCGGGAGGCGCTGGACGACCTCGAACGCGCCCTGCAGGAGTGCGAGAGCCACGCGGCGGCCGGCGACGCGGACCGCTACTACTACGCCAATGCCCGGTTCCACGGCATCGTCTACGACTCCTGTGGCAACGAGTACCTGCGACAGCAGGCCCACGCGCTCAAGCGAGCCCTGCAGCCGTACCGGCGACTGCAGCTGCGCGTCCCGGACCGCATGCGCCGCTCCCTGGCCGAGCACCGCGAGATCGCCGACGCCATCACCCGCGGCGACGCCGAGACGGCGGAGAACGCCGCCCGCGACCACGTACTCGTCCAGGTCAAGGAGTTCAGCCAACTGGTGCGGACATGGCGGCAGTTGACGGAGCCGGCGCGCAACGCCGGATGAGCGCAACGCCACAGGGCCGGCCGACAGTCGTGGCGCTCTTGCTTTGGCAGGGGATCTGGTGCGCGCGGATTCGTTCGACGAGCTCATGCGGCGGTTGTACGCCCGGATCGATGACCTGTTCGGTCCGTTGTGTGTCGGGGTCGACCCTGTGTGCGGGCGCGACCAAGGTCGCGGTTTGTCATGTCCTGGCCGTGCTTGCGGGTACTTTCTCCGGGCTGGCGCTCCCATGGGTCGAGGGTGGGGCTCAGGATGATCTGCTTCGCCATCGTGGGGTCCTGCCGTACCGGTGAGTGGGGGCTAGGCGTGGGCCTGTTCGGGGTGGTCAAGGTAGGTGCGGGCCCAGAGTTCGAGTGCCTTGCACCTGTGCTCGGCGGGGATGTCTCCGCGTCCTACGGCGGCTTGCAGGGCGCGCTCTACGACGGCGGCTGATGCGGCGGGCATGGCGTCAGTGTGGAAGAGGGTGAGGAGGGGGGCCATGCCGTGGCGGCGGGCTTCGCCGGGGTCACGGTTGAACCAGCCTGTCCGGCACCGCGATCCTCATGCCGGACCACCGCCGCTTCCGCGTCGAGACCAACCAGGCCGCGGAGTTCCCCACCATGCTCCCGCACGCGCCATCGGCACCGAGGGCGGCCCCTGAAATCCTGGGTATCTTCGACCGCGACGCCCGCTGTGGCCACCAACGCGACAGCGACAGCCGACGTGCCGGGAGTGGTCGTGCATCAGGCGGTCCCAGCATGTAACCCCACCCGCGCCCCTCGGGAGGCGTTTACGCGCCTCCGCCACTACGTGCCCGCGGCCGGACGGCACGTTCTTCCCGCGGCTGCTGTTCGTCCTGGACGGCACCGGCCCCGCCGGCACTGTGGTGATGCCCCATCTCAGGCAGGCTGGTCGGTGTTCGAGGCGATGACGTTCCTTTGAGGGCGTAGCTCGGTGTTGCGGCTGGGCCCGAGCCATTCCAGGCAGAGCACGGTGGCGTCGTCGGCCCGCTGCCCGGCGTGGTGGTCCACTATCGCGTGCATCAAACGTCGCAGCGTTTCGGGAAAGGGCAGGCCGTCGGCGTGGTGGCGGATCATGAAGTCGGTGAGGCCGTTCAGGCCGAACTCACGACCGCAACGGGTCGCGGGCCTCTGTGACACCGTCGGTGTAGAGCAGGATGCGGTCTCCGGGTTCCAACTGCTCCCGGCAGAGGGTGGCGGCGAGAACGTCCAATTCGGTCCCCAGCGGGTGCGCGGGTGGACACCCTAATGTGGTGGTCCACCGGCCCCTTCTGATCAGCACCGGCGCGGGGTGGCCGCGGTTGATCCAGAACAGGGCTCCGGTGGTGAAGTCGAAATTGGCGAGGACGGCGGTGACATACGTGCTGTGGCCGAAGTGCTCGACCAGGACTTCCTCGACCTTCTCACCGGTGGCGACCAGGTCGATACCCTGGCGGCGCTGGTTGCGACAGCCCGCTACCGCCAGGTTCGCCGTTAGCCCGGCGCGGCTGTTGTGTCCCATGGCGTCGTAGACCGCCAGGTGTACCTGGCGGCCGGCGACCGCGTAGTCGAAGGCGTCACCACCGATCGCATAGGCGGGCTCCATTGCCGCCACGATCGCCACAGCATGGTTGGCGAAACACAGCGGGGGCATGAGGTTCCACTGCATCTCGGCGGCCACGTTCATCGCCTCGGTGCGCACCAGACGGGCGTATGAGTCGCTGTGCGGTCGTTTGCTCATCAGCAGCAGTCCGACCAGCGAGGCCAGCACACCGGCTCGCTCGGGTTCGACTCCCTGGGCGAGATCGACCCGCAGCACGCCGAGCCGCTCGGTGCCGCCCAGGATCGGCATCCACCACCGGCGCGGCTGCTCCCCATCGCCGCCCGGCAGGGGACGGCTGCTGGCGAACGTCCGGCCCGGCAGGGTGCTGTCGACCTCATAGGTCTCACCGCCGGCACCGGCGTCGAGGCCCTGACCTGTAACCTCCCGCAGCAGTTGCCGGCGCAGGTCGGGAACGAAGACCCGAGCATCGCCCATCCCCGCCCGTGCCGCATGCTTGGCCACCAGGGCAGGCAGCTGATCAAAGCCGCATAGATGCTCGGGGCCTCCCCCTGAGTGGTGGACACGCTGATACTGGATCTGCTTGATCCGGAGGAAGCGAGAAGACCGCCGATGGCGATGAAGGACTACTCGGACGAGTTCAAGGCCGATGCCGTGGCCCTGTACGAGTCCACGCCCGGGGCGACCTACAAGAGCATCGCCGCCGTCCTGGGCATCAACCGGGCCTCGTCTGCACGGCACCTTCTGCGAGATGTCCTTGCGCACGGTCCGACTGTCGTGGGCAACCTCAAGGCCGCCTGCGGCGTCGTGTCCCAGCAGGCCGTCTGGCAGGACTGACCCTGTTCCAGCACGGCGACGAGGTTACGAGGGAAGAGAGCGGACGACGGACATGAATGTTCCAACGGCCCGGAAATCCCGCGGACGGCAGAGGGCCTGGGCCGGACACACGGCCGCGGTGCTGGCCTTCGTCTTCGGCCTTTTCAGTTTCTACTGGGCGGCCGGAGGTACCTTCGGCCTCGACACGCTCGGCGGTGCGATCCAACGGATGGCCGGGCGACGGGACCCCGGATTCATCGCCGTCGTCTGGATCACCGGCGCACTCAAAATAGCGGGCGCTCTCTTCTCGCTGTCGCTCGTCCGGCCATGGGGTCGCGTCGTCCCTCGCCCACTGATGCTCACCGCGGGCTGGGGCGGCGCGGCACTGCTGACCATCTATGGGGCACTGCAGGTCGGCAGTCTGCTCCTGGTGGCACTCGGCGTGCTCACCCCGTCCGGCCCCCTCGAGTGGAAGCCGCTGCTGTGGCGCCTGTTCGTCTGGGACATGTCGTTCCTGGTGTGGGGGATCCTGCTCTTCCTCGCCACCCGGACCTACGTGATGAACCATCCTCAGCGCCCAGAAAGGCGCGTGAAACATTGATGTACGACACCGCGCACGACCTGTCTTCGACCACGACTTCCTGCGGTTCGACCGAGTCATCGCCAACATCGGCTGTGTGCGACGCCTGCGGTGTCCCCGAGCACTACAACCGGCCGCCCCCACAAAGGCGATGCGGGAAGCCCTGCCTGCCGAGTGGCTCCTGGGCTGGGGCCGGGCCACGTCCCCGGCTCGTTCGGTGTGGACCGCTCCACCATCACCCGGGCCATTGGCGAGGTACGCCCCCTACTTGCCGAGCAAGGCTGCACTGTCACTGCCGGAGTGCGGCTGCGGACGCTGGCGGAGGTCGTCGACCATCTGGGTGCGACCGGGGAGACTGCTGAGATCCGCGTCCGGCGGCCGGCCGTCGGACGCAAGGGCGACCGAGGGCACCCGGCGGTCCGTCATGCGGCCCGGACGGCTCCCCGGGTGCGGGCCAACTGCCGCAGCTCGGTGCTAGGGCCTGTATCCGGTTGTGATCAATCTGTTGGTTCTGCCCTGGCATGCCTCCAGCGATTTCGCAGAAGTGGGCCGCACGCCGCCCGTACGCTGGACGGCATGACCGCAACGAAGTGCGACGCCGCGCAATGACCAAGGCCGCTCTCTTCCGCGCCCCCCACCAGGACCGCGCGCCCAATGATCCGCTCGTGCTTCCGGGGCCGTGGGACGCCGCGAGCGCTCGCCTCTTCGCGGAGGCCGGGTTCCCTGCGCTGGCCGTGCCCAGTGCCGGCGTCGCTGCCTCGCTCGGCTACGCGGATGGGGAGACTCCGGCACAGGAGATGTTCGCCGCGGTCGCCCGAATCGTACGGGCCGTGGACGTGCCGGTCTCCGCGGACCTGGAGGGCGGCTACGGGCTCCCGCCCCACGAACTCGTCGGCCGCCTCCTGGACACCGGCGCGGTCGGCTGCAACCTTGAGGACTCCGAGGGCGGCGTGCTCAAGGATCCACGTGCGCAGGCGGACTGGCTCGCGGAAGTACGGGACGCGGCCGGTGACGCCCTCTTCCTCAACGCGCGGGTCGACACCTTCGCCCGCGGCATCCCCGGCCCCGCCGAGGCGATCTCACGCGCCTCCCTGTACATCGCCGCAGGCGCCGACTGCATCTACCCCATCAGCGCCCGGCTCGACGCCCTGCCCCACCTGCGCGCCGCACTTCCAGGCCCTCTCAACGCCCTCGCCCGCTTCGACGACACCGGCCCCACACCCGCCGAACTGGGCGAACTCGGCGCGACGCGAGTGACATTTGGCCCATGGCTGCAGCGCAGAGCGATGGAACTGGTGCGGGGGATGGCAGAGGAACTGGCGACCTAGTGTTCTGCGCCTGAAGTTCGATGAATATTTGTAGGCTGTCCGCGTGGCGCGTAGGGGACGGCCGGTGGCCGAGGTGACATTGACCGACGA